>DAISHS010000032.1:0-20997 GCA_036822415.1 Chloroflexota bacterium
ACGCCAGGCAACGTTTGCCAGGCCAGGCATCTTCTGGCACAATATGGCTGGCGCCGAGACATTCTTCGACGCCTCCCCGCCAACGTCAACTGGCGGTTTTGCCTGCATTTCACCCCGGCAGAGCCGTCGCGCATAGTCATAAGAGGTTCAAACAGAGTGTAGTTTATGCTTGACCAAACAGTGCGTCTTTTTCTGTTACTTATCTTTACGCTGCTGATTTTACCCGTGGCTGCCCACGCGGGCGCGCAGGCGCCGGTTGACGGTTGGCCTGTGCTGGAGGTCGTGCCAGCCGGCTCGCCAGGCCAGCCCAACCTGCTGCTCAATCCGGGCCTGGAGAACGGCAGCCCGACCAGCGCCGATTATTGGGCGCCCTTTGGGCAGGGCTACGCCGTGGACGCAGCGGTTGCGCACAGCGGCATCCGTTCCATCCGCCTCACCAACAGCAGCGCCGGCGACCAGCGCGGCGCGTCACAGACGATGGTGCTCAACCAGGCAACCGCACAGCCTCTTTACGTCGGCGGCTGGAGTCGCGCCGCAAACCTTACGGGCCAGCCTGGCCCCGCCTATTCGATCTACCTCGACATCCAGTACACTGACAACACCTGGCTCTACGGCGAGGTCGTCACCTTTGCCACCGGCACGCATGACTGGCAATATGGGGAACATTACGTCATTCCGGCCAAACCGGTCAAACTCGTCAACTTCTATCTTCTCCTGCGCTGGGAGTACACCGGTTCGGCCTGGTTTGACGACTTGACGCTGCAAACGCTGCCCAGCGAGCTGGCGACGTTCGACGGGGTGCTGGTGCGCACGCCGCAAACGACGCCCGACCTGAGCGGCCAGCCGCTGTTGAACCTGCACACCGGCGATGGCCTCGACCTGGCGCTGACTGCGGCCGGCGGCGCGGTAGCCGGCCTGACCCTGGACGGCGCGCCGCTGACGCCGACCGGTCGCGCCTACACCGGTGGTTTTTTCGTGCGCGATGTCGCCAACAACTCTGACTTCATGCACCTGGGCGGAGTGATCAGCCAGGCAGGCGGCGGCTTGCAGCACACGGCCAGCCTGCCGGCCCTGGGCCTGACCCTGACCGCGACCTTGTCCGCGGCCAATGGCTATTTCAACGTCAGCGGCGATGTGGCGGACAGCCGCGGCGTGGATCGCGCGGTCACGCTCTACTTTGCACTGCCTTTCGACGCCAGCGGCTGGATCTGGGGCGATTCCTTGCGCGCCAGCCGGTTGGTGGCCGGCGCGGCTGAATTCCGCAACACCACCACCGACGGCTGGAGCGATGGCCCCCTCAGCCGCTACCCCTGGTCGGCCGTGACGCGGCCCGGCGTCCAACCGACGGCCGGGCTGAGCCTGGCCTTTCCGCTCGACGCGCCGCGCCAGGTGCGCCTGGTGGAGAATCCGGCCACGCGCCAGTTTTACATTGCTTTCGATCTTGGTCTCTCGCCGGCCGCAGCCCGCACGCCGTCGCGCGCCCATTTTGGCTTTTTGATCTACCGCCACACGGCGATCGGCGCGCCCAATGCTGGCCTGCGCGCGGCCGGGCAGCGCTACTACGACGCCTTGCCCGCCCTGTTCATGCGACGTATGCCGCCCGGCGGCGAGGGCATCTGGGTGGCCTTCTCTGATCTCAATGGCATTGCCAATCTCCATGACTTTGGCATCGTATACCATGAGGGCGATCTTAGCCAAGTCCCGTTCGATGACAGCGTGGGCGTGAGCACCCTGCGCTACGTGTCGGAACCGTGGTCGTACTGGATGTCCATCAGCGATCCCAACGTCAACAACAGCGACTATAACCAGGTGCTGGCCTATTTGCAGAATCAGTACAGCAGCGGCAGCGGCTGGGCGCAGCAGATGGCGGAGGCCACCCTGAGCGCGGGCAGCTTCGACGCGGCCGGTCTGTATCGCTACGCGGCCACGGCCGCGCCCTGGTGCAATAACGGCGGGAACTGCGCGGTCTTTACCTTGAACCCAGACCCTGACGTGGCGGTGGCGCCGTACACGCGCAACAAGGCGCAGATGGACTGGAATCCTACGGTGTGGGGCGCGTATACCACCGTGCCAGGGCTGGACGGCGAGTATGTGGACAGCTTCCTGGCGCAGGCCTCAGTCTACAACTTCCGCCGCGCGCACTTCGCCGCGGCCAACGAGCCGTTGACCTTCGACCCGGCCACGCATGCGTTGGGAATTCCGGAAGTCTTTTCCGTTTACGAGTTTGCGCGCTGGCTCGGCCAGGATGTCCATGCCCGCGGCAAGCTGATGATGGCAAATGGGATGTTCCAGGGACTGCCGTGGGGCGGCGACCTCTTTGATTTCAATGGATCCGAGGTCAACTGGTACCAAAACGGGCAGTTCACGCCGCCGAGCGACGATTGGCTGCTCTATGCGCGCGCCCTTTCCTACCAAAAGCCCTATGGTACCCTGATGAATATGGACTTCAGCCAGCTGACTTATGCGCGCGTCGAGACCTATTTCCAGGTCAGTCTCTTCTACGGCATCTTTCCCAGCATGTTCAGCGCCGATGCGGCTGGCAACCCTTACTGGGAACAGCCAGCGCTGTATAACCGGGACCGTCCGCTCTTCATCAAGTATATTCCGCTCATCAAGGCGCTCAGTCAGGCGGGCTGGCGTCCGTTGACCTTTGCCGAGAGCAGCGATAGCCGCATTTTGCTGGAACGCTACGGCGCCGGCATGGGCCTCTACCTGGTCGCCCGCAACGCGGGTGAAGCTGCCGTCGGTGCAACGCTGACCATCGCCACGGCCAGCAGCGGCCTGCCGGCCAATGGCGCGTTTAGCGTCCGTGAGCTGATCGGCAACACGCGTCAGCGCGCAGACGCGCTCAACGGCCGCCTGGCTGTGACGGCAACGCTGCCCGGCGCAGGTGTGGCGCTCTGGCGCCTCTGCCCGCTCGGTGATGTGGACAACACCTGCGCCGTGGATGTCGTGGATGTGCAGACCGTGGCCCGCTTCTTTGGTCAAACCGCCCCGCCCGCGCCCCTGGCCTACGATTTCGACCAGGACGGCGCGGTGGACCTGGACGATGTCATGCTGGTCGCGGGTCAGTGGGGCTGGTAAAAAAGCGGCTCAGGAATCGCCAAACTTCGGGGCGCGTTTCTCCACAAAGGCGCTAAAGCCTTCGCGGGCGTCGTTGGAGCCAAGCAATGCCACCATTTCATCCACTTCCAGCTTCAGACCATCGGCCAGCGGCATGTGCAAGCCCTCGTGAATGGCCTTGACGCTGGCGCCGATGGCCAGGCCGCCCTTGCTGACGATCTTTGCGGCCAGGGCCAGCGCCTCGTCGAGCACCTTGTCCGGCTCCACCACCTTGTTGACCAGACCCAGGCGATAGGCCTCCGCCGCATCCAACATGTCGCCGGTCAGGATGATCTCCATGGCCCTGGCCACGCCAATCTGGCGCGTCAGACGCTGCGTGCCGCCCCAACCAGGGATGATGCCCAGGTTGATTTCGGGCTGACCCATGCGCGCCGCGCTGCTGATGATGCGCATATGGCAGGAGAGGAAAAGCTCCATGCCGCCGCCCAGGCAAACGCCGTTGACGGCCGCGATGACCGGTTTATGGCTGGCTTCGATCAGGGCAAAGGTTGCCTGGCCGAACTCGATCATGGCGCGGCCTTTGCCTTGCGACCCGGCCGCCGCCAGTTCCTTGATATCGGCGCCGGCCACGAAAAAGCGCGATCCCGCGCCGGTGATGATGATGGCCTTGACGGCCACATCCTCGTGCGCTTCCCGAAAAGCCCCGTTCAGGTCGGCCATCGTCTGGCCGTTGAACGCATTGGCCGGCGGATGGTCAATGGTCAAAATCGCGATGCGATCTCTGATCTCTGTCTTCACAAATTGACGCTCTGTCATCTTAGCTCCTTTTTTAGCTTTGCAAGCGCACATGGCGTGCGCACGGTGTCCTTTGCATTTGGCGCGCCATTCAGCGCCACGCCGGCCAGCGATCATCCCCAGGGCGCTTGACCACCACGATGGGGCTGCGATCGCCATCCACGGCCAGCGCGTACAGGTCATAATCGCCCAGGCTGTTGGGTTGCGCCGTGTATACCAACCAGGCGCCGTCTGGCGACCAGGCTGGCAGCTCATCGGGGAAACTGTTGCGCGTCAGCCGGTATTGCTCATGCCCGTCCGCGCGCATCACATACAGCTCGAACTCCCCGCCGTCGCGATCAGACATGAAGGCAATGCGGGCGCCGTCAGGACTCCAGGCCGGTTCGATGTTGCGTGCGTTGATCGTGGTCAGGGGCCGGGCCTCGCCGCCCCCGGCGTCAATCACGAAGATGTTCGCACGCGGCGCCGCGGCCTCGAAGCGGTGAAAGACGATTTGCTTGCCATCGGGCGACCAGTCAGGGCCGCCTTCATCCTGGGCGGCCGCGGCGTCGGTGGTCAGCGCGCGCAGCCCGCTGCCGTCGCGGTTGATGACGAAAAGTGTGCGGCGGCCCGTGCGATCGGAGACAAAGGCCAGCTGCGCGCCGTCAGGACTCCACGTTGGCTCGCTGTCGGACTGATCGAGCGCGGCGCCGGCGTTGATAGCCTGCGGCTCGGCAAGGCCCCCGCCGACCGTCAGCAGGTAAAGCTCAGCGCCGCTCTGCCGAAACCCCTGCACCGCCAGCTGCGTGCGGTCAGGCGACCAGGCCGGCGCGCCTTCCAGCAGGTCGGCTGTAGACGTGAGCTGACGCGGCGGCGCGCCGGCGTCTGCCAGCAGCCAGATGTCATAATTCTGGCCGGTGCTTGCCATCCAGGCAATGGCGCCCAGCCCGTCGGGAAGTTTTTTGGCGCAAGCGGTCAGCAAAAAGGCGAACGAGGAGAGCAGGAGGAGAACAAACAGACGCAGGAGGGGCCGCGCAGACGACCAACCGGAAATTTCCTGGTGCATGAGAGCGGCGCCTCCTGCGGCAGCGTGTCAACGTCAGGCTTGCGAAGTTTTGCCGGCTTCGGAAGCCTGTTGAATCGTTACTTGCCCATCTTGAACATCGTGAACAGGCGGGTGGCCAGCATGATGTCGCCATCCAGCTGCAGCTTGCCCCCCATAAAAGCGCTCATGCCGTTCAGGCGGCCAGCGATCATATCAATATAATCCTGGCTGTCCATCGTCAGGGTCAGCGTCGGGTTCTCCAGCGGGCCTTTTTCCACCGTGCAGGCCCCATCGGCGATGTGAATGCCCCAATCGCTGGCGCCCTCGCCGGTCAGGTGATATTGAATCGTCGCCTCTACGCCTTCGGCGGCATCAGGAATGAACGCCATCGGCATCGAATCCATCATACGTTGCAGTTTTTCTTCCATTGTAATTTTCCTCGTTTCGTGATCGTATCTTGACAAATCGCAAACAAAGCGCCAGCCGAAGGTTTTTCGGCCGGCGCCTCGTTATCCTACTGAAGATTCTCGAAAATGCCGGCCGCGCCCATGCCGCCGCCGATGCACATCGTCACCATGCCATAGCGGCTGCCGCGGCGCTTCATCTCGTGGATGATCTGCACCGTCAGCTTGGCGCCGCTGCAGCCCAGGGGATGGCCCAGGGCAATGGCGCCGCCGTTGACGTTGACCCTGGTCTCATCAATTCCCAGCTCGCGCACGACCGCCAACGACTGCGCGGCAAAGGCCTCGTTCAGCTCGATGACGTCTATGTCGCCCAGGTTGAGTCCGGTCAGTTTCAGCACTTTGGGAATGGCGGCAATGGGGCCGATGCCCATCACTTCCGGCGGCACGCCGCCCACGGCAAAGCCCACAAAGCGCACCAGCGGCTGCAAGCCCAAGCGCAGCGCCTCTTCCCGCTCCATCACCAGGACAACCGCCGCGCCATCGCTGGTTTGGCTGGAATTGCCCGCGGTCACGGTCCCCTTGACGTGGAAGACTGGCCTGAGTTTGGCCAGCGCCTCCAGGGTGGTGTCCGCACGGGGGCCTTCGTCCGTGTCGAAAAGATACGAACGGGACACCCGCTTGCCGCTGCCAATCTCGACCTCGCTGATTTCGACCGGCACCGGTGTGACTTCGTCCTTGAACTTGCCGCCCTGGATGGCGGCCACGGCCCGTTGATGCGAGCGCAGGGCGAACGCATCCTGATCCGCGCGTGTGACCTTGAAATCGCGGGCCACGTTCTCCGCCGTGATGCCCATGCTGGTGTAGGCGGCCGGATGATTGCTGGCCAGCCAGGGGTTAGCCATGAACTTGTTGCTGCTCATGGGTACCATGCTCATGCTCTCGACGCCGCCCGCCAGAATGGCTTTGCCCATGCCGGTCATGATCTGCTGGCTGGCCAGGGCGATGGTCTGTAAACCCGAAGAGCAGAAGCGGTTGACAGTCTGTCCGGCCACATCATGCGGCAGGCCCGCGCGCATCGCGGCGATGCGCGCCACGTTCATGCCCTGCTCTGCTTCGGGCATGGCGCAGCCTAGAATGACATCCTCGATTTGCGACGCGTCCACGGCTGGCGCCCGGCTCAGGACATCCTGAATCACCAGCGCGGCCAGGTCATCGGGGCGCATCGTACGCAGCGAACCCCTGCCCGATTTTCCGACTGCCGTGCGCGCCGCCGCTACAATGACTGCTTCTTTCATCATCATCGTTCTATTCTCCTCGTCCGGCTCAGTTACGCAGCGGCTTGCCCGTCTGCAACATATGGAAAATGCGCTCGAGCGTCTTTGGTTCACCCAACAAGGACAGGAACGCCTCGCGCTCCAGGTCCAGGAAGTACGTCTCATCCACCCACTGCGGCTGGCTGATGTCGCCGCCGCACAGGACATAGGCCAGCTTACGACCCACGAACGCGTCGTAGGCGCTGATAAAACCGCCTTCCTGCATCAGGTGGATGCCGATCTGTAGATTGGCCAGGGCGTCGCGCCCGGCGGCGTAGCAATTGCGCACCGGATGGTCAGCCTTGTAACCGGCCGACGCCATCGCGATCACCTCACGCTTGGCCTCGGCCAGCAGGTAATCTTTATTCATCACCACCACGTCGTCGGGGCTGAGGAAGCCGATGCTGCGCGCCTCTTCCGCGCTCGTGCTGACGCGCGCCTGCCCCACGGTCATGAAGGCATTTTGCAGCCAGGGGCCAGGGAAGGGGTTATCCACCTTCATGTGAGGCGACACCAGCCGCCGCACAATCTCTTTGCAGCCGCCGCCGGCCGGAATCAGGCCCACGCCCACTTCCACCAGGCCCATGTAGGTTTCAGCCGTCGCCACCACCCGGTCGCCGGCCATGGCGACTTCCGCGCCGCCGCCCAGCGTCAGGCCAAAGGGCGCCGTCACCACGGGCTTGTTGGCCCGGCGAATACGCTGCAAAGTCTCTTGCAAGCGGCTCACCGCTAACTCCAGCTGACTCCACTGCTTCATCTGCGCGCCCATGCCGATCGCGGCCAGGTTCGCGCCCACGCAGAACTGTTCCCCCTGGTTGCCGATCACCATGCCTTCGAAATCGGTGCGCAGGCGGTCCATGCCCAACTCGATCATCTTGGTAATGTCGTCGTCCAGGGCGTTCATCTTGGAGTGGAACTCCACCAGCAGCACGCCGTCGCCCATATCGAGCAGGCTGGCGCTGGGGTTGCGCTCGATCAGACGGTGATGCCGCCGCTCTTTCCACATCGGCAGCGAGATCAGGTTGGGATCGAGATCGTCCGCTTCGAACTGGCGCCGCAACGGCCGGTAATGGAAGAGATAGTCGCCTTCACGCGAGTAGAAGTGCCGGTGGCCGCGGGCCACCATTTGCTTGACCCACGGGGCAACCTTCAACCCGTCGGCTTCCATGCGTTTGACCGTCTCCGGCACACCGAGCGCATCCCAGATCTCGAACGGCCCCATTTCCCAGTTGAAGCCCCAGCGCATGGCCTGATCTACAGCTTCCACCGTGTCGCTGATCTCAGGCACCTGATTGGCCGCGTAGGCCAGGGCGCGGCTGAGCACGAACCAGACGAGCTGGCCGGCGCGGTCGTCTGCCATGCTCATCGCACGCAGACGCTCGGGCAGTGGTTTGTTGCGATGCTCGCCCACGCTCTTCCAGCGCGGCTTTTGCGCCGGTTGGTACTCGAACGTCGTTGGATCCAAATGCCAGAATTCTTTGGCGCCGCCCGCGCCAGCCACTTGCTTATAGAACCCCTGGTTCGTTTTGTTGCCCAGCCAGTTGCGGCTCAACATGCCCTCGAACAGGCTGATCAAGCGCGGGGACGCGAGGATTTCGCGGTCGGGGTCATTGGGCAACAGCCCGTACAAATTCTTGCTGACATAGTAGGCCACGTCAATCCCGGCCAGGTCGGCCAGGCGGAAAGTGCCCATCTTCGGCCGGCCGATAAGCTCGCCGGTCAGCGCGTCGACCTCTTCGATCGTGTAGCCATTGGCCAGCGCATAATCAATCGTATAGGAAGCGGCCACCTGCCCCACACGGTTGGCGATGAAGTTCGGCGAATCTTTGCACACCACCACGCCTTTGCCCAGCGCGCGCTCGCAAAAGCGCTTGATGAAAGCGACGGCGTCGGGCAGCGAATCGGGCGTAGGAATCACCTCGATCAGCTTCATGTAGCGCGGCGGGTTGAAGAAGTGCGTACCCATGAAGTGCTGGCGGAAGTCCAGGCTGCATCCTTCCGCAATGGCGTGGATCAGCAGTCCTGAGGTATTGCTGGTAACAATGCTGCCGGCGCGACTGCCGGCGCCTGACTTGCGGCGCACGGCGTCGATGCGCGCCATCAACGCCCGCTTCATCTCCAGCTTCTCGATGATTACCTCGATGATCCAGTCGGCCGTGGAGATCGCGGCGTCGAAGTCATCTTCCAGGTTGCCCAGCTTGATCAGGTTCGCCGTTTCAGGTGTAAACAAGTTATCAGGCTTGGCCTTCACCAGGCGATCGAAGCCGGCTTGCACAATCCGGTTGCGCGCCTTGGGATTGGTCATCTCGGCCGGCTTGAGGTCTGGCGGCACGATGTCCAACAGCGTGACCGGAATACCGGCATTGGCCAGATGTCCTGCAATCGCCGCTCCCATCGTCCCAGCGCCAATCACCGCGGCGCGGTTGATTTCATATGACATGCGTCAATCTCTCCTCTGCTGACTCGCGGGTTACTTCAGTTCGCGCCGCGTGTAGCCCAGAATACGCCGCGCCACAATCAGGGTGTTGATTTGGCCGGTGCCTTCGAAAATGTCGTTGATCTTGGCATCGCGCATCCACTTCTCGACCAGGAACTCATGCGAGTAGCCGAGCGGGCCGAGCAATTCCACCGCTTTCTGGGTCACGCGTGTCACCACCAAACCGGCTTTCGCCTTGGCCATGGCCGCTTCCAGGCTGTTTGGCTCCCCTTGATCCATGTACGCGGCCGAACGCACCGTCAACAGCCAACCGGCCTGGATGTCCATTTCCATTTCCAGCAGGTCGCGCTGCACACTGGTGAGCTTGTGCTTCGGCGCGCCGTAGGTGACCGTGATGCCTTCTTTCTTCAGGGTGTCGCGGGTGAACTCGAAGGCGGCGCGCGCAATGCCCATGGCGCTGGCAGCCACCCACGGGCGTGACGAGTCGAACGTCTTCATCGCGCCCTTGAAGCCCTTGTCCTGCCCATTGGTGGGGCCAGCTTTCGGCGCATCAATCGTCCCCAGGATGTTGTCGTAGGGGATGCGGCAGTCTTCGAAAAGCAGGCTCACGGTGTCACTGGCGCGGATGCCTAGCTTGCGCTCTTTTTTCACGACCGACATGCCCGGGGTGTTGGCTTCGACGACAAAGGGCTTCATGGCTGAGCGGCCCGCGGCGCGATCCACCGTGGCCCACACCACCACCAGACCGTTGCTCTCTTCCGTAGCCAGGGCGCCGCTGGTGCAGTAAATCTTCTCGCCGTTGATGACCCATTCGTTGGTGGCTTCGTCCAGGCGCGCCGTGGTCTGAATGTTGGAGGTGTCGGAGCCGGCGTGCGGTTCGGTCATCGCCATCGCGCCCCATTTGGGCGCGCCTTCCGTAAAGCGGCGCAGGAAGCGCTCCTTCTGCTCTGGCGTACCCACGGCGTTGATGGCCGCGCCGCCAAGCGCGCTGGACGGCGTGCACAGATAGATGCCGGCATCGCCCCAGGAGAGCGCCTCGATCATGTGAATCATCTTGACGTTGTTGCTCGACGCCTTCTTGGCCTTGTCCTCGGCCTTTGGCTCGGAGCCGCCGTTTTTGGATGGACGCGGCAGATAGCTGCGCTCGATCTGCTGCATGAACGGCCAAATGAACTGGATGTATTCCAGTGGGCGTTCGTGCTCATGGTCATCGAAATAGCGCGACAACCGGCGCATCACTTGTTCGGCCGCCATCTGGGCCAACTTCGTTTGTTGGGCCACATCTACAGGAAGCAAGAATTCAATTGACATTGGAGTCCTCCGTGTCTTTGCTGACGCAGACGAAAGACGACGAATCGCCGTTCAGCCGCCTCAGACCATGGCTAAACCGGTTAACGTGCCGAAGCCGCGACCATTGCGCAGCCACATCTCCACCGGGTGTTCTTTGACGTAACCATGTCCACCCAACACCTGTACGGCGCCGTCGGTGACATTGAGCACCATCTGATCAGCCTGCATACGCGCCAGGGCGGCCTCACGCGTGGCATCCTGGCCCTGATCGAGCTTCCAGGCCGCTTCCCAGGTCATCAGGCGAGTGGCGTCAATCTCAATTGCCATGTTGGCCAGCATGAACGCAATGGCCTGGCGCGAGGCAATCGGTTCGCCGAAGGCCTCACGCTCTTTGGCATACTCACGCGCATACTCGAAGGCCGCGCGCGCCTGTCCCACGGCTAAAGCGGACATAGCGACGTTGGTATGATTGAGCAGGTTGCCAAACTTACAACCCTTCTCGCCCCCAAGTCGGTTGCCGACCGGCACGCGTACATCCTTCAGCGTGACCCGATACATGGCGAGCGCGCTAAAACCCATGGCCTTTTCACGCGCGCCGATGATTAGCCCAGGCGTTGGCGCATCCACCAGGAACGCCTGTGTTTTGCCCTCTTCCGCGGCGTAAACCAGCAGTAAATCGGCCCGGTCAGCCAGCGGCACGAAGGCCTTGACGCCGTTGAGGACATAGGCGTCGCCGTCACGTATCGCCGTCGTCTTCAGATCGTTGGGATCGAACTGGATGCGCGGTTCGATGAGCGCGGCCGTGGCCGGGTAATAGGCGGCGTCACAAAAACGTGGGAGATAGGCGGCCTTCTGCTCATCGCTGCCGCACAGGAGGAGCGGCGTCGTCACGAGACTTGGCGCCAAAAGATGGAGGCTGGTGGCGGTGTCTCCCCATCCGAGCTCTTCGGCAAAGAGGGCGCCGGTCACAGCCGATAGGGCGCCAAATCCACCGTATTGTTCGGGAATGGCGCTGGGGATCAAACCCAGGTCCCAGCCGGTTGTGATGACATCATCAGGGATGGCGCCATTATCATCGGCTTCACGGTAAACCGCACGCATGTTGCGGCTGGCAAAGCGTTGAACGGTTTCAGTCAACATGCGCTGTTCATCTGTCAAATCAAATGAGTACATGCTCTATGCACCTTGTTATTTGGTTTTACACGAGGCAGATCCAATGGCGTTCGGAAGGGAGGCCCAAAGGTATGATACACCTTTTAACGCACTGCGTCAAATCAAACTGTTTTCAGTCTTACAATAATATGAGGGCTAATACGGGCCATTCGGGGGTTAGCTTCGAGGGTTGGCGAGGGGGCCGGAATGTGCTACAATCGGCCCCATCATGACCATTGTTATTCTGCCGCCCGATGTGGTGGGAAAAATTGCCGCGGGCGAAGTGGTGGAGCGGCCGGCCTCGACGGCCAAAGAACTGATTGAAAACAGCCTGGACGCAGGCGCTAGCGACATCCGCGTGGAAATCCGCGAAGGAGGGCGGCGCTTGCTGCGCGTGATTGACGACGGCTGCGGAATCCCTCGCGCGGAGGTAGAACTGGCGGTTGCTCGCCACGCCACCAGCAAGCTGCGCACAGCCGATGACCTGCTGCACATCACCACCCTGGGCTTTCGCGGCGAAGCGCTCAACAGCATTGCCGCCGTTTCGCAGATGACCATTCTGACCCGCAGCGTCACGGAAGAAATGGGGACGCAGCTGCGCGTGGAGGGCGGGCAGGTCGTGGCCCGTGAAAGCCACGGCGCCCCGCCTGGCACGGTCATCACGGTGGAAAACCTGTTTTTCAACGTGCCCGCGCGTCTCGCTTTTTTACGTCAACCACAGACCGAGGGCGGGCATATTGCCGAAATGGTCGCGCGCTATGCCCAGGCTTTTCCCGAACGACGCTTCAGCCTGGTCTCTGACGGTCGCCTGCTCTTTCAATCTACCGGCAGCGGCGCCTTGACCGATGTCTTGATCAAAGTGCACGGGCTGGACGTGGCGCGCGAGATGATCCCGGCCGGCCGGCCGCCTGCGCAAGCGCTTTCGTCGCTGACCCCCAGCGGGGAGACAGCCGCAGCGCCCGCAACCGGCAGCCTGACGCCAACCGTTTGGGGGTACATCGGTCTGCCCTCCCAACACCGAGCCAACCGTAATCACCTCGTCTTTTTTCTGAACCACCGTTGGATTCAAGATCGCGCCCTGGCTTACGCGGTTATCGAGGCCTATCATACCTTCCTGCCCGTGGGGCGCTACCCGCTGGCAACGCTGATGATCGAGCTTGATCCGAGTCTGGTGGATGTCAACGTTCATCCCACCAAGGCCGAAGTGCGCTTTCGCGAACCACGCGCCATCTATCGGGCGGTGCAAAAGGCGGTGCATCAGGCGCTGGTTGAGCAAGCGCCTTTGCCCAGCGTCAGCCTGCCAGCAGCGGCCTCGTCGTGGGGGCAACCCGACGGTTGGGATGAGCGCCGCAGCGCCCTGCTCAACGCGGGCCAGGCGCCCAGCGCCCAGCAGCCCGAATTGGCGTTGCCGCGCCCGGCCCCTGCGCCAGAGGAACCGCCGCTGCTCTCCCCGTGGTTGACGCCGCCCGCGCTGCCCGCGCCCGCCTCCGATTTGCCCATGTTACGCGTGATCGGTCAAGCAGCCGCCACCTACATCATTGCCGAAGGGCCAGATGGGCTGTATTTGATTGATCAGCACGCCGCGCATGAGCGTATCCTCTACGAAAAGATGATGGCTGAGATGCAGCGTCACGTCGTAGCCAGTCAATCGCTGCTTGAACCAGTGACCTTCACGCCGCTCAGTCACCATGCCGGGTTGTTGGTCGAATACGCCGCGATCCTCAACGAACTGGGCTTTATCCTGGAGCCATTTGGGGGCCACACCTACCTGTTGCGCGGCGTACCGGCGGTGATGCACCGCGCCGATCCCCAACAAGCCACGCAAGAAGTTCTGGAGGGTCTGCTTGAGGAAGAGAACCTGGTCAACGACGCTCGCGAAGCGCGGCTGGTGCGTATCATCTGCAAACGCGCCGCCATCAAGGGCGGGCAGACGCTGTCGTTGATCGAAATGCGCGAGCTGATTCGTCAGCTGGAGGCCTGTCAAAGCCCGCGCACCTGCCCGCATGGCCGGCCCACCATGGTTGCGCTCAGCGCCCTGCAGCTGGAGAAATTCTTTGCGCGCCGTTGACGAGCAAATCTCCAGCCGGGTGATGATGACCTGCGGGCGCCGATCGGCCAGCCTTGCTGCAAAAAATGCGCCATACTCGACTGCGCAAAGAGACTTGCCATCTTAAGGGCATGTGCTATAATCTTGTGCTGATTTTGAACGATAAAACCCCGAAAAAGGAGCAAATAAAACTTGTCAGAAACATATCAAGTCACTATTGAAGCGATGGAAAATCGTCAGGCGCGCGTGAAGATTCAGATTCCTGAAGCGATAGCCGATCCCATTCTGCGCAAAACCGCCAAACGCGTCGTAGGCGATATTCGCATTGCCGGTTTTCGGCCCGGCAAGGCGCCCTACCAGGTGGTCCTGCGTCGCGTGGGGCGCGAAGCCCTGGTGCAGGAGTCGCTGGATGCCCTCTTCGATAGGGCCTACGCGGAAGCCATCGCGGAAACCAAGCTGGATCCAAGCGGTCGCCCCAGCCTCGAAGACTACACGGCCGAGCCGATTTCGCTGACCCTGGTCGTGCCGTTGCAGCCGGTCGCTGAGTTGGGCAACTACGCCGAAAACCTGCGGGTTGTCCATGAGCCGGCCAGCGTAACCGATGAAGATGTGGACAATCTGCTGAACGAAATGCGCGAGAAACGCAGCGCCTGGTCGCCCGTCGCGCGCGCGGCCGGTTTCGGCGACATGGTCACCGTTGACATCACCGGCCTGGTGGGCGAAGAAGAGATCATCAAGCGTGAAGGTTGGGACATCGAACTGAGCGAAACAGACGATGGGTTGGTTCCAGGCCTCGATAGCGCCTTTGTCGGCATGGCCGTCGGCGAGAGCAAGCAGTTTACGCTGACCTATCCCGCCGATTCGACGTCCAAATGGGCAGGACAAACGGCCCAGTTCACCACCACGGTGCACAGCGTCAAGGAAAAAACAGCGCCGACCGATGAGGAATTGGCCCAAGAAGCGGGCGATTTCCCTGATTTGGCCGCGCTGCGCCAGCATCTACGCGGCAATCTGTTGGAGGAACGCCGTCACCAGGCTGAGACCAACTACCGCCGGGCTGTCCTGGAAGCGGCCGTGGCCAATGCGGTCACGCTTGAATTCCCACCGCAGCTGGTGGAAGACGAGTTGGAGCGGACGCTCGAAGAGTACAAAGACAATTACCGCGACATGGGCCTCGATTTTGAAAGCTATCTGAGCTATACCAAACAAACGACCGAACAGGTGCGTGAGGGGTTGCGCCCCATTGCTGAGGATCGCGTCAAACAGCGCCTGGTATTGGCCGCGGCGGCTCGCGCGGAAAATATCCATCTTCATAAGGAAGACCTTGAAAATGAGATCAACGCGGTGGCGCAAGATATGTCAGAGAGCCAGGCGCAGGAATATCGTCAGCTGATGCGCTCACCGAACGGACAGATGTACTTGTTGGAACAGATGATCAATCGGCGCACGCTTGACCGCCTGGTGGCAATTGCCCAGGGCAACCCGTTGCCGCCGGAAGTGCACGATCATCACCACGAGCATGACGAGCATGACGAGCATGACGAGCATGATGAGCATGACGAGCATGATGAGCATGACGAGCATGACGAGCATGATGTAGACGACGCAGCCGCGGAAGCAGACGCCGAAGCAGCGGCCTGATCCGTTTATCCATAAGTCGGGCCTGGCCCGGGGCGTGTCCACTGGACAACGGCCGGGCTATGCCTCCGTGTCAAGATTGGGGAAAGAAAAAACATGCTACCGCAGTCCTTAGTTCCGATGGTTATCGAACAGTCGGGGCGCGGCGAACGCGCCTACGACATTTATTCTCTGTTGCTCAAGGAACGCATCATTTTCCTGGGTACACCGGTCAACGACCAGGTGGCGAACCTGATCGTGGCGCAGCTGCTCTTCCTCAACCGGGAAGACCCTGAGCGCGATATTCAGCTCTACATCAACTCGCCGGGCGGGCACATCTACCCTGGCCTGGCCATCTATGACACCATCCAGATGATTCAGGCGCCGGTTTCCACCGTGGCCGTCGGCTGGACCGCCAGCATGGCGACGGTGCTGCTGGCCGCGGGGCGCAAGGGCAAGCGCATGGCGCTGCCGCATGCCACGATCCACATGCATCCGGCTGGCGGCGGCGCGCAGGGCTACGCGCCGGATGTCGAAATTCAGCTAAACGAGCTGATGCGTATGCAGCGCATGCTGCACGGTATTCTGTCCAGCCACACCGGCCAGCCCACCGAGCGCATCGCGGCTGACTTCAACCGTGACCACTATTTCAGCGCCCAGGAAGCCGTGAGCTACGGCCTGGTAGATGCCGTGTTGGGCGAAGCGCCGGCCGTGGTCCAAGCGGCCGCGGAGATAACCCAGAATGGCAAGTAAGCCTGACAGCGTCTCCGTTTGTTCTTTCTGCGGTCGCAAAGCGAGCGAGGCCGCGCGGCTGATCGCGGGGCCTGAGGGCGTTTTCATTTGCGATGAATGTGTGCGGCTGTGCCAGGAAATCCTCAACGAGGAAAACCTGAAGGCCGCGCCCAAGGCCGCGCCGCTGTTCGATCATATCATGTCGCCCAAAGAGATCGTGGCGCGCCTGGACGAGTATGTGATCGGCCAGGATCGCGCCAAGAAGGTGCTGTCGGTGGCTGTTTACAACCACTACAAGCGCATCGCGCATGGCGGCGACACGAACGACGTAGAATTGCAGAAGAGCAACATCTTGCTGATCGGGCCAACCGGCTCGGGCAAAACGCTGTTGGCGCAGACCCTTGCGCGTATTCTGGATGTGCCCTTTACCATTGCCGATGCCACCAGTCTGACGGAGGCCGGCTATGTGGGCGAAGACGTGGAGACGATCCTGTCCAGTCTGCTGCAAGCGGCCGAGTGGAATGTGGACCGGGCGCGCCTCGGCATCGTCTATATTGATGAAATTGACAAGATTGCCCGTAAATCAGGCGACAACCCATCCATCACCCGTGATGTTTCGGGCGAGGGCGTGCAGCAGGCGCTGCTCAAGATCATCGAAGGCACCACGGCCAATGTGCCGCCGCACGGTGGACGCAAGCACCCCAACCAGGAGTTCGTGCAACTCGATACGCGCAATGTCCTCTTCATCTGCGGCGGCGCGTTTACCGAGTTGGAAAAGGTGGTGGGGCAGCGCATTGGCCTCAAGGGGCAGCTTGGCTTCAGCCAGAGCCGCGCCGACTCCGCGTTGCAGCGTGAAAAGGCGCGCGCCGAGCTGCTGCGCCAGGCCATTCCCGATGACCTCATGCGCTTCGGGCTGATTCCTGAGTTTGTCGGGCGCTTGCCGGTGACGGTCAGCCTGGAACCGTTGGACGAAGAGGCGTTGATCGCCGTACTCACGCAGCCCAAGAATGCGCTGGTCAAGCAATTCCAACGCCTTTTTGCCCTGGACAACGTGGAGTTGGTGTTCACGGCCGATGCGCTGCAAGCGGCCGCCGCGGAAGCGCTGAAGCACAAAACCGGCGCGCGCGGCCTGCGCAGCATCGTCGAAGAATCCCTGCTCGACGTGATGTACGAGGTGCCTTCGCGTCTCGACGCCGTCAAGTGCATCGTCAACGCCGACACCATTAGCCGGCGCACGCGACCGATCTTGCTAAACCAGGCCGGCCAGGCCGTGCGTTGGGGCCTGGAGGCTGATCCTGACCACATCGAGTCGGCCGCCTGAAGCAAACTGCCACCGGCAAGCACGCGCTTACCCTGGCGCTGGGCGAAAATTGGCAAGGGCCGCCCGTCTGTTCACCATCGAACGGACAGGCGGCCCTTGCTGCATTAGGCCCCCGACCCGTTCGTGCACCCGGCGGGCCGGCGTTGGTTGCGTCGTACCTCAAAATCAGCTACAATGGGTTGGCAATGCTGAATCTACCGGGGGGAATGTCCATGCCTGAATCACCTTACGCCATGCTCTCTGTTGACGCGGCCCTGCGCCTGGTCCTGACCCACGCGCCGCGGTTGGCGCCTGTGCGCCTGCCGCTGCATGCGCTGGCTGGTCGCGTCCTGGCCCAGGAAATCATCTCAACCGAGGCCCTGCCGCCCTTCGCCGCCGCGGCCAAGGATGGCTACGCGGTGCTGGCAGCCGATGGCCCCGGTTGGCGCCGCCTGGTCGGAGAGCAGTTGGCCGGTTACATGGCCGATGTGCAGGTGACGCCAGGCTGCGTGGTGCGCATTACCACGGGCGCGCCCTTGCCCCCCGGCGCCGATGCCGTGGTCATGATCGAGCAAACCCAGGAGCGGGACGGTCTGGTCGAGATTCAGGCCGCCGTGCCGCCGCTGGCCGATGTGCGGCCAGCAGGCATTGATCTCGCCGTGGGCCAACAGGTGCTCGGCGCCGGACAGCGGCTTGGCCCAGCGGAGCTGGGCCTGCTCGCCAGCCTGGGATATGACGAGGCCTGGGTGTTTCCTGCCCCGCGCGTGGCGGTCCTTTCCACCGGCGACGAGCTGTGCGAACCAGGCCAGGCCCTGGCGCCGGGCCAGATTCGTGACAGCAACCGCGTCAGCCTGATGGCCGCGGTCGCAGAAGCCGGCGGCGAGGCGTTCGATCTGGGCATTGCGCGTGATCGGCCTGGCGAGCTGGAAACGCGCGTGCGCGCCGGCCTGCAAGTTGCAGACGCCCTGGTGACTTCGGGCGGCGTTTCGATGGGCCAGCTCGATCTGCTCAAACCGTTGTTGGCGATGCAGGGCACGGTGCACTTTGGCCGCGTCAACATGAAACCGGGCAAACCGCTCACCTTTGCCACCCTGGCCGACAAGCCGGTCTTTGCGCTGCCTGGTTTTCCCGTGTCCTCGTTGGTTGCTTTCGAGCTATTCGTCCGCCCCGCCCTCTTACACATGCAAGGGCGCGCGGGTCTAACCCGCGCCGAGGTGCAGGTGCGCCTGGCGCACGCGGTGCATCACGACCCCCAGCGCTGGGAGTTTGTGCGCGCCGTCGTGCGGCGCAACGGCGCGGAGCTTGTGGCAACGACTACCGGCTCGCAAAGTTCTGGCCGCCTGCTTTCGATGGTGGGCGCCAATGCCCTGCTGCGCCTGGAGCCGGGCGCGGGCGAGCTGCCTGCGGGCGCCAGGGCAACGGCTCTGTGGCTGAGTAACGATTTCCCCTGTTAAATCTCCCCGATCAAAGGAACTGACATGGCGGTTTGGCCTGATTTACGTAAAGTCATTGAGCAACTACGCGAGCTGGATGTGGGCGCGCTGCGCACGGCGGCCGAGACGCCGCCGCGTGTCGTGGTGTTGGGCGCGGCCAGCAAGACACGCGCCGATCTTATCAACATGCTGCAACGGGGGCCGGGCGGGCCGTTGCCCGCGCAGACTTACCTGGAGGCGCTCGACTGGCCGGCTTTGCCGGAGAGCCTGACCTCCCTGCGTGATGCGGCCCTGGTTTTGCTCCTGCCCAGCGCCGCGGCTTCCACCCGCACGGTAGAGCAGGAGCTGATCGCGCGCTTACAGCAGCGCAAGGCGGCCGTGATCGTCATCCTGGGGCCGGGCGTGGAAGATGGCTGGTTCGGCGCGCCCACGGTGCGCTTCGACGCCGCCAACGCGCCCGCGTTTGCGCACCACCTGGCCCTTGCCCTGACCGCCGCGATGCCGCTCGATCATTGGCCGACCCTGGGGCGCCATCTGCCAGGACTGCGCGATAGCCTGGCCGAGCGGCTGGTTGCCACCACGGCGCAAAATAATGCCATCTACTCTCTCAGCACCGGCCTGGCGGAGATCATTCCCATTTTTGACATCCCTTTCAACATGGCCGATATGGTGATCCTGACCAAGAACCAGGCGCTGATGGCTTACAAAGTGGCTCTGCTCTACGGCCTGCCTGGCGAGCCGCAACAAGCCCTGGCCGAACTGGCGAGCGTGGTTGGAAGTGGATTTTTATGGCGACAGGTGGCGCGGCAGCTGGTGGGGCTGGTGCCGATTTGGGGCATTATTCCCAAAACGGCGGTCGCCTATGCCGGCACCTATGTCACCGGCGAAGCGGTGCGGGTTTGGTGCGCCAGCGGGCGGCGCCTGGAGCGCGGCGCCCTCAATGAACTGTACCGCCAGGCCGGGGTGCAAGGCAAAGCGCTGGCCCAGCGCCTCAGCCAGCGTTTTCCTCAGCCGCAACGTAAGTTGACCTGGCCGAAAGTACGCCTCCCCTGGTCGCGGTCACGCGACTGAGCCAGACAGGCAAATTTTCGACCTGCCAGCGGCCGCGAGTCGCGGCGTTGAGGTTGTTGTCATGAAAACAAGGTTCACCGGCGTGGACGAAGCAGCAGAAGAATCGGGCATGCCCCAGCCAGCGTTATCGCACCTGGACGCCGACGGTAGCGCGCACATGGTCGACGTGGGCGCCAAGCAGGAGACCCAACGCGAGGCGGTGGCGGTTGGCGAGGTGCGCATGGCAAGCGAGACGCTGCGCCTGCTGCGCGCGGGCAATCTACCCAAAGGCGATGTGCTGGGCGTGGCGCGTGTGGCCGGGATTTTGGCCGCCAAACGCACGTCCGAATTGATTCCCCTCTGCCATCCCCTGCCGCTGACCTTTGTCGGCGTGGACTTCAGCTTCGATGAAGAGGCCAGCCGCGTCCTCATCACCGCCACCGCGCGCTGCCGTGGTCAGACCGGCGTCGAAATGGAGGCGCTGACCGCGGTGAGCCTGGCCGCGCTGACGATTTACGACATGGCGAAGGCGGTCGAAAAGACGATGGTGATTGGCGAAATTCGGCTGCTCAGCAAGACCGGCGGCAAGAGCGGCGATTGGACGCGGCCGTAAACAGAGTCGGCTGCCCAGGAGACTACGAATGATTCATGTACGCATCAGACTCTTTGCGTCGTTGCGCGAAGCACTTGGGCAATCGGGGATGACGCTGGAATTGCCCGAAGACGCCACGGCGGCCGTTGCCCTGGAACGACTGCTGGCCGTCGCGCCCAGGCCGATCAGCGCCGCCAATTTGACGATGGCGGTGAATCAGCGCCATGCGACCCCAGCGACGCTTTTGCATGAGGGCGATGAACTGGCGCTTTTGCCGCCGGTCAGCGGCGGCAGCGCCGCGCCCCGTTTTGACATTGCGACCGCGCCCATTTCTGTGGATGAGGTGGCGCAGCGCGTGAGCGCGCCGACGCACGGCGCGGTCACCCTGTTTGCGGGCGTGGTGCGCGGTGAATCCGAGGCCGGGCAAACGGATTACCTGGAGTACGAAGCCTATGCCGAAATGGCGCTGGCGACCTTCCAGCAAATTGCGGATGAGGTGCAGGCCCAGTGGCCGGCCGTGACAGACGTGGCCATTGTGCATCGCGTGGGACGCCTACAGGTCGGGGAAACGAGCGTCGTCATTGCCGTCGCCGCCGCGCACCGCGCCGGCACGTTTGACGCCTGCCGCTACGCCATCGAGCGCCTCAAGGCCATCGCGCCGATTTGGAAGAAAGAGGTGGGGCCGGATGGAACTTACTGGGTGGAAGGGCCACGCGGCGGCTGAAACCTCATCGTAAAAGCACAACCA
>DAISHS010000033.1:0-20574 GCA_036822415.1 Chloroflexota bacterium
ATCGTTGCAGCGACTTGCAGTCGCCCGATCTGCCCCCAGTTTGAAATGCACCCGCTGGGGCGGCTCAGGTTGAACAGCGAGGGAGAAGGATTTGTGGAACACAGACTGGTGTTGATCGGGTTCGGCACTGTCGGTCAGGGATTGGCCGAAATTTTGTGCACGCAGCGCGCGGCGCTGGAAGCGGCCAGCGGCGTACATTTTACAGTCGTGGCTGTTAGCGACCTGCTCAAAGGCAGCGTTTATTGCCCAGAGGGCCTTGACCTGGAGGCGCTTTTGTCGCTGGCGCGTGCCGGGCAGCGGCTGGACGCGTATCCCGATGCGGCGGGCGTCAGCAAAGGGTGGGACAGCCTGACCACCATTGCCCAGGCCGTGGCCGACACGGTGGTGGAAGTGAGCTGGACGGATGTCAAGACCGGCCAGCCGGCCATTGACCATGTCAAGGCCGCGTTTGCCAGCGGCAAACATGCCGTCCTCACCAACAAAGGCCCCGTGGCCCTCGCTTATCACGAGCTGCAGCAGGCTGCGGACGCGGCTGGTCGTTTACTGCGCTTCGAGGGTACGGTGATGAGCGGGACGCCGTCCATTCGTCTGGGACGCCAGGCCCTGGCCGGCTGCCAGATTCACGAGATCAAAGGGATTCTCAACGGCACGACGAATTACATCCTGACCCGCATGGAGGCCGGCGCCGATTACGCCGAGGCGCTGGCCGAGGCGCAGCGCCTGGGGTATGCAGAGGCCGATCCTACCGCCGACGTCGAAGGCTTCGATGCGCTGGCCAAGGTCGTTATTCTGGCCAATGTGCTGATGGGCGCGTCCATCAGCCTCAGCTCCGCGCCGCGGCAGGGCATCACCGGCTTGAGCCAGGCTGACATTGCGGCGGCCAAAGCCGCCGGCGAACGTTGGAAGCTCATCGGCCGCGTGGTTCGCCAGGCCGACGGCGCGGTCGCGGTCAGCGTGCAGCCGCTGCGCCTGGCGCTGGCTCATCCGCTGGCCGGGGTGGGCGGTGTAACGAACGCCATCACGTTTACCACCGATCTGCTCGGCGATGTCACCCTGATCGGGCCAGGCGCCGGGCGCAAAGAAACGGGCTTCGCCGTTTTGAGCGATCTTTTGGAAATTGCCCTGTTGGGCAAGTCATAACAGCTGTCATTTTTGCTAACGTGCCTGAATCACGTAAGGAGGAGAGACAATGGCGTCATTCTTACCCAAAGGTCCGCTGCAGACCATCGAACGCCACATTTTGGAGCAGCAGAAGTTTTACCCCGAAGCAACTGGCACCCTGACCGGGCTTCTCTATGACCTGGCGTTAGCTGGTAAAATCATTTCCAGCCACATTCAGCGGGCCGGCCTGGCCGAAATTCTCGGCGCCACCGGCGATGAAAACGTCCAGGGCGAAGAGGTGCAAAAGCTGGATGAGTTTGCCCAGCGCACTATTTATCGCCTGAACGATCACACGGGGCGCCTGGCCTGCATGGGCTCCGAAGAGGAGCCTGACATCATCCCGATCCCTGAGCGTTTTCCGCAGGGCAAGTACGTTCTACTCTTCGATCCCCTCGATGGCTCCTCGAACATTGATTCCAATGTCAGCGTCGGCACGATCTTTTCCATTTACCGGCGGGTGACAGCCAGCGGCCCCGGCGCCCGGGAAGATCTGCTGCAAGCAGGCAGCAAAATTGTGGCTGCTGGCTACATCATCTACGGCTCCAGCACCATGCTGGTCTACAGCACCGGCTATGGCGTGCACGGTTTTACCCTCGATCCCATGATCGGCGAGTTCTTGCTTTCGCATGCTGATATTCGTATTCCTGAGAAACCCAAGTATTACAGCGTCAATCAGAGCAACGAAATTTATTGGTCGCAGGGCGTGCAGCGCTTTACGCGTTACGTGCAGGGGATGGACAACGGCTTCAAGGGCTTGTCTGCGCGTTATATCGGCTCCATGGTGGCCGATTTCCATCGCAATCTTTTGCAGGGCGGCATTTTCTACTATCCCTCTGATCTGAAAGATCCCAAGAAACCGTCGGGCAAACTGCGCTTGCTGTATGAATGTGCGCCCCTGGCTTTCATTGCTGAAAATGCTGGCGGTTACGCCTCCGATGGTTGCCGGCGCATTCTCGACATCGAACCGACGGCGCTCCATCAACGCGTGCCGCTCTTCATCGGCAACCGCGGCTTGGTCGAAAAGGCCGAAGAATTCATTCGCACGTACGACAACGCCTAAGGCCAGGGGCCGGCTGGCGCGTGGTTATCCAGCCAGCGGCCGACCTGCGCAGCCAGGAAACCCGGTTTCTGCCAGAGGCCGGGTTTCTCCATGATGATTTCAGGAGAAGCCGTGCATCCGCATTTCAAAACGATCATTGAGCCATTTCGGATCAAGACAGTCGAACCGATCCAGTTCACCACCTGGGAACATCGAGCGGCCATGCTCACGGCCGCCGGTTACAACCTTTTTTTGATTCGCGCCGAGGATGTCCTGATTGACTTGCTCACCGATTCTGGCACCGGCGCCATGTCGTCATTTCAATGGGCCGGCATGATGGAGGGCGACGAGAGCTACGCCGGCGGGCGTTCATTCTATAAATTCGAAGCCGCCGTGCGCCGCATCACCGGCTTCAAGCATGTCATACCCACGCACCAGGGGCGCGCGGCCGAGCGCATCCTCTTTGGTAATCTGTGCCGCCCCGGCTACGTCGTGCCCAACAATACGCATTTTGACACCACCCGCGCCAATATAGAGTACGGCGGCGCGCAGGCGCTCGATCTGCCTTGCGCCCAGGCCCATCATCCGGCGCTGCTTGCGCCTTTCAAGGGCAACATGGATGTGGACGCGCTGGCGCACACCCTGGAGACTCACCCTCGCGAGCAGGTGCCGATCGTGATGCTGACGATCACGAACAATTCCGGCGGCGGGCAGCCAGTCAGCATGGCCAACATCCGCGCCGTCAGCCAGGTCTGTCATGCGCATGGCGTGCCTTTCTTCCTGGACGCCTGTCGCTTTGCCGAAAACGCCTTTTTCATCAAGGAACGCGAGCCAGGCTACGCGAGTAAGACCGTCCTGGCGATTGCGCAAGAGATGTTCTCCTACGCGGATGGCTGCACGATGAGCGCCAAGAAAGATGGCATGGCGAACATCGGCGGCTTCCTGGCCCTGAATGATGATGACCTGGCCCAGCGCTGCAAGAACACCCTGATTCTGACGGAAGGCTTCCCCACCTACGGCGGCCTGGCTGGCTATGATTTGGAGGCGATTGCCGTGGGGCTGGAGGAGGTGCTGCACGAGGATTACCTGCGTTACCGCGTGCGCTCTATCGCCTACCTGGGTGAAAAGCTCGATGCCGCGGGCGTCCCCTTCATGAAGCCGACCGGCGGCCATGCCATTTACCTGGATGCGGCCGCGCTTTTGCCGCACATCCCGGCGCATCAATACCCGGCGCAGGCCCTGGCGGTAGCGTTGTACCAGGAGGGCGGAATCCGCAGTGTGGAGATCGGCAGCGTGATGTTTGGTCGCGTCCAGCCTGACGGCAGCGAAGAAGCGGCCGCGCTGGAACTGGTGCGCCTGGCCTTCCCGCGGCGGGTCTATACGCAGAGCCATGTGGATTACGTGGCCGAGGTGATTACCTTCGTGGCGCGCATGAAAGAGACGCTGCGAGGCTACCGCATCAAATGGCAGCCGCCGCAGCTGCGCCATTTTTCGGCCCAGTTCGAGCCGTTGCCCTGACGTACGGTGTGCGCCACGGTCTCCGGCGCGCTGGCTTGGCCCGGAGACCGTGGCCGTTCAGACGCGGCTAAAGTCGCCACGGCGAAAAATTTTGCGGCTTCGTCAGGGGCGCACGGTGTAGACAATGCGCCCTTCCTCAACCTGCACATCTTCGACGTAATAGCCCGCCGTGCTGGCGGTCAGAACTCGTTCGAGCAGCCCAGGCACGGCCGCGGTGAGCAGGTTATCTGGCTCGACGCTTTCGGTGTTGAAATGGGCCACCCCATCGCGTGCGCTCAACGCGCCGACGACCTTGAGCGGCCCCAGGCTCAAAAGGCCAAAGCGCACGCGATCCGCAGTCAAAATCACCTTGCCGCCGCTAAATTTGGCCTTGAAGTTTTCTGTTTGGGCCTGCTGCTGCGCCTCATCGCTGTTGACCGCCGTCTCCAGGTCTTGTTCGGTGACGATGAACTGGCGGCTCTGGTCAGCCGCGGCCGGCGGCGGCGTCGCTGCGATCAACGGCGTCGGCGTGGCCTGGGTCAAGGTGGGCAACGGCTGCGGCGTCGGTGTGGCCGTCGCGGGCAGCGGGCTGCTTGTGCTCGTTGCCGTGGGTAGATCAGCCGAACGGCGGGCGGGCAGCGCGCCGCAGGCCAGAATGAGCAGAAGCGCGACCAGCATCAACAGAAAAGCACCCAGGCGATGTTTCACAGCTAAAAATCCTCATTTCGTAGGAATTGCAGACACCGCAGCGCCCGCACAGCCTGTGCAGACGCCAGGATAAAGCCAATCGTTCCAGCGGGGTGACTGCGATTATAGCCCAAGCGGCCTGTGGGTCAAGATGGCATCTTTGACAAGCCAGGCGAATTGGCTAACATACAACGTCGTATGCACGACTTATCGTTGACGCAGCAGTTGAAACGACGCGCGCTCGAGCTGGGGTTCGACGTGGTGGGCATTGCGCCCGCCGGCCCGGCGACGCAGACCGCGGCGTTGCGCCGCTGGCTGGCGCGCAGCTACCACGGCCGGATGGAATACCTGGCCCGTGCGGATGCCGTCGCCGCGCGCGCGGATTTACATCAGCGCCTGCCGGCCGCGCGTTCCCTGATCGTGCTGGGCATCAGCCATCCGGCCTGGGCGCTGCCGGCCGAGCTGGCCCTCGACCCGGCGCGCGGACGCATCGCCAGCTATGCCTGGGGTGTGGATTACCACGATCTGCTCAAGCCGCGCCTGTTCGCGCTGGACCGCTGGCTGCGCGCGCAAAGCGGGCGCGCCACGCTGGGCAAGGTCAGCGTGGACTCGGCGCCGGTGCTTGAACGCGATTGGGCGCAGCAGGCTGGGCTGGGCTTCATTGGCAAAAACACCTGCCTCATTCATCCCCGGCTTGGCTCCTGGCTGCTGCTGGCAACCCTCCTCGTGCCCGAAGCGCTCGATCCAGACGATCCAGCGGCGTTGACGACGCCGCTGGCGGCGGTCGCGCCGATCGCCCTGCACGCCGATCTTCCCCTCGACAGGGAGCTTGCGTCCCCGCCCGCCCCACGCGCGCCGGCCTGGCAGTTTGCCAGCGGCGATCGCGGCGGCTGCGGCGGCTGCGTGCGCTGCCTGGTGGATTGCCCGACGCAGGCCTTTGCGGCCCCCTTTTTGCTCGATGCGCGCCGCTGCATTTCCTACCTGACCATCGAACTGAAGGGCGTCATGCCACGTGAGCTGCGGCCACAGATCGGCAATTGGATCTTTGGCTGCGACGTGTGCCAGACGGTGTGCCCCTGGAATGGCCGTCATCGCCAGGCGGATCTCAGCAAAGCAACCGACATCTTTGCCCCGCGTCTGGACGATCTGGCGCCGCCGCTGCTTGACCTCATCGAACTGGACGCGGCCGCGCTGCGCGCGCGTTTTCGCCGCACGCCCCTGCTGCGGAACGGACACAGCGGTTTATTGCGCAATGTCTGCGTTGCCCTGGGCAACTGGGCAAACCCCGCGGCCGTTCCCGCGCTGTCACGGCGTCTGGCTGATCCGGAGCCGTTGCTGCGCGGCCATGCGGCCTGGGCTTTGGGGCGTATCTTTGACGCGGCCGCCCGTCACGCGCTGGATCAGGCCTGGCGGCGCGAGACCGATCCTGACGCGCGTCTTGAAATCAGCCTGGCGCTGGATCAGGCGCCGTGAGGCGGGCGGCGCTAATTGGGGAGAAAGGAAGCGACACGATGCTCATTCGGGTTGGGGTTTTGACGATCAGTGATCGAACGGCGCGCGCTGAAACGGAGGATGCCAGCGGCCCCTTGTTGCAACAGCTGGCGCAGGAGCGTTTGCCCGCCCAGGTTGTGATCAGCGCCGTGGTCCCTGACGAACGCAACGTGATCGAAGAAGTGCTGCGGCGCTGGGCGGACGAGGTCGAGATTGATCTGATTTTGACCACCGGCGGCACCGGCTTTGCCTTGCGCGATGTGACGCCGGAAGCCACGCGGCGCGTGATTGAGCGCGAAGCGCCGGGCTTTGCCGAGGCCATGCGCGCGGCCAGTCTCAGGGTCACGCCGCACGCCATGCTCAGCCGGGCAGTGGCCGGCATCCGCGGGCGCACGTTGATCGTCAATCTGCCTGGCAGCCCCAAAGCGGTGCGTGAAAATTTGGAAACGATTCTGCCCGCGCTGCCCCATGCCATCGAGCTGCTGCAGGCGCCAGCGGCGGCCGCTTATCGCTATGCCCGACCGGGGGAGCACCTGGCCCCGGCCGCGGTTGACGCGCCGCCGCCCCCGGCCTGGGCCAGCCAGTTCGAGTCTTTTCTGGCGCAGAAAAAAGCGCGCGCCGTGGACGATGACGACGATCCAACCTGAGCACCAACGATAGACCGACGGGGATGCGCATGATCCTCTGGCTCTGCTCAGTCGGCGACGCTGCGCAGAAAGGCCGCGCTTTCTTCCGGCAGCGCGACATTGATGCGCATCCCAGAACCCAACTCGAAGCCGGCCGTCGTGCTGAGGCGCGGGACTACGCTGAGATACCAGTGCGTATAGTCACGACCTGGCTCGTGCATCGGCGCGGAGCGCATCATAAAATTATAGTCAGGATCGCGCAGGCCGACATACAGTTTGTGCGCAATCAGCCGCAAGATAGCGGCCATGGACTCGATCTCTTCTTGCGGCACGTTGATGAAGGAATGGCGGTGACGCTTGGGCATCACCCAGACGTGGAACGGGGTCGAAGCCGCATAGGGCACGAACGCGACGTGGTGGGTATTTTCGGCAATGATGCGCGTCCCCTCTTTCATCTCCTCGGCCAGCATGTGGCAATAGACGCAGTGACCGGTGTCGTCAAAAAAGCGCCGCGCTTCCTCCATGCGGTTGCGGGTGTTGTGCGGCACGATGGGCAGGCCGATGATCTGCGCATGGGGATGGGCAATCGAAGCGCCCGCGCTGGGGCCATGGTTCTTGAAGGTCAAGATATGCTCGATGCGGTTATCGCGCGCAATCTCCCGCGCGCGCTTTTGCAACGTCAGCAAGGTCAACGCGATCTCGCTATCAGTCTCCAGGGCCGGCGTGGTATTGTGGCGCGGCGATTCCACCACCACCTCGTGAAAGCCGACCGCATTGATGCTGCGCTGCACGCCGTAAAAATGGCGCTGCGGCTCACCGTGCAGACTGACGGCTGGATAACGATTTTTTAGCACGCGCAATTGCCAGGGGCCAGTCGTGGGCACGCGCAGCACCTCGAATTCTGGCCCCTCTTCGTTGCCAGGGCAAAAAGGACAGCCTGGGTCCTGGACCGGTAGATCGGCCGTGACGGGGCGTGTATTCGTAATGAACTGTTCCGGGCGCTTGGCGCGTTCGCTGGCGATGATGACCCATTCTTTGGTCGCAATGTTTTGGCGAATTTCAGGCATAGTCGTGGCCGTGCTTCTGCGACGCGGCAAGCGTGCGTCTGTTATTCATATTTTTTAGTGCAAAAACGAAACAGGCGCACAGGCTCTTGCTCGCCGATCGCGGCCTTGCGCCGTGCAATTTTGACTTGCATCTCCGCGGTCTCGACGCCTTCGATGGCCGGCAGCAGCAGGCCGCGCCGCCCATCGCGCTGGCGCACCACCATCACGCCGTAGCGCGCGGGGTCGAGCGCAGCCAGCGAATCAACCGGCTCGGGCGGGCTGAGCACCGAAATTTCGATCTGGAGCGACGGCACTTCGGCCGGCTCTACGGGCGTGAAGCGCGGGTCGCGCGTGGCGGCCGCGACGCTCTCCGCAACGACCTCCGCGGCCAGCGAATCGGTCGTCGCCACGACGGAACCGATGCAGCCCCGCAGCTCGCCCTCGGCTGTGCGCAAGGTGACAAAGACCGGGGCCGGAAGCGAGAATTCCTGCACCAGCGCAGCCGGCGCGCTGAAGCGGTGATGATGGACAATCGTCTCTTCCAGCGTTTGCCGCGCCAATTCGACCAGTGGGTGAGACATACTGCCTCCCTTCTGTGCTTGCGATCTATGCGCCTGCCTGGAATCTGGTCTTGCGCCGACCCGCTTGGGCGTTCACTCTTCCAACAAGCGGCGCGCGATCACCAGGCGCTGAATCTCGCTGGTGCCTTCGCCGATCTCCATCAGGCGGTTATCGCGATAGATGCGCTCCACCGGGTATTCGCGTGAATAGCCATAGCCGCCGTGAATTTGAATAGCGCGGTAGCAAACGCGCTCGGCCATTTCCGTAGCAAACAGCTTGGCCTGCGCCGCTTCTTTGGTGAATGGACGTCCCAGGTCTTTCAGCCACGCCGCCTTGAACACCAGCAATCGCGCGGCCTGGATGTCGGTATCGCTGTCGGCCAGCATCCACTGCACGGCTTGATGATTGGCGATCGCGGTGCCAAAGGCATTGCGCGCCTTAGCGTAGGCGATGGCCGCATCGAAGGCGGCCTGCGCCAGGCCCACGCTCAACGCGGCGATGCCAATGCGTCCGCCATCGAGCACCTCCAGGGTTTGGTGGAGGCCGCGGCCCTCTTCGCCCAAAAGATTTTCGACCGGCACGCGCACATTGTCAATCGCAACGGCGTAGGTGTGAGAACCGTGCAGGCCCATCTTCTCTTCGGGTTTGCCCGGCTGAAAGCCTGGCGTTTGGGTGGGGACGATGATATGGCTGAGGCTGCGGCTGCCGCCGCGCTTATCGGTGCGCACCAGCAGCACAGCGGTCGTCGCTTCACCGCCATTGGTCAGCCACATCTTGCTGCCGTTGATTACCCATTGATCGCCGATACATTCGGCAAAAGTGCGCACACCGCCCTGCAAATCGGAGCCGGCGCCTGGTTCGGTCAAACCGAGGCAGCCAATGTGCTGGCCCTGGGCCAGGGGCACGAGGAAGGTTTGCTTCTGGGCATGGGTGCCAAAGCGATTGAGGGGGCCGCAGCACAGCCCGAGGTGGGCGGCCACAATCAGCGCCGTGGAGCCGCAGCCGCGGCCCAATTCTTCGATCAGGATGGCCGCGCTGATCTGGTCCGCGCCCGCGCCGCCGTACTCTTCCGGGATATTCAGGCCGAGCAAGCCCAGGGGCGCCATTTTGCGCAGCGTGTCCCACGGATATTCGCCCGTCTCATCCACATGCCGTGCGCGCGGGGCGACTTCTTGATCAACAAAATCTCGCACCATGGCCTGTAAGGCTTTATGCTCATCATCGAGTTCAAACAGCATTGTCTCATCTCCATCGTCTCTGCTACTTGTCTTATCGGAGCCAACGGCATGGATGGCTGAAAACGTCATTGTTTTCAGTCGCCTGTCTCCTCGCCGCGCGGCGGAGCGCCGCCAGGGTCATGCCGCCTTTGCGAGAAGCCACTATCATTCTACCACCGCTTCTTTGTCTGGGTCAAGCAGCCCGCGCCTCTGTTCGAAAATCGCAAGCATCCGTCTTGCGGCGCTCTCAATCGTCGCGACCGTTTGACGCGTGGGGAGTGATCGGCTATACTCTCGCTCGAACGCATGTGAGGTTCGGAGGTGTACTACCATGACCCAACTCGCCGACTACATCCTGATCAGGCTGCCAGGTTCGCTGGCGACAGAAATCCAGAGCATCCAGCCGGATGTCAACCTGGACACTTTCGTTCGCCAGGCCGTTCGCGCGTCCATCGCCGCCGCACACCGCCGCGCACAGCAACCCCAGCTCGCCAGGGATTATGACGCTCTGGCTGCCATGTACTCCGAGTTGGCCAACGAATTGGCTGACGAGGCCTGGCTGCCAGCTGAGAACGCCGCCCTGCTGCGCGTCGAGCAAGAAAGCGTAGCCTGAATGCGCATCCAACGCGGGGATGTTTTCATGGCGAATCTCGATCCGGTCGTCGGCTTCGAACAGGCAGGCACGCGACCCGTTTTGGTCGTCCAATGCGACCTGGCTAACGAACGCATCCCCACTGTCACTGTCGTTCCACTCACCTCGAACCTGCGCGCCGGACGTTTCCTATTCACGGTCACCGTCTCCGCCGCTGAGTCGGGCCTTGCGATGGACGGCGTGGCCCTGGTATTTCACATCCGCACTTTGGATCAAACACGCCTGATTCGCAAGATGGGACGCCTGCTTCCCCAAACCCTGGCGCGCATAGACCAGGCCCTGGCCCTTCACCTCGGCCTGCCCACCTCCTGATCGAAGCCTCCATCCACAACCCCCACCTTCGCGCCTTCGTGATCTAACTCCCTGCGCCTTCCCGATCCCCCTCTCGCAACAACGGACTTGCGGCGCTCTCAACCGTCGCGACCGTTTGACGCGTGGGGAGTGATCGGCTATACTCTCGCTCGAACGCATGTGAGGCTCGGAGGTGTACTGCCATGACCCAACTCGCCGACTACCTCCTGATCAGGCTGCCAGGTTCGCTGGTGGCAGAAATCCAGAGCATCAAGAGTGAACTTTGAGATTGTTAGCGAGATTAGCGAAATCGAGATCATTGCACGAGGCAGTGGCGTTCACGTCCGGCGTTATCTCAATCGGAGGTACGGGCGTGGCAAATGGCGAAAATTGAAGGGAATTGCCTGGATACGGTTTTCGAATGGAGAAGTTCGGCTGGCCGAGTTACATTGGTACGAGGCCGAAGGCATTGGGCGTTGCGAAATCAAACGCAAGCGATTTGTGGAGAGATAAGATGACCTACGTTCGCTGTGTCAAAAACAAGGGTTATGAGGCGAGTCTGGAAATTGGCAAAGTCTACAAAATTTTGTCTACGACTCCCCAGGAACGCCGGGACAAGTTACTGCGTGTCATTGACAATGAGGGTGAAGACTATTTGTATGACAGCGACTATTTCGAGGAGGTAGACCTGAAAGCGGTGGGTGAACCAGAAACGGGTTTCGTCGCGCTGACGATTCATCTGCCTCCGCTGGTCAAGGCGATTGTGCAGGCTGAGGCGCTGGCGGCGCACAAGTCCGCCGCCGCGCTGATGCGTGAGTGGATTGATGATCGGTTAGACCTTCCGACGAGATGATAATTTGCTGCTATACTCTCCTTCAGTGAATCGGAGGTGACACGATGCAACTGGAAGACTACTTCACGTTCCTGGCGCCCAACGACATTCGCGTCAAAGGCACGCGCGTCGGCATCGAGACGATCTTGACCGATTACCTGGAGCTTGGCCTCTTTGCCGAGCAGATCGCCGCGCGCTATCCATCCCTCTCGGTCGAGCAGGTATACGCCACGCTGACCTACTACTGGCGTCATCGCGCTCAGGTGGATGCCTACCTGCGTACGGTAGATCAAGAACTCGAACGCCAGCGCCGTCAGCAAGACCTGCACCCCTCGCCGGCCGTCCAGCGGCTGCGGGAATTGGCCCGCCAGCGCGACCAACAGCGCAGTCTGGCGGCCGCAACACCCGCATGAGCCAGGTCTGCTTCTTGCATGTCCCCGGCATCATCCAACTTCCTCGACGCATGAATATCCGCGCTGTCCTCGATGACTTGTGGCTCATCTGGGCCGCGGCCAGACCGGATGAATTTCAGGACCAGATCGTCCACCTGCCGTTGCAACAGTGACCAGCAATTACTTTCACGAAGGAGCCAAGCGCCGATGACAACGAGATTACCGACGCCAGACGAAATTGACGAGCTGACGGCGTTTCTGCCGCGCCTCTATGCCGAGGGCTTCAGCCCGCTCGAGCGTCCGGCTGAGCTGGTAGAACGCGGTCGCGGCAAGTTCGTCGTCCTGGGGCCGAGCTACGACGCCGTCGTCCTGGAATTCATAGATGTCGCCAGCCGCGCCCACTGGGCCGACTACGACTATCGGCCCGAGGCCGCGGGGCCGATGTTGGCCGACGTGCAGCGGGTCAAGCGCGCAACGCTGGCCGAGATCAAGACGCTGCTGACGTTCTGCGTGCGCGGCGAACGTTTCAGCGATGGGTTCTGGGCCAGCATGATCGCCGAGGGGCATGTGCGCCGCCTCTTGGAGCGCCTGCGCCAGCTGCGCGCCGGCGCCGGCGAGACCTCTGGTGCGGAGACAGACCGTGTCTGAGTAGGCAGATTGCCTTGTGATCGTTTTCGCAGTATAATCAACGCAACTAACAGCAAAGCCAACCAGTTGAGACCTGACTGGCTTTGCACCCGACTTCCTGTCAGTCCCAGGATCCAGGCTTCGCTGCCTCCATCTCCGAACGGCTGTTTGTCAGTAGGCAAATGAGGCTGCGACCTTTTCCCCGGGCCGTAGCTTTTCTTTTGTCATGATCTCTATCAATCCCTTGCGCACGAGGCTGGTCATGCTATGGATATCTTCGCTACCCACCAACAGGTGCTCGATCGTTACAGTGAGTACGTTCAGAGCTTCTTCTCGATTGCTGACGATGACATTCGGGCATTTGTTGACCGAGAAATCGTCACTGAACGCTCGCTCTGGCCCGATGCGCTTCTCCAACTCAACCCGGCCTATGAAAAAGCAGCGACGATCGAGGCTCTGAGCAGGAGCGGGGTGCTGCATGCCGGCTGCGCCGATGTGTTTCGTGACGCCAGTGGCGCCTCGTTTCAACTCTATCGTCACCAGGAGGATGCCATCCGTAAAGGACTGGCCGGCCAGCACTTTGTGGTGACGAGTGGCACCGGCTCTGGCAAGACGCTGACCTACTTTGTCCCCATCTTCGATGCGGTGCTGCGCGGCAATCCCGGACAATCCCGGGTGTGGGCGATCGTGGTTTACCCGATGAATGCGCTGGTGAACTCGCAGGAAGAGGCGCTGCGCCAGCTGGCAGAAGGCTACCAGCGCCGCACGGGCAAACCGATGCCGGTGCGCTTCGCCAGGTACACAGGGCAGGAGTCGGACGAGGAGAAGCTGCGCCTGCGCCAGAATCCACCCCACATTCTGCTGACAAACTATGTGATGCTAGAGCTTATGCTGGTTCGCCCGCGGGAAGGTCTTTTCATCGAGCAGGGGACCTCGGCGCTGCGCTTTCTGGTGATGGATGAACTGCATACCTACCGTGGCCGCCAGGGCGCCGACGTGGCTCTGCTCATTCGCCGCGTGCGCGAGCGCAGCGGGAATCCCAAGTTGATCTGTATCGGTACCAGCGCCACGATGGTGAGTGCAGGATCGCAAGGTGAGCGCCGCGAGGCGGTCGCCGGCTTCGCTAGCAAGTTTTTTGGCGTGCTGGTGGAGGCCAAGAACGTCGTGGAGGAAACGCTGCGCCGGGTCATCCCACGCAACGGGCTGCCGGAGGTGACGGCGCTGCGGCAGGCTCTGGCGACGCCATTGCCACTGGCGGGGAACTGGACTGCCTTCGCGGCTAACCCGTTGAGCGCCTGGATCGAGGACACCTTCGGGCTGCAAGTAGACTCCGGCGGGGTGCTGCGGCGGCGTGTACCTATTCCCCTGACCGAGGGAGCGCAGCGGCTGGCAAAAATTACGGGCGTTGCTCATCAGACATGCGTCGCACGTCTGCGCGAGATGCTGCTGCTCGGCGCCCAAACTCCTCTGCCCGACGGCGCCAACGCATTTGCCTTCAAGCTGCACCAATTCATCAGCCAGGGCGGCGCTGTCTATGCCACGCTGGAGCGGCCCGAAGACCGATTGCTGACCTTGGAAGGCCAGGTCTATGCGCCCGGCGCGGAGGAGCGCTTGCTCTATCCGCTGCAGTTCTGTCGCATCTGCGGGCAGGAATACTATGCCGTCACGTGGCGCAAGAAGGACCGCAAGCTGCTGCCCTGGGCGGAGGGTGCACTGGGTAAGCCCGAGGATGATCCCACGATCGGGTATGTGATGCCTGACCTGGACAATCGCTGGCAAGATGAGGAGGCGGCGCTGCCAGAGCATTGGTTCGAGCCGGCCAGGCCAACCAAGCTCAAGAAAGACTACGCGCCATACCGCCCCCAAAGATTGTTTGTGCGGGCGAACGGTGAAATTGCCGACGGGGATACTCCCGACGCCATCCTTGCTTGGTTCCTACCACAGCCCTTCATGCTGTGCTTGGCGTGCGGGGAAGCGTACACACGCCGCGATAGCAACGATTTCCGCAAGCTGTCGGCGCTTTCGAGCGAGGGGCGAAGTACGGCCACGACACTGCTGGCGCTGACCACGGTGGGCGCGATGCGTGATTCTGACCTGGCACGTGAAGCGCAGAAGCTGCTCAGCTTCACCGACAACCGGCAGGATGCTTCGCTGCAGGCCGGCCACTTCAACGATTTTGTACAGGTGGCGTTGATGCGCGCGGCTCTATACCAGGCGCTGAAGCAGGCCGGCGAGCTGCGCTTTGAGGAAGTGGCCGATCGTGTCATGGATGCGTTGGCGCTGCAACTCAGGGACTACGCCAAGCAAAAGGACCTCGATCCGGGCAGTCCCCAGGCCGCCAAAACCAGGCAAGCCTTGCGTGATGTGGTAGAGTATCGGCTTTACGAAGACCTCCGCCGGGGCTGGCGCGTGGTGCAACCCAACCTGGAGCAGTGCGGTTTGCTGAGCATGGACTATGTGGGATTGGAGCCCCTGCTGGCCCGCCAGGAGGTCTGGAGCCGCATCGCCTTCATGTCGGAATTAAGCCAGGCCGATCGCCGCGAGGTGCTGCGCACGATTCTCGATGAGATGCGGCGCCAATTGACGATTGATGTGGCTTGCTTGCGTCGTGGCCAGACGCAGGATGAACTCAAACGTCGCGCCATTGAGTATCTCGATGAGCAGTGGGCCTTCAGCGAGGATGAGTCGCTGCGTTACGCCTCGTTCTTCGTACTGCCGGATGAGGCCCGTGAGCGCGGCGACTTCAGTCTATCCGTGCGCAGCGTCACCGGCCGTTGGCTGAAACGGACGATCAAGGAAAAGCTCGGTCGTGAGCTGGACAGCGATGCTTACATCACCCTGATCAAGGCGATCACCGGCGCGCTGACCAGCTACGGCCTCTTGATCCGCACGGACGAGGGCACGGGGGCAGCCCGGCAGGGCGGCCTACGCCTGCGGGCGAGCGCCCTGATTTGGCGGTTGGGAGACGGCGCTCCTGCGGCCAATCCACTGCGACGCTATCGTGGGCGCGGCGAGGCCTACGCACTGGTGGAACAGAGGGCCAATCAGTTTTTCAGGGGCTTTTATCGACGCGCCGGCCCGCTGCTGGCCGGCATGAGCGGTGGTGCACACACCGCGCAGGTGCGACCGGCCGTGCGCCAGCAGCGTGAGGAAGCGTTCCGCAAGGGTCAACTGGCGTCGTTGTTCTGCTCACCCACGATGGAACTGGGGGTGGACATCCGCGATCTGAACGCCGTTCACCTGCGCAATGTCCCACCCACCCCGGCCAACTACGCGCAGCGCAGCGGCCGGGCGGGCCGCGCGGGTCAGCCTGCCCTCATCCTGGCCTACTGTTCGACGCGCAGCGGGCATGACCAGTATTTCTTCCAGAAACGGCAGAAGATGGTCGCCGGCGAGGTGACTGCACCGCGGCTAGACCTGGGGAATGAGGATCTGATACGCGCGCACCTTCATGCCATCTGGCTGGCGTATGCCGGCGTCAATCTGGCGCAAGGCCAGGGATCCATCCTGGACATCATTGACGCCGAGCAAGACAACCTGGTGCTGCAGCAGGCCGTGCAGGATCAGATCGTGCTCACGCCAGGGAAGCGCCAGGCCTGCCTTGCGGAATGTCAACGGATTCTGGCCGCCTGTGGACCAGATGTGGCCAGCGCCGATTGGCTGCGGGAGGGCTGGCTTGAGGCCCAAATTGACGGCGCCGCCGCGGCGTTTGACCGCGCGTTTGACCGCTGGCGTGAGCTGTACCGCGCGGCAACGATGCAACTCATTGCTGCTCAGCAACAGCAGCTGGGTGGATTCAGGAAAGCCGGCAAGGCCAGCGTTGACGCTGTCAAGGACGCCGAAGTGTCCATGCGCGAGGCGCGGCGGCAGCTGGAGCTGCTCACCAGCCAGGGTGTGCGGCCGGAGGAGTCCGACTTTTACGCCTATCGCTACCTGGCCAGCGAGGGCTTCCTGCCTGGTTACAATTTCCCGGCGCTGCCAGTGCGGGTTTTCGTTGCCAGTCGCAGCGAAGGAGAATTCATCACGCGGCCGCGCTTCCTGGCGATCGACGAGTTTGCCCCGGACAACGTTATCTACCACGAGGGGGCGAAATACCAGGTTAATCGCGTGTGGCTGTCATTGCAGGACCCAGACAAGCGGTTTGTGCGCGTCAAGCTGTGCCAGGCTTGTGGCTACCTGCACGAGGGTGAGGCGGTCAACGCTCAGGAATGTCAGAACTGCGGTCGCTCTCTCGATGTGGCCGGTTTATACGTCGCAAACCTCCTGGAGATGCCCACGGTTGGGACCCAGCGCCGGGACCGCATCACGAGCGACGAGGAAGAGCGCATGCGCATGGGATATGACACGCGCACGAACTTTCGCTTTGCTCAAGGCCCTGCGGGAGGAATGCGCCGGCGGTTGGCCAGTGTTGTAGGGGATAGGGAGGCAGCGAGTAGCGAGATAGCGAATAGGGAGGCAGGGGATGGCCCTACTCCCTACTCCCTGCTGGACCTGGTCTATGCGCCGGCGGCGACCCTCTGGCGTATCAACCATGGGTGGCGGCGGCGGCAGGAAATCGGCTATCGCCTGGACATGAAGCGAGGCTTGTGGTTGGGCCAGAATGAAACGGCGGACAAGAACACTAATGGCGGCGCCGGCACACCCGCCGAGGTCAAATCCCAGGTGCGACTGTTCGTGCGCGGCACGGCCAACGCCCTACTGGTCTATCCCAAGCAAATCGGCGATTTGGCGGATGAGAGTTTTCTGCCCAGCCTGCAGTACGCCCTGGCGCTTGGCATTCAGAAGGAGTTCGAGGTTGAGGAGAGCGAGCTGGCCTCCGAGTTGATTGGCGAAGGTGAACAACAGGGCATCCTGTTCTTCGAAGGCGCGGAGGGCGGCCTCGGGGTGCTGCGCCGGCTGCTGCAAGAGCCGCGTGCCCTCGCGGCCGTGGCACGGCAGGCGCTCGAGATCTTGCACTTCGATCCCATCAGCGGTGATGATCTACGGCCGGCCAGCGATGTGGAGAATGGCTGTGCGCGCGCCTGCTACGAGTGCCTGATGTCCTATTACAACCAGCGCGTGCATCCCGTGCTCAACCGCTACCTGGTGCGTGACGCTCTCCTGGCGTTGGCTGGAAGCAGTACGCAGGTGGGAAACGCAGCGCGCGACTATGACGAACTGTATCGCTGGCTGCGTGCACGGACGGATCCAAGCTCTGACCTGGAGCGCAGATTCCTAGATGCTGTGTACGCATCGAAGCGCCGGCTGCCCGATTTTGCGCAGTACGAGGTGCCGGGTGCGATGGCCGTGGCCGACTTCTTCTACGAACCCAACGTGTGCGTCTACTGCGATGGCAGCGTGCACGACGAGCCGCAGCAACAGGCGAGCGATAAGGCGGTGCGTCAGGAGCTCAAGGCGCGTGGATACCGGATAATTGTGATTCGGTACGATGCGGATATTGAGGGGCAACAGCAGGAAGACTCGGATATTTTCGGTTAGGATCTGCCTTGGGCAGAATCCGTTCTACCAATTACTCGAACGCGTCCTGCCGGAGTGGCGAGAACGGAAATGGAGGCTGGAAGAGTTCGATTTTGGGTGACACGAGGAGGGGGCTGTGGAGCATGCTTTGCAGGTACTTACTGAAGACTTCGGACCATTCGAGTGGCTCATCACGTGGGTCTTCCTCTTCATAGCTCCGACGGCGTCCTTGATGATGGCCATTAGTTCCTTTCGAGAGAAAGAGACTGAGCAGGGGGGGCGTTGGCTGATCGCTGGACTGGTGCTCACGGCTTTGTTCGGGTGGTTTCTGGTTGGTTACGGCAGGCTGATGCTGCAATTGACAGTCAGGACCACGGGGACCTGGGTTAAGGGCGTATTGATCGCAGGCGCGATCGCGCTGGTCGCCTTGCCGTTTGGCCTGGTCGGCTACCAACTCCGCTTGGCCGTCGAGTATCGACGCCGCGGTGATGGAACTGGGCGTGGTAGGCGAGCTCTTATCATCGGCTGTCTGGGTTTGGTGGGGATGGCCGCGCTGATGTACGGGCTTTACTCGTATGCGGGCAGCCTGCTTGCAGCGATCGTGAGCATCCTAGCCGTGGTGGTAGTCGTGCTGGGATGGTTCGGCAGGTTCCTGGCACCGGAGGTTTTGCCCGAAGAGGACGACCGAGATGACGTTGAACGGCCGACCGGAGTCAGGGGGGAGAGAGTCGCACCCCTGCCGTTGGGAACGGGCACAGCAGCACGGACACCACGGCCGGCGGCTCGATCAGTGCAAGAGGCGCCACTCCCGCCATCTCAGCCGATCGAACCGCCACGGTTCTCTCCCAGCGTACCGGCACCTGCGCACGTCCAATCCGCAGGATTGCCTGCATGGCAAGATAACATGGGTCTCACGATCGTGCCGGACAACGTGCGTCGCATCGAACAGCTAACGGTAGTGCGTTGTGAGAGTGATGAATCTAGCTATGATGGGTTTTTGGGGGTTCTTGGGGATGGCCTGCAAGTGGCTCTGATCGCCAGCCCGTTCGGAAGGCGAGCCGCCTACGTCTTCGACTTGACGACTGGAAAGAAAACACACGAGACCAGGGATTTTCTGACGCTGTCCCCAGACTGCCGTTTTGCTGCAATCCGACTTGACAGTGTGCCAGGCGAATCCGCCTTCAACGTGGCCGTCCTCGACACAAGCTCCTGGCGTTCCGTCCGCGAGTTTCGCCAGAAAGGGGGCAGAGGCTGGAGTGTCGCCTTCTCGACCGACAATAGTAGTCTTGCGCTTATTTTCTCTCTCGAGAACTTGCTGAAGAAGGCCACCGTGCTGGAAGTCCGCGCAATTGTGAGCGGCACGACTGTTCTGCGAATGAACCTACCGACGGCGCTTCAGGGAATTCCTGAGTTTGTATCCGATCGTGAACTGCTTCTCTGCACCCCTGACAGCGTCGCGCTCTTGGATATCTTCAGCGGGAAGACAGTATGGACACTCGCCGTCCCGAGAGAAGGCATCATAGGGATGGATCGAAGTCGCTCCCGGCTCTATGTAAAAATGCAGAACGACCACCGTACCCACGTGGTACACGTCCATACCGGACGTGATATCTTGGTGTTAGACAAGATGGAATTGCCTTTGCAGTCCAGATGTACCCTCGTCACCCCAGATGGCCAGATGATCGTGGATCACGATGAGAATCTGCTCACATTTTTCAGCACTTGGACTGGGGAGAGGCTGTATCAGTTGCCATTGAGCCGTTGCAATGGACTGCATTTCACGCCAAATGGACGCGCGCTCCTCGTTCTGTACTACAACGAGATACGAATTCTGGGTGTGCGAGCCAAAGATCAAGAGTGCCTATGACCATCACCACCCCAGGCGCCCTGGTGCGCTACCGCGAACGTGAATGGGTTGTCCTCCCTTCGGACGACCCCAACCTGATCCTGCTGCGGCCCATCGGCGGCAGCGCACGGGAAGTGTGCGGCGTCGTCAAGCCGCTGGCCGACCTCATTGCCTACGGGCCGGCCACCTACGAGCGTATCGAGCCTGCCCAGTTCCCGCTGCCGTCACCGGACGATGTGCAGGACCTGGCCGCGGTGCGATTGCTGCTGGAATCCGCCCGATTGCTGTTGCGCGATGGCGCGGCGCCCTTCCGCTCGCTGGGACACCTGTCGGTGCGGCCGCGGCCCTACCAGTTCGTGCCGCTGGTGATGGCGCTCAGGCTGCCAACGGTGCGCCTGCTGATCGCCGACGACGTCGGCGTGGGCAAGACCATCGAGGCGGCGCTGATCGCACGCGAGTTGCTCGACCGGGGGACGGTGCACCGGGTGGCGGTGCTTTGCCCACCCTACCTGTGCGAGCAGTGGCAGCGGGAGCTGGCCGAGAAGTTCCACATCGAGGCGGTCGTCATCCGCGCCGGCACGGTGGCCCGGTTGGAGCGCCAGACGCCGCAAGATCGCAGCATCTTCCAGCACTTCCGCCACTTTGTCGCCAGCATTGATACCGTCAAGGGCGATCACTACCGCGCCGCGTTCTTGCAGCACTGCCCCGACCTGGTGCTGGTGGATGAGGCGCACGGCGCGGCGCAGCCGCCGGCCGGCCGTGCGACGGCGCAGCAGCAGCGGCATGCCCTGCTGCTTGACCTGGCGAGACAGGCCACGCGCCACCTGATCCTGCTCAGCGCCACGCCGCACAGCGGCGTCGAGTCGTCCTTCCAGTCCCTGCTTGGCCTGCTGCAGCCCGGTTTTCGCCTGTTCAGCCTTTCCAGCCTGACCGAGAAGCAGACCGCTACGCTCGCGCAGCACTTCGTGCAGCGCCGCCGCGCGGACGTGCGGCACTGGATGGGCGAGGATACGCCCTTCCCGACGCGTGATCCCGAGGGCGCGGAGCAGCCGTATCGCTTCACAACCGCCTATCGTAAGTTCTACGAGGCGGTCTATGAGTTCGCCGGCGAGATGGTGCGCTCCGCCGCGACGCTGACCGGCTGGAAGCAGC
>DAISHS010000034.1:0-20564 GCA_036822415.1 Chloroflexota bacterium
GAGACGAGCACAGCGGCCGCGCGTTGGGAGTGGTCAACACCGCGCCGCTGGCCTTACAGACTCAAATCAACCTGGCCGCTGAGGCAACCGGGCCGAACGGCGTGGCTTTCGTCATGCCCAACGCCAGGGTGGGCGTCACCAATCGCCAGACAAACAATGTCAAGGTCGTGGATATCACGACCAACGCCGTCGTAGGGACTCTGCCCACCGACCTGATGCCCAACGGCATCGTCGTGCAGGGTAACGATGGTTATGTCGCTAATTTCGGCAGCGATTCGGTGACGGTCTTCGATCCGGTTTCGTTGGCCCTCATTCGCACCCTGCATGACGTGGGGCATGAGCCAAGCCTCTTCGCCGCAGATCCGCTGACGGGCGATGTTTACGTATCAGCCCACGGCGCCAACGAGATTGCCCGTTTGCACGATGGGTTTACCGTGGGGCGCTTTACAGGGATCTATCAGCCCTACGGCCTGGCTTTCGACCCCATCAGTCGCTATCTGTTCGTCGCCAATCGCGGCGACGTTCACACCGTGACGGTGCTCGATACGCCGAGCGGCGCTGTGGTTGCCACCATCGCCACGATCAAGGAACCGTATGTCCTGGCCGTCAACCCAGACAGCGGGCATCTCTTTGTCGTGTGCGGAGACGAGGTCAAGGTCTACCGCACAGATGACTGGAGCCTGGTGACCAGCATCGCCGTGCCGGCCGGGGCAGAAGAAGGCATTGCACTCGACTCGGCGCGGGACAAGGTTTATGTCACCAGCGGCGAAGGCAACGCCATCACCGTCATCCAGGATCAAGGCCCGGCGCAGGTGGTCTTTGCCAGCAATCGCGATGGCAACAGTGAGATCTATCGCATGCTGCCGGATGGGCGCCAGCAGCGGCGCTTGACCTTTACCAGCGACGCCTTCGAAACATCGCCCGTTGGCTCGCCCGATGGGCGTTGGATTGCGATGGTGCGCGCAGAAGCAAACACACCGAGCCATCTCTGGCTGATGAGTCGCGATGGGCGCAATGCGCACCCATTGACCTTTGGCAGCGCCACCGATCAGGATGCTACCTGGTCGGCCGACAGCAGCCAGGTGGCGTTCAGCAGCGACCGCGATGGCAATTGGGAAATCTACACCGTGCGCCTGGCCGATGGCGTCGTGACCCGGTTGACGAACAACCCGGCCGCTGACCTCAGCCCCGACTGGTCACACCAAAACGGCCGCCTTGCGTTTCAGTCGAACCGCGGGGGAGCCAACGAGGAAATTTACACGATGGCAGCCGATGGCAGCGATGTGCGCCGCCTGACGACCAATCCCAATGGCGATAGCAACCCCAGCTGGTCTCCGTTGGGCGATCGCCTGGTATTCTGGGGCACGCGCGAACAGCAGGCGCTTTACACAATGCGCGCAGACGGCAGCAACATCACCTTGCTCGTACCGCAAGCGTTGCGACCGAACGCGCCGGCCTGGAGCTTCGTCGGTGAGACGATCGTCTTCAGCGGCTATCGCGCCGGCAGCGGCCACAGCGAGGTGTTTCGCATCGAGGCCAACGGCAGCGGCCTGGTCCTGCTGACATTCAACGAGGTAGATTTCGACTACGCGCCGGACTGGCTGCCGGGCTGGTAGGCTGGAAACGAAAGGCTGGGGATCAAAGCCTGAAGATTAAAGGCTGGAGATCAAAGCCTGAAGCTTAGAGAGCGGAGACTTCCGAGGCCCAGGAGACCTCGGAAGTCTTCTATTCCCGGTAATGCGCGCCCATGCTGCGCTTGTTCTGCCAGGCGGCCGAAGCGACGAGAATGGCGGTGCGCACGGCGTTGCGCAGACCGATCAGGCCATCGGTCAGCCGCGAGGTGCGATAGAAGCTCTCGATCTCGGTCTCCAGGTGGTACAGCTCGCTCAGCGCGCGGTCAAGCCGCCGCGTGGTGCGCGCCAGCCCGACGTAATTCCACATCATATGCTTGATGGCGGTCATGTCCTGGCTGATCAGCGCCGGGTCAGGCTCATCCAGGCCATCGTCCCGCCAGGGCGGAATGTCGTCTGCTGGGATGAGCAAGCCGGTGGGGAGATGCGCGGCGATATGATGGGCCGCGCGGCTCCCCCACACCAACCCCTCCAACAGCGACGTGCTGGCGAGACGGTTGGCGCCGTGCACCCCGGTGCATGACACCTCACCCACCGCGTACAGGTGGCGGATGGTGGTCCGGCCCCATTCGTCCACCCACACCCCGCCGCACTGGTAGTGCGCGGCCGGCACCACCGGCACCAGGTCGGTGATGATGTCCACGCCATAGGGCAGCAGGCTCTCGCGAATGGTGGGAAAATGCTCCATGATCTGCGACCGCCCGATATACGAGCGCAAATCGAGGTAAACGTGTGTCACATCACGCGCCAGCATCTCCTGATGGATGCTGCGCGCCACCACATCACGCGGCGCCAGGTCTTTCCACTCCGGCGCATAGCGTTGCATGAATGGTTCGCCGTTGCCATCTACCAGGCGGGCACCCGCGCCGCGCACGGCTTCCGAAATCAACAGGTTGGGCGCGGTCACATGATAGAAGGTCGTCGGGTGAAACTGCACAAACTCCATGTTGATCACGCGCGCCTGAGCGCGCTGGGCCATGGCGACGCCGTCGCCGCGAGCACCTGCGGGGTTGGTGGTGCGCAGGAAAATTTGACCCAGGCCGCCGGTCGCCAGGATGGTTTCGCGCGCCAGACAGCGCTTGACCTGACCGGTCGCCTGCTCGAAGAGGTACGCGCCCACGCAGGCGCGCCGTTCATAGAGAGCCAGGCGGTTCAATGAGTGGTGCGCGGGCGTCAACAGGTCCACGGCGGTATGGCCGGTCAGTATAGTGACCCTGGGATGGGCGCGCAGCATCTGCATCAAGGCCAGCTCGATCGCCTTGCCCGTGTGGTCGGCCACGTGTACGATGCGCGACATGGAATGGCCGCCCTCCAACGCCAGCGCCAGCGCGCCGTTGTCCTGGCGGTCGAACTGGACGCCAACGCGCTCCAGCAGCACGCGCTTCAGCACAGCGGGACCTTCGCTAGCCAGGATGTGCACCGCTTTGGGATAGCTATGGCCGGCGCCGGCGCGCAAAATGTCCGCCGCCAGATCGTCCGGCGTATCATGCTCACCCTGGTAGATGATACCGCCCTGCGCCCAATAGGTGTTGGTGTCCTCCGCCTGGGCCGCGCGCGTCACCACCAGGACAGAGGCGCCGGCATCGGCCAGTTCCAGGGCCGCGGTGGCGCCGGCAATCCCACTGCCCAGAATCAGGACATCGGTTTCCAAATAGTCGCTCATGGTCTATCCTATCGCAATCATGCGTTGCACGGCCTGCGCCGCGCGCACGCGGATCTCTTCAGGCACGTCAACGACGTACTGCACGTCGCGCAGCGCATCGCGCGTCATATGCAGTGAAATCTGGTTCATGTGCGGGCAGCGCACCATGCACAGGCGCAGCATCTCTTTGTCAGGATTGGCCGCGGCTACATTTTCGCCCATCGAGCACTCGGTGAGGAGAAGATAGCGCGGGGCTTTGGTGCGCTCAACGTAGCGGATCATGGTATTGGTGCTGCCGGAGAAATCCGACGCCGCCACCACCTCTGGGCTACATTCGGGATGCGCCAGGATAACGACATCGGGAAATTGGGCGCGCACCCGGTTGATGTCGTCCACGGTGAATTGCTCATGCACCTCGCAGCGGCCGTTCCAGCCGACCATCTGGAAGTCCACCTCGCTATCCTGAAACGTGATGTTGCCCGTAGGCAGTCGCGTCGGCACGATGATGTGCTTTCCCGTGTCGCGCGCGACATTGCGGGCCAGATATTCATCGGGCAGAAAAATAACCGTGTCAACGCCCAGGGACGCAACGACGGCCGCCGCATTGCCAGAGGTGCAACAGATGTCGCTCTCGGCCTTGACATCGGCATACGTGTTGACATAGGTCACCACGGGGACGCCAGGAAAGCGCGCCTTGAGCGCCCGCACATCGGCGGCCGTGATGCTGGCCGCCAAAGAGCAGCCAGCCTTGAGCGAGGGGATCAACACCGTGCGCGTCGGGTTGAGAATTTTGGCTGTTTCGGCCATGAACTTGACGCCGCAAAAGACGATCATGTCCTTTTCGGTCTGCGCGGCCTTGCGGCTGAGGTCCAACGAGTCGCCAACGAAATCCGGCACGGAATGAAAGAGCGCCGGCTCCATGTAGTTGTGACCCAGGATGACGGCATTGCGCGCCTGCTTGAGCTGATTGATCTCGAAGGCCAGCTCGGCCTGCAAGCGCAGCTCGAACACCGGCGTATAATCGCCGATTTTGGCCTGCAGATCGGCCAAAATGTCATCCACCGTCATGCGCGAACGATCCACGCTCTGTAAAGTGGTCATGTGCTACTCCTCAGATCCAGGCTAATATCCAGGGCTTTCACCGAATGGGTCAGCGCGCCCGCGGAGATGAAATCTACGCCGGTCGCCGCAATGGCCGCGACCGTGTTCAAGTTTACATTGCCTGAGGCTTCCAGGGGAATGTGGCCGGCCGTCATGCGCACGGCTTCGGCCATCTGCGTCAGGGACATATTGTCCAGCAAGATGCGATCCAGCGGCAGCTGCAATGCCTCGCTGAGCTGCGCCAGGGTGGTCACCTCCACCTCGATGGGCCGTTGGCGCGGGTCGCCCTCGCGCACGCGCTGCACGGCTGCCGTCAGGCTGCCGACGGCGGCAATGTGGTTATCCTTAATCATCGCCATATCGTAGAGACCAAAGCGATGATTTTGGCCGCCGCCCAGCCGCACCGCCCACTTATCCAAAAGGCGCAGGCCAGGGACCGTCTTGCGGGTATCCAGGATCACGGCGCGTGTGCCGGCCACAGCCTCCACGTAACGGCGCGTGATCGTGGCAATGCCGGACATGCGCTGCAAGAAGTTCAACGCCACGCGCTCACCGGTCAGAATGGCGCGGCCGCTGCCGTGAATCGTAGCAACGACTTGGTGCATGGCCACGCGCTCACCGTCGGTCACCAGGGGCGTCACCTGCACCTGGTCGCTGATCTGTGCGAAGACCTGGGCCGCCACCGTCAACCCAGCCGCCACGCCCGCTTCCTTAGCGATAAAATCCCCATCCACGATGGCTGTCTCAGGAATCGTCAGCAGGGTTGTCACATCACCATCGCCGATGTCCTCGGCCAGCGCGTGGGCGATGATCTGGCTGATCTGCGCCTGCACGGCGTCTGCTATGTAATCAAAAGGCTCATGGGTCATGGATGCGCTATCTCCCTCATGTCACTGCGTCGGGTTGCCTGTCAGTTTACCACCGTTCGGCCAGCAAGGCCAAAGTTCTGCACCTGGGCGCAGTTCGAAGTGGGGGCGCAGTGATTTGGAAACACGACGCAGGTCGCCCCCCGGTGTCGCGCCAGCGCCAAAGTTTGCCCCTCGGCACAATCCAGCGGATTGCGCTACAGGTGCGAGTGGTTCGCGAGATCTCCTCAGCTACCCACCAAAACACCAGGAGCAAAGAAAGACGGCTTGTTTTTCTGCGCAAGCCGTCCTTGTGTTTCTGATCATCAATGCGCCGCCAACGCTCTGCGAAAAAGTGGGCTAATGAGCAGTCTCTGTCTGCGGCTGAGCGACAAGCAGGCGTCGCCAGTCGTCCAGGGTTGGCGCGGTGCGCAAAGCGCTGCGCAGCGTACGCAACAGCTCAATGTCCTGAATCTTGCTTATCTCCGGCAACAGCCCCAGGCCGGCCGCGCCAAAGCGCAACTCCAGCCCCAACTCGATGCCGGCCTGAAGCTCGATGCGTGCTCCCTGCTGCATCCCCTGCTGCATCCCCTGCTGCATCCCCTGCTCGATGCCCTTCTGAATGCCAATTCGTTCGACACTGGTGATGTACGGCATATTTTCGGCCTCTCGGGTGCTACGAACGCTCGCATTTTAGCACAAATGGTAGACAAAAGGCAATACCAACACGGAGACAGGGAGAATGTAGACCTCACGCGATTGACGCAGTTGACTGCTTCAGGGTAAAATGCAAGGGCGATGTAAAAATCATGCCATGCGAGAATGACTCATGCCAGACAAAGCCTTTCAAGATTACTACCCAGATCAAACCAGCTACTGCTACGGCTGCGGGCGGCTCAATCAAGCCGGCCTGCAGATCAAGAGCTATTGGGATGGCGAGGAAACCGTGTGTACATTCCAGCCGCAGCCCCAGCACACGGCCGTGCCTGGTTTTGTTTACGGCGGTCTGCTCGCCTCGCTGATAGATTGCCACGCCACCGGCACGGCGGCCGCGGCGGCCTACCGTGCGGCCGGACGCCCCATGGATACGGAACCAGCCTTCCGCTATGTCACCGGCTCGCTGCACGTGGACTACCTGCGCCCCACCCCGCTCGGCGGCCCGTTGACGCTGCGCGCCCAGGTCAAAGAGATCAAGGGGCGTAAGACCGTTGTCAGCGTCCAGCTTTATGCGGCCGGTCAACTGTGCGTGCGCGGCGAAGTGATCGCGATCCAAATGCCCGATCACATGGCCAGCGCCGCGTAAGGTCACGCGCCAACGGCCTGTTCGGCGCAGAAGGATCGCAACCGATGGATGATCGTTTCGAGATACGACGGCAGCGTCCCGCTTACCTGTGGGATCACAACATCACCTTCGAAGAGTTCCAGGGCCTGCTGGCTGGCGCCTTCGAGTTTGGGCGTCTCAATCGCGACTGGGCGGCGGTGCGCCTGATCGAATACGCCCCCTACGAAGAGATGATCCACTTGCTCGGCTACAAAGCCCTCGTCGAAGGCTGGCCGCGTTGGCGGCCCAAAGTGCGCATGGCAGAAATACGGCGCGGCCTCGATTTCCTGGTCGCATGGATTTCAGAGCGTCATCCGGAGTTACTCAATGATGAACACCCAACCACCAACAACGCCAGGTCACGCGTTCTTTTTGACGAAGCTGTATCCGTTACAGGATGATGTGCTCAGGCTCATTACACAACAACAGACTGGTTTCTATCTTACAGGCGGCACAGCACTGACGCGCGGGTACCTGCATCATCGCTTTTCCGAAGACCTCGATTTGTTCACAAACTTGAACCCGGCGTTTTCACATTGGTGTAGTCTCATTGTTGCGGGTTTAGCGGCGACGCCCGGTTGGCAGGTTGACGTGCAGAGGCGCGGTCAATATTTTTTGCGCCTGTTTGTCATCCAGAGGGATCTGTCACTAAAAGTTGAGCTGATCAATGATGTCCCATCTCACATTGGCGATTTGCGTCAAGATCCCTTCTTGGGACCGCTGGATAGTCCAGAAAACATTCTAGCGAACAAGGTGACTGCTCTAATTGATCGAGATGAACCGCGCGATATTGCCGATGTATGGGGTTTGTGTACGCGCATGGGTCTCTCTTTACAGACAGCAATCACTGACGCGATGAGTAAGGCGGCTGGTCAACATCCTGCCGATGTGGCGCGTCGCCTGTGTCAGGTGACCCTGCAAGATTGGCAGGATGTGATGTGGGTTGATCCTCCGGATCCGACTCAATACCTTACCGAAGTGATTCAGTTAGGGGAGAGTCTCATTTTGGTTTAGGCGCTCGCTGCCGCGTCAGGCAAGGCGCCAACGGCCTGTTCGGCGCAGAAGGATGGCAACCGATGGATGAACCCATTCAGCAATGAGGAACGGCAAACAGTGAGACGTGTAAGACCGCAGATCTTCGCTGTGTTCACCAGGCCATCTGCCAGCAGACCCACGGCAGGAACTGACGCGGCGCCATGCCCTCGGGCGTCGCCGTTGGCGTCGGGGTGTCGGTTGGCGTTGTTTCAGGCGTTGGGGTGTCGGTCGGCGTCGGTTCGAGCGTTGGGGTGTCGGTTGGCGTCGGTTCGAGCGTCGGCGTTTCCGTCGGCGTCGGGGTCAGCGTGTCTGTTGGCACGGGCGTTGGGGTGTCCGTCGGCGTTGGCGTCGGTGAATCGGTTGGCGTTGGCGTCGCTGTGGGGGTGAGGGTCGCTGTGGGGGTGACGGTGGGCGTCGGCGTCGGCGCACAGGCCAGCAGCGCCGCCTCATCCAGGTAATTCCAGGTCAGACCGCCGCTGCCGTTGTTGTAGACGTTGAAGTAAAGCACCAGCGTGCGATTGCGGTACGCAGTCAGGTCGAAGGTCTTCTCCTGCCATTGGTCGTTGCCCGCGGCCGAGCTGCGCTCGATGGTGGCGACCAGGCCGTAGCTGGTGTTGAGCAGCAGCACCTCGCGGTAATCGGCCGCTTCGCCGCCGCCTGGGCGCTGCCAGTAACGCAAAAAGACGCCGGTCGGCCAGGCTGGAATCGTCACGGTCTGATAGGCCGAGGAGTGCGCGGTGGCATTGGCCGTGCCGGGCGGAATGCCCAGACGTAAGGCGCGCGCGCCGCTGTAAACCGGTGTACTGACATAAGCGGCCGGCCGCGCGGTCGCGCCAAAGGTCCAACCGCTGCCGCTCTCGAAGTCGCCGTTGACCAGCAGATTGGTGCAGCCGCCAGGAATGGGCGTCACGGTCGGCGTTGGGCTGGGCGTGCGCGTGGTCGTCGGCGTCGGGGTTGAGGTACGCGTGGCGGTGGGGGTGGGCGTGGGGCCGCTGACAATGCCGGCCAGCTCGGCCAACGAAGCCAGCGCCGCCCGTGCGTAGCGTAGCACGTAATCCAAATCAACCCGGCTCAGCAGATCGCCAGTGTTGTGATACCACGGGTTGCGGTCCCGCGGGCGGCTGTCATCGAAGAAATTTTCGATCGCCAGGTACGCGGCATAGCCCTTGTCCCAAAACGACGAATGATCCGAAAAGCGACTGGCAGAGCTTGTCTTCAGTTCCACGGTCAACCCCTGGCCGTAGCGGCTGTTGGCGGAGATGAACGCGTTCGCCAGGTTGATGGAGCTGCTGCCGGTGCCGCTGTGCAGCTCGATGACGCGGTCATGGTTGCCATCGTAACCGATCATGTCGAGATCGAGATAGCCCATCACCTGGGCGCCGGCGTTGCGCAGCGCCGCCGCGTAAACCTGACTACCCCAGTGCCCCTGCTCCTCGCCTGAAAAATGGACAAAGCGGATCGTATCGCTGAACTGATGGCCGCGCAGAAGGTTGGCCAGGGCCAGGGTGGCCGCGCTGCCGGAACCGTTGTCGTCGGCGCCAGGCGCAGTCGTGTAAGGAATCTCGGAGATGTCGTCAAAATGGCCGCCCACCAACCACAGGCGCTCTGGATGCGTGACGCCGCGCAGGTCGGCGATGACGTTGCGCCCGCTGTAGGAGCCATAGGTCCAGCTGGCGTAGCTGACCGGCAGGCCCATCTGCTGATAGGCCTGCATAAGATAGGCTTCGGCGTCACGAATGCGGCTGGCAAAGGTGTAGCGCGTGGTCAGGGTCACACTGCTGCCGCCAATGGCGACCGGCCGCACGCCGCTGAGGTCTGCGATGCGATCTGACAGCGCCGCGCTGGTGAGCTGGCTCAGCAGCGCGACGATGACCGGATCAGTGCTGGCCGGGGGAACAAAGGGCGTCGCGGCCGTTTCGTTGAGCAGCGCGGCATTGGACACGAGCGCGATGGCGACCCCCTGCGCGGGCAGCGTCTCCACAAAGGCCAGCTCGGCCGCGGCCGGCACGGCCACCAGGAGCTCGCCTGCGTCCTGGTAAAGGATGCGGCCCAGGCGCGCGGCCAGGCTGGCTGCTTGCGTGGCCTGCGCATCCACCAGGTAATAGACCTGGCCGCGGGTGTCGGCTGCCAGCAGGTCGAGGGCAAAGCCGGCCGCCCGCGCCGTTGCCACAGCGGCGGCCGGGCCGCTGGCAAGCACGGAACCATCCGCCAACCGCGTGTGCGCCACCAGTCCGGCCGCGGCCAGCTCAGCCTGCTGCGCCGGCGTGGCCTTGATGCGCACCAGCTGCGGGCCAAGCGCGCCATCCAACGGCGCCTGCCCCGCCTGCACCGCCCCGCGCGGCAGCCAGGCCGTCACAAGAACGATCACTATGAGAACCAACGAGAGCCAACGCGCCAGCTGTACAGGGTATTTCATCAACAAAACCTCCCGATCAACGATGCCACAAACAACGCGCCGCCGCGCTGCGGAGTGAGCATCCTCAGATGCTCACTCCGATACTCACCCCTTCACCCCACCACCCTGACTTGCCGGAAGCAGGGCTTTTAGGGTATAGTTATTTTAGAAATCACTGTGGACAGGCCGCCACATCACCGGCAGCGCCGTTCCACAGCACAAGACGTTCTCGCAGCCTGAAGGCAACGCCAGCAGGCTCAGCGCTTGCAGGAGGAACGATGAGTCAGCCATCCGCCGACCGCCTGGCGCTCCTCTACAGCGTCACACAGGCGTTCAGTTCATCCCTCGATGTGACCGAAGTGCTCAACCGCGTCATGGATGAGGTTGTGGCGGCTGTCCACGCGGAACGCGGCTTCCTCATGCTGTACGACGCCCAACAACGCCTCACCTTTCGTTCGGCGCGCGGCCTGGAGCAACAGACCATCGAAGCGCCAGAATTTCAGGTATCGCGCAGCGTGGTTGAGCGCGTCGCGCAGAATAACATTCCCCTGCTCACCAGCAATGCGCAGAGCGATGCCTGGCTCGGCGGCCGCGCCAGCATCATCGGGCTGGGACTGCGCTCCATCCTGTGCGTGCCCCTACAGCTCAAGCAAACCATCCTGGGCGTCATTTATGTAGACAACCACCTGCAGGCCGGCATCTTCAGCCGCGATGATCTTGATCTGCTCGTTTCCATTGCCGCCAGCGCGGCCATTGCCATCGAAAATGCACGCCTCTACCAGGTAGCCGTGGAGAAAGGACGCCTGGAGCGCGAGCTGCAGATGGCGCGTGAGGTGCAGCGCAGCCTGCTGCCTCAGCAAACCCCGGCCTTGCCCGGCTTCGAGATCGCCGCCTGGTGGCTGCCGGCCCGCGAGGTCAGCGGCGACTACTACGACTACCTGAAAACCGACCCCGACCGCCTGGTCGTCGTCATCGCCGATGTCTCCGACAAAGGTATGCCGGCGGCGCTGCTCATGGCCCTGACGCGCAGCACCGTGCGCGCCTGTCTGACCGGCGCGCCCAGTCTGGCCGCAGGCATCACGAACGCCAATCGCCTGCTGGCCGCCGACGCGGCCAACGGCATGTTCGTCACCCTGTTCTGCGCCGAGATCGGATCGGACGGCGAGGTGGCTTATGTCAACGCCGGACACAACCCGCCGCTCCTGGTCAGCGCGGACGGCATCACCGAACTGCGCCGCTGCGGCCCCGCCCTGGGGCTGTTCGAAGACGCCGCGTACAGTCAGCGCCAGGTGCAGCTGGGGCCGGGCGATTTCATCGTTTTCTACACCGATGGCGTCACCGACGCCATGGATCCAGCCGGCGCCGAATTTGGCAAGGAACGACTGCTGGCCCTCGTCCACGCGCAACGCCAGGCCACGGCCCCGGCGCTGGCCGCCAGCCTGGCCGCCGCGCTACAAACGTTCACCGCCGCCGCGCCCGCCGCGGATGACATCACCCTGGTCATCGTGCGCCGCACGCTGGCTAGTTGACGCGCAGACCGGTCCGGCCACGGGGGGTGACTATGTTGGCAATCAATCTCAACGACCGCTACCGCCTCACGTCCGAGCTGGGACAGGGCGGCATGGGCATTGTCTATCGCGCCTACGATACGTTACTTGAACGGGATGTGGCTGTCAAAATTCTGTCTGCCGCCAACCTGAACGCCGAGAGCCGTGCGCGCCTGATTCAAGAGGCGCGCGCCACGGCCCAACTCAATCATCCTAACATCGTCACCATTTTCGACGCCGGCGAGGCCAACGGCGCGCCGTTCATCGTCATGGAGTATATTGCCGGCGTCTCCTTGCACGAGCAGCCGCCAGCCAGCACGGCCGCGGTGGTGACCGCCGCACGGCAGGTGTGCGCCGCCCTGGCGCATGCCCACGCGCACGGCCTCATTCATCGCGATCTCAAACCAGAAAACGTGCTGCTGACCACCAGCGGAACGATCAAACTGGTGGATTTCGGCCTGGCGCGCAGCCTGACCTCGCGGCTGACGGCCGAAGGGGCGCTGGTGGGAACGGTTTTCTACCTGGCGCCGGAGCAAGCGCTGGGACGCCCGCTGGACGGCCGCGCGGATCTCTACGCGCTCGGCGTCATGCTCTACGAATGGGTAACGGGGCGCCTGCCCTTCAGCGGCGACGACGCCCTGGCCGTCATTTCGCAGCATCTCCATGCGCCGCTGGTGCCGCCCAGCACCTATAACGCCACCCTGCCGCCAGGGTTGGATGCGCTGATCGTGCAGCTCATGAGCAAGGAGCCGGATCAGCGTCCCGCGGACGCCGTGCAGGTGCAGCAGATGCTCGAACAGCTCAGCCTGGAGCCGGGACGAACCGGCGCTGAACCAGCGAACGAGCTGTCCACCGTCAACCAGCTGGTGCTGGGTCGCCTGGTGGGGCGTTCACGTGAGCTGAACGACGCCAAACTGGTCTGGCAGCGTACGATTGCCGGTCAAGACGTGGGGCCTGTGCTTTTGTTGAGCGGAGAACCGGGCATAGGCAAGACGCGCCTGGCGCGTGAACTAGCCACCTATGCCGAAATCACCGGCGCCATCGTGCTCACAGGCGAGTGTTACGCCGAAAGGAGCGCGCCCTACGCCCCGCTTGCGCACGTTATCCGCACCGGCCTGGGCATCTTGCAGGCGGTTGGCGCGCCTGGCCTTGACGGCGCCGGCCGCGGCGTGACAGATTCGCTGCCGCCTCTGACGCTGGCCGATCTGCTGACGCTCGCCCCCGACCTGCGCGCAAGCTACCCGGACATTGGGGCCAATCCACCGCTCGATCCCCAGAGCGAGCAGCAAAGGCTATTCGAAAGCGTTGTCACCCTGTGCAGCGCCTTGAGCCGACGCCGGCCATTGCTGCTCCTGATCGAAGATGGACATTGGGCGGATGGCGGCAGCCTGTTTCTGCTGCGCTACCTGGCGCGACGGGCCCGGCCGCTCAGGCTGCTGATTCTGCTCACCTATCGGGAAGAGGCCATCGCCGAGGCCTGCTGCCTCGACAGTGTGCTGCTTGACCTGACGCGCGAGCGGCTGGCGACGCGCATCAAGTTGAACCGCTTGACGCGAGAGCAGACGGCTGATCTTTTGCACGTCATGTTCGGCGGCGATATTGCCGCCGCCTTCCTGGACAGCATCTTCAATGAGACCGAAGGCAACCCCTTCTTCATCGAGGAAGTCTGCAAGAGCCTGGTGGAAGAGGGGAAATTGATCTGCGACGACGGGCGCTGGCAGATGATTGCGGACGAAACGCTGCACATTCCGCAGAATGTGCGCATGGCTGTGCAGGCCCGTTTACACAAGCTGCCCACGACCACCCAGGACATCCTGCTGCTGGCGGCCATCATCGGGCGCCAGTTCGAATTCGCCACGCTGCGCGCGGCCAGCGAGATGGGCGAAGATGACCTGATCGAAGCCCTGGAACAGGCGACACGCGCCCAATTGATCCAGGAGGTGCACAGTACGCGCTGGCGTGAGGCTGCGCGCGAGGTCTTTGCCTTTGCCCACGCCTTCACCCCGCTGACGCTGCGCGAGGGTGTCAGCATTCTGCGCCGTCATCGGCTGCACCGCCGCGTGGCCGCCGCCATCGAAACCCTGCGCCCGGACGATTTCGAGGCGTTGGCCTATCACTACGAGCAGGGCGGCGATGAAGAACGCGCCCTGATCAACACCATGCGCGCGGGCGATCGCGCCGGCCGGCTCTACGCCAACGAAGAAGCCATCCGCTTCTACAGCGAAGCGCTGCACCTGCTGCCTGAGATCAGCGCGCAGCGCTTCGACGTGCTGCAGGCGCGCGCCCACGTCTTCGATCTGATGGGCAAGGCGGACGCGCAAGGCGCCGATGTCAAAGCGATGCTGGGCCTGGTCGAACATCTGCATGACAATGCCCGGCTGTGCGATGCGCTGCTGGCGCAGGCCGCCTACGATCAGCAGATCAATCCATCCCAGGTGCGCAAACTGGCCACGCGCGCGCTGGAGATTGCGCGTGAGCTGGGCGATCCAGCGCGTGAAGGCCGCGCACTGGTCTGCCTTAGTTTCGACAGCCGCGTGACCGATCTTGAGCAGGGGCGTCGGGAACTGGAGCTGGCCGTGGCCCGCTTCCGTGAGGCTGGGCGGCTGGACAAGGCCGCCTACTGCCTGCACAACCTGGCGATGACCTTCATCACTTTGCACGACCTGCCCGCAGCCGAGCGCGCCGCGGAGGATGCCCTGGCCCTCAGCCGCCAGGCCAACGACCGCTGGCAGGAGGCGATCAGCCTGCGGCGTCTGGCGGCCGTCTACAACTATCAGCTGCGCTACGCAGAAGCCCTGACCTTGACCGAAGAGGTGTTGAAGCTGCACCAGGCTCTGGGCGACCGCACGAGCGAGAGCTTCGCCCTGGGTAACCTGGGTGAAATCCTCAGCCACTTACGGCGGCCGCAGGAGGCTGAGCGCCGTTTGCGCCAGGCGCTTGACGTCGCCGAAACCATCGGCACGGCCATGGCGATCAACACAGCCGTGACGCAATTGATCAGCTTTCACTATCTGCCGCAGGCGCGCTACGAAGCCGGGCTGGCGTTCCTCGACGAGCAAATGAAACGTGCTGCGCTGCGGAACAACGACATGCTGCGCCTGATGTGCCTGAACTACCAGGGGCTGCTGTTGATTCTGATGGGGGCTTTTGCCGACGCCCTGGATGCCAACGAGCGCAAGCTGCAGTTAGTGCATGACCTTTACCCTCGGCTCTTCCAGATTCAATACCTGGCCCGCCTCGTGTTCATCCGTGGTGAGATGGGAGAATTGGCACAGGCCCGCGCCGCCGCAGCGCAGATGAACGCGCTGCTAGCTGAAGGCGATCCACCTGACATCCGTGGGAGTTTACACGCCGTGCTGGCGCGTTTGGGTTGGCGCGCCGGCGATCTGGCGGCGCTGCCGGCCGCGCTGGCCGATGCCCAGGCGGCCACGACCCTGCTGCCGGCTGGAGTTGATAACCTCGACTACCTGATCGCGACGCACGCTGCGGCCGAAATCCATCTATTGGCCGGTCGGCTTGACGAGGCCTGGCGCACTGCACAGCAGGCGCTCACCATACTGGAGCAGGCTCCTTCGTTGGTCTGTCTGGAGGAGGTGCTCTTCACCTGCAGCCGCATCGCCGAGGCGCAAGGCCACACAGCCGCCGCGCAGGATTATCTGGCGCGGGCGTATGCGCGCTGCCAGGCGGTGGCGGCAGAGACACAATCTCCCCGCTTACGTCAAAGTTGGCTGAACGCCCCCGCGCCGCGCGCGATTGTGGCTGCCTATCTGAGCAAGTCGTGAGTAATAACAGAAAGAAGCAGGGCGCGCTGGCAAGGCCCTGAGGTCACCGCTGTGGAAGGTGATACGGTATGCGAATGCCTTCCCAGTCAGCATGGAAGTCTTTGGTGTTGCGCGTGACCAGCACGGCTTCGTGAACTTGGGCCGTAGCCCAAATGATGGCATCGGGAAGGCGGAGGCGGTAAGCACGCCGCAATTGCACGGCTCTTTCAGCCACAGCCAGGTCAAGCGGGATCATTTCAAACTGTGCATCAAGAAACTCACGCACTTGGGCGTCATCGTCTTGAGCACCGACCAGGACTTCCATCCATGTGATACGGCTAATGAGCACGCGCATATAGCGGCTATATTCGGCGTCAGTCGCGGCGACGCCATTTAGCGCATCAATGATAATGTTGGTGTCAAAGACGGCGTTCACAGGTGCGGGTCCCATTCTGCGCGCAGATCCTGTTCATATTGCAGCGCATCAATCTGTCGCTTACGCCACGAACCAAAGGCTGGATGCTGGCGCAGCGAGCCCGGTTGAGCAGGTTGCACATCGGCCAGCCGCTGACGCAAGAACGCGGCAAAGTCCAGCACCTCGCGTTGTTTTTCAGGCGGCAGCTGCTTGACTTGTTGTTGAACCTGTTCCAGCAGCGTCATCGCTATCTCCTTTCATGTAAATCACGAAACCCACGCCAGATTGCGTTCATCACAGCCGAAGGAATTATAAACGCGCTGGCTTCTATCGCCAATTGAGAAAGCGCGGCCGACGATTGGATCAGTCCTTGCCATGCGCGCCCACTTGCGCCAGGGCAATCAGAACAGCAGAAATAACGGCGACGGCCAGCCCAAAGAAGAGGGTGCCGCTGGGGTCTTCCCATTCGACCAGGCGCTCTACGAATTTCACCACCATGACGAGCACGATGACGCCGCTCAGCTTGGACTTCAGTTCTTGCAGGTTGTGCGCCAACAGCCATTCGGGCACATCCAGGTCGCCGATGAACAGTTCGTACAGGCTGAAAGCAAAGACAAAGAGCGCAGTCGCAATCAAGAAACTGTCCACGACCTCGATCAAGGTGATAGGAATCTTGACATCCTTTCCGCCGCTGTTGATGATGAGCAGAATCGCGTTCAACGACTTCAGCGATGCCCAGCCCAGAGAAGCGATGGCCGTCAGGAGCAAAGCCACAACCCCAAGCACAGCGGTAAAACGAACATTTTGTAGTAGTTTGACAAGCATGATGACGGTTTATCTCCTAACGAAAAAAATCTATCCACTCGAAACGAAAATCGCGCACGTCGCTGGCAAGTAAATCGGGGGAGGCCTCGAGTTCGAAGAAGCCGTTCTCCAGGGGAATCCGCGCCTCCGTCGCAGAGTCTGTCACCAGGCGCAGCGGCAGCCAAAAGCGGCTCGTGGCGCGCAGCGTTTCCTCCTGCGCCGGCGCGCTGACCAGGCTGCGCTGCTGTCTGATGACCGGCTGACCAACGCTGGTCACCGCGGCCGTGACAATCGTGTCGCCGTAGATCAAGCGAAACTGCTCCAGGCCGCGCAGATGCAGCCGCACAACCAGGCGCGGCGGCCGCGCGCCGGCCGTCAAATGGACGTCCGCCTGGCCGATGCCGCTGCGGCTGACCACATCGAGCAGCGTCTGCGTCAGCATCTGCGTCACTTCGATCTGAGCGTCCGGCCGGGCCGGCGTGGCCGTGACAATCGCCCGCGCAGGCGCGGGCTGGCAGGCAGTCAAAGCCCAGCAGAGGCCCAGGCCAAGCGCCGGCCCCAGCATGAAAACTCCTAGCTTCAGCCGCCTCACAAACGCCTCAGGTATCATCTGCAAGACGCCTCCTTCAACGCGACGGCCCGCTGGTCAGCGGCAAGAAAAGACTGTGCACAGGCGTTGATTCCAACAGCAGAGGACTGGCGCCGACGGTCGTCTGCCGACGCCCCGCCAGACTGCGGCGCGCGCCGGCCAGGGTGCGCAGTGATTGTACATTCCAATCCGCCGGTAAGTCAAAGACCAGGGTCTGCGATGGATGCCAGACGATGTGCGCGTGGCCGCCGTCGGGCTGGTCGAAGGAGAGCACCCAGGCGCCGCGGTCATCGGTATGCAGGTCGGTCCAGTGCGCCCCCAGCAACCAATCGGTCAACTCACGGTAAGCCACGCCGGCCGCAGTCAGCGTCGTGTTATCGGCCGCGGTCAGCTCGATATTGGTGGTGGTGTGGTTATCCCAGGCGTAAAAATAAAAACGACTGATACCGCCTGTCCAGTTGAGTAAATAGGTCCGCGCCAGGTAAGCTGCGCCGAGATCATCGCTCAATGTCTTCGGCCCAGGCACGACCGGCCGTAAATAGCCGCCCTCCGTGTTCCACAGCGGCTTGGTTGCCTGGCCGTGCGTCACGAGGATGGTGCGAACACGCGCAATGTACCAGATCGCCAGCGCTTCTGGCGCCTCATTGAGGTAGAAATGGTAACCGATAATATCGGCGACATCGCCGCCTCCGAGCGACAGGTAATAATCGAGATAAGTAGCGTCGTTTGGGCTGGGATTGAGCACCTGGTTCTGGGGATCGCTCGCTTTCAGAATGGCATAAGCCTGCCGCGCCAGGTCTACCAGTTTTTCGGCGCGGCCAGAAAAGAAGGCCGGGTCATTTGGCTCATTCCAAATTTCCCAGTAGCGAATTTTACCGCGGTAACGGGCGGAAACCGCGCGCACCCAATCCTGCCAGTACTGGTCAAGCAGGGGTTCGGCCGCCTGGCCGGGGCCGTACGCGCTTGGCTCGGCCGGCCGCGCGCTGGCCCAACGCGGCGTCCGGCCCAGGGTCATGATGACATCAGCGCCATTGGCCCGCGCGCGGCTGACATGGGCATCCAGCGCGTCCCAGTTGAAAACCCCTTTGGCGGGATTGAGGTCAGACCACTGTGCGCCTGCGTCCCAAATACGCACCGCGCCCAGGTTGTCGTTCACCTGGGGCCAGGCCTCATCCGCGCCGTGGATGTGCATGCCGAAGAACGCGCGTGAAAGCGCGGCGGGGGACGCGGCAGCCTGCCGCAGGGAGAACTGCGCGCCAGATCGAAGCGCCTCAGGCGGCCCAGGCTCAGCCGCTGGCGTTCGATTCCCGATCGAGTCGTCAGCCGCGGCGAGCGCGGCCCCCAGCCATAGGGCGCTCAGCCACAACCCGATGATGCCAATCCATCGCCATAAACGCTCTTTGTTCATTGATTATCCGCCATCGTTGGATTCACTCGATTGACTATTTTAGCATGATTGTTCACAAACTTTGTCATTTACCATCACATCGAGTAAAATCGTTTGCTATGCAGGTATTTAGATTCATCTCAAGATCACGCTGAATGAAAGGGCCGGCAGTCGTCATGATTTGTGACCGTTCACCGGAGGTGAATTAACCGATGCGAGTCGTGCTGGGCGGGACTTTCTCTCCGCTGCATGATGGCCACCGGGCGCTGCTCCGTTACGCCAGTAGCCAGGCCACTGAATTGATTGTGGGCGTCACGGTGAACAGTATGGTGCAGAGCAAACAACACCCCATTGCACCCTTCGAAGAGCGGGTTGCGGGGGTTTTAGACTATATCCGCCTGTTGGCCCCTGATTTGCCGGTCATTATCACGCCCCTTCACGACACCTACGGTCACACCGTGAGTGAGGATTACGACCTGCTCGTGGTATCGCCAGAAACTTTGGCCGGCGGCCTGCGCATCAACGAGAAGCGCCGCACGGTCGGCAAGGCGCCCTTGCGCATCGCCGAAATCGCCTGGGTTCTGGCTGATGATGGCAGCCCCATCAGCAGTACGCGTATTTGGGCAGGGGAGATTGACGAACATGGGCATCTGTCCAGGGAAAACATCAGCCTGACATAGGACTTTGGCATGACGTCTGGCAGTTCACGCACGTATCGTTTCCTGGACCTGGTCACGGCGCTGTTTGTCACCGTGCTCTTGGTCAGTAACATTGCCTCCTCGGCTAAAATTGTCGATTGGGGAGTGTCATTGCCGCGATGGCTGGGCGGTTTACCACTGGCCTTCGACGCCGGCACCCTGCTTTTTCCCATTTCCTACATCTTCGGCGATGTCCTGACCGAAGTTTACGGCTATCGCCGCTCACGGCGAGTCATCTGGGTAGGTTTTGGCGCAGCGGCGTTGATGAGCGTCACCCTGTGGCTGGTCAGCCGCATGCCCGGTGAAGCCGTCTGGCAGCAAAGCGTCGGCCAAACGGCCTATGACGCCGTGCTCGGCGGCGTGAGCCAGGGCGGAATCATCGTCGCCAGCCTGGTTGCCTATTTTGCCGGCGAATTTTCCAATTCTTATGCCCTGGCGCGGCTCAAGGTGGCGACGCAGGGCCGCTGGCTGTGGCTGCGCACGATCGGCTCGACCCTCATCGGGGAAGGCATTGATTCGACCCTCTTTGTCACGGTTGCCTGCCTGGCCGGTGTTTTTCCCTGGGAAGTTGCCCGCACCCTGATCGTTGCCAACTACATCTTCAAAGTAGGCATCGAGGTGCTCTTCACGCCGATCACCTATCAGATCGTCGCCTTGCTCAAACGCCTGGAACATGAGGACTATTACGACATCCATACCAATTTCAATCCGTTTCGCCTTGAGGCCCAACCATGATGATGGGAAGTGATCTGTGAGCCAGAAACGTCCTGCTGCGAATGAGTCAAAATCGGCCTTGGACCTTGCGGCCCAGACCACGCCCGACGCGTCTACGCCGCTTGTGGACAGCAATCATCGCGCCGGCTTTGTCGCCATCATTGGCCGCCCCAATGTGGGCAAATCAACGCTGCTCAATGCCATTTTAGGGCAAAAAATAGCGATCACCGCACCCAAACCGCAAACCACGCGCAACCGCTTGCTCGGCATCCTGACCCAGCCGCAGGCGCAGATCATGTTCATGGACACCCCCGGTATTCATCGTCCACGCCACAAGCTGGGCGAGTATATGCTAGACCAAGCGGTCACGGCGCTGCCCGATGCGGATGTCATCCTGTGGATCGTGGATATCTCGGAGCCTCCCTTTGCGGAGGACGAGCAGATTGCGCAGCTGCTGACCCAAAAAGCCGCCGGACGCCCTGTGGTCATGGGCTGCAACAAGGCTGACCTCGTAGACGAGGCTGCCCTGCAGCGGGGTCAGGCCGCCTTCAGCGCGTTGATGACGCCGACGCTGATGGTCACGCTGGCGGCCGCCAGCGGTCGCGGCCTGGATGAATTGATCGCCGCGCTGCAACCGCTGCTGCCGTTAAGCCCTCCCTACTACCCGGCCGACCAGGTA
>DAISHS010000035.1:0-20427 GCA_036822415.1 Chloroflexota bacterium
TGCTCACTCCACTTTGCACTTTGCACTCTGCACTCTGCACTCATCATTCATCGTTTTGCGCTGAGGATGCTCACTCCACTTTGCACTTTGCACTTTGCACTCTGCACTCTGCACTCATCATTCATCATTCATCGTTCATCGTTTTGCGCTGAGGATGCTCACTCCACTTTGCACTTTGCACTCTGCACTCATCATTCATCATTCATCGTTCATCGTTTTGCGCTGAGGATGCTCACTCCACTTTGCACTTTGCACTCTGCACTCTGCACTCATCATTCATCGTTCATCGTTCATCGTAGTTCGCATCTGAGGATGCTCACTCCACGCCGCTGGCGACCCGAAACCGTTCGCAGCGCCGTGTACCTGCCGTTGAAAATCGTTGACATACGATTCCTCCTAACTATAATCTGATTCCGAACATTGTTCAGTGAAGGCCAAAAAAAAGAGCAGCCAGCGCTCACGCTGCGCTCTGCAAGCCGCGGGCAAAGTTGCGCAGCGCCGCGCGATCGGCCGCCTCGAAATCCATCGGATAACCGCGCAGGCTGGTCAGGCGCAGCATGGCGATCCCGTGCACCGTAGCCCACGCCGTGTAGGCCATCTCCATCAGCTCGAAGCCAGGCCGCGTGACGAAGACCCCCTCCTCGATGCCGCGGCGGATCGCATCGAGCAGAATGTGAAACGAGGAGTCTCCCTCCAGCAGCTTCTCCGGGGAAAAGTCGCCGGTCGGACCAGGCGGTATCACGGTGAACATCAGCAGGAAGTGGTCCGGGTTCTCGAGCGCAAAGCGGATGTAGCCGATGCCAATCTCATACAGGTAGTCCACCACGGGCAGGCTTGCGTCAGCCCGTCGCATGTGGCTTGCCAGCCGCTCATGGCCCTGCTGACACACCTCTGCGATGATCTCGTCCTTACCGCCGAAATACTCGTACAGCCCCGCCGCGCTGTAGTCGCTCCGCGCGGCCAGCGCGCGCATGTTGAGCGCCCCTGGCCCATCCTCACGAATGATCTCAAGGGCGGCATCCAAAATGGCCTGCCTGGTGCGCTGGAAACGGCGTTCTCGTGGTTGCATCATTTTGTCACTTGTTATATTACCGAACTATGTTCGTAATTATAACAGAGATCGTTTCTCCCGTCAAATCTGGTGGGGCGGGTTTCCCCAAACCCACTCCACCGTGGTACACTACCGTTCAGAACCCAGGCGCCCGTAAGCCGGCGCGCCACGCGGATTGGCCGACAGCGGGTCGCGGCCATGATTACAGAGCGCAGCGGCGTGGACTACGCGCCCCGTAATGAAATATCCTCCTTCGGGAAAACGCCCATGCTCCATTATGTCAAATCTCCCCCTCTGTTCAACGGCTGCATAAGTCAATCAACGATCGGATTGGACAATGCACGATTTTGATCTCATCATAACCCTCACGGGTGGGCTGGCGGCCGCGCTGGCGTTCGGCTACGTGACGCAGCGCCTGGGCCTGTCGCCTATCGTGGGCTATCTCCTGGCCGGGATCGCGGTCGGCCCTGCCACGCCGGGCTTCGTGGCGAACCGGGAGATGGCGGAGCAGTTCGCCGAGCTTGGCATTATCCTCCTGATGTTCGGGGTCGGTCTCCAGTTTCACTTCAAAGAATTGTTAGCGGTGCGGCGGATCGCGATTCCGGGCGCGGTGGTGCAAAGCCTGGCGGCGACCGTCCTGGGCGCCGTGGCGATCCACTGGTTGGGCTGGGGCTGGACGGCCGGCGTCATCTACGGGCTGGCGATCTCGGTAGCCAGCACCGTGGTGCTCGTCCGGGTGCTCTCCGACAACAACGATCTGCACACGCCCACGGGGCATATCGCCGTCGGTTGGCTGGTGATGGAGGACCTGTTCACGGTCGTCATCCTGGTCTTGCTCCCGCTCATCTTTGGGTCGCAGGCCTCTTCACCGGGCGGGGTGGCCCTGGAGCTCCTGCTGGCCCTGCTCAAGATCGCCGCCTTGGTGGTGTTCACGTTCCTGGTGGGTGGCCGCGCCATCCCGTGGCTCCTGAACCGCGTGGCGGAGACCCGCTCGCGCGAGCTATTCACCCTCACGATCCTGGTGGTCGCGCTTGGTATTGCCGTCGGCGCGGCCGAGGTGTTTGGCGTTTCGATGGCGCTGGGCGCGTTTCTGGCAGGTATGGTGGTCGGCCGCTCCGACTTCAGCCTGCGCGCGGCGTCGGAGGCGCTGCCGATGCGCGATGCCTTTGCTGTGCTTTTCTTTGTCTCGGTCGGTATGCTGTTCGACCCGGCCTTGCTGGTGAAATCGCCCGCCATCGTCGTGCTCACCCTGGCCGTTGTCCTGATTGGGAAACCGTTAGCAGCCTTTGGGATCACCGCGGTCTTGGGCTACCCCAGCCGGGTCGCGCTGGCCGTCGCGGCCGTCCTCGGTCAGATCGGAGAATTTTCCTTTATCCTGGCCACCCTGGGCAGGGAACTCGGCGTCTTGCCCGCCGCCGCCACGAATGGCCTGGTGGCCGCCGCCATCATCACGATCTCCATCAACCCGCTGATCTACCGTGGGGTGGCGCCTCTTGAGCGAGGGCTGGCGCGGTGGCCGCGCCTTTGGGCCTTGCTGAACGCACGCTCACGCGCGCCGGCCAGCAGCGCTCTGACGAAAGCCGCAGAGCCGGAGAGCGACCCGCAATACCGGGCCGTGATCGTCGGTTACGGGCCGGTGGGGCGCACGGTGGCGCGGCTGTTCCGCAAGCAAGGGATCGAGCCTGCCATTATCGAGATGAACCTGACGACGGTTCAAGAGCTGCGCGCGGCGGGCGTGAAGGCGTTTTACGGCGACGCGGCGCTGCGCGCGACCCTGGAGCAGGCGGGCGTCGGCGCCGCGGGGACGTTTGTCATCAGTGTTTCCGGGCTGGCCGGCGCCGAGGAGGTCATCCGGCTGGCGCGAGAGATCAATCCGTTGATTCACATCCTCGCGCGCACACGCTACCTGACCGACATCCCCACGCTGCGCCAGGCCGGCGCGGATGGCGTCTTTTCGGGCGAGGGCGAAGTAGGGTTGGCGATGACCGAGTATGTCCTGACCGACCTGGGCGCGACCCCCGATCAGATTGACCGGGAAAGAGCACAGGTGCACGACGATCTGTTCGCCGCGGAAGCGCTTTGAACTGCCCCGATCCTGCGGCCAATGCCCCCTAAGCTACATCGCTTTGTGCGGCCTGAGCAGCGGCTCAGGCTGCCGCTGCCCGTCTCGTTCTGCACTGGGCAAAATCACCGTAAAGCGGCTGCCCTGACCGGGCTGGCTTTCCACGGCGACGTGACCGCCATGCGCCGCGGCGATGCTTTGCGCGATGGCCAGGCCCAGGCCGCTGCCGCGCGCGCTGCTCTGACCGCGATAGAAACGCTCGAAGATGTGCGGCAGGTCGTCAGGGCTGATGCCAGGCCCGCTGTCGGCCACGGAGAGATGCACAGAATCCCCGGTCGCCGCGGCGCTCAGCGTGATCTGCCCATGCGCGGGGGTGAACTTGAGCGCATTGTCGAGCAAATTCGCCAGCACCATCTCGATGCGCGCCAGGTCACACACCACCGTCATTGGCGCAGGCGGCGCGCTGACGCTCAGGACGATCTCTTTGTCCTGCGCCTGCAGCCGGAAGGGCGCGGCGGCCGCGTCGAGCAGGTCGCCCACGTCGTGCGCGGCCAGGTCGAGTTTGACCAGGCCAGCATCCAGCCGTGACAGATCGAGCAGGTTGGCGGTGATCCACTCCAGCCGCGCCAGCTGCGTGCGGCTTTCGGCCAGAAATTCGGCCTGCGCCGGAGGATCGGCCGCGGCCGGCCCTTGCAGCAGCTCGTTGAAGGTCTTGAGCGCGGTGATGGGCGTGCGCAGCTCGTGCGAGGCATCGGCGATGAAGCGCCGCAGGGTGTCGCGTTCCGCCTCCAGCGCGGCAAAGCTCGTTTCCAGCGCCGCGGCCATCTGATTGAACTGCCGCGCCAGCAGGCCGATCTCATCGTTGCCCTGCACCGGCGCGCGCGTGGACAGATCGCCGTTGCTCATCTGCTGCGCAGCCACCGTCAGATTGCGCACCGGCGCGGTCAGTCCGCGGCTGACCACCAGGCCCACCACCGCGGCCAACAGCGTGGCGCCCAGGGCCGCCAGGCCAAACGCGCGCCGCGTGGTAGGCAGCACATCCGCGCCAAAATCTGGCCCGTTGCTCAACTCGACGTAACCCACCACCGTCTGCGCGGCCTGGATCGGTACACGCAGGTTGAGCGACGAACGGGCGACGGCCTGCCCAGCGCCGGTGGGCGTCGCCGAGGCCGCGCTTTGCGCATCCTGGGGATCGAGCACGAAACGGCCGCCCCACTGACTCCCCATGCGTCGCAGATAGGTTGGATCGGAACCGGCCGGCCAGGAGCCGGGGTGCGTCGGGTCGGCCGTCAACAGAAAGAGCGCCGGCAGCCCGTTACGAAATGTCAGGATGATCGTACCGCCGGGGCCTTCCTGCACGGTGAATTCGGGGTCGTCCGAGGGCATGATCCAGTAACCGCCGTTGGCCTGCCGCACGTTGGCCGAGTCAGCCAGCACCTGGCCTTGCGTATCGAGAATGCGCACTTGCACATCGCTCCAGAAAGAGGAGGTGCGCGCCAGGTCGGTCAGCTCCTGATCACGCACCTGCGGCCAGACATAGGGCGCGGCGCGGCGCGCCACCACGCTGGCATTGGCCGCCAGATACGCTTCCTCTTGCTGGCTGGCATAGCGGCGCACTAAGGTCAGCGCCAGCAGCCCCACCGCGGCGATGGTCAATAAGGTCAAGAAAACATAGCTGACAACCAGACGCCAGCGAATGGAGCCTGGGCGGCTTTCTCCTTGTTGACCTTTGTCTCTTGTCTGGCGCATTTTTCACTTCACCTTCTGAGGGCTAACGTGAGCCGCTCCCAACAAGCCACGAATGACACGAATTCGACGAAGTCAGGTCGCCCATCACGTTCGTAAAATGCGCGTCATTCGTGGCCAATACGCAAATCTTGCTTCTCGCGGCTTTTGCGCTTTGCGCTCACCGTTCAGGATTCATCCTACAGGCTCGTGCCCGGCGCGTTGGGCGGTTGCGTGGGCAGGGTGGGCGCCTGGGGGACGTCAGGCCCAAACGGCAGGCCGGGGAGATCGAACTGGAAATCTTGATTGCCTGAGCCGTCGCCCGCGCCATCGCTGCGCTGGAAAAGGGCCGCGCGCACCCCCAGGTAAGCCTTATCAGCCTGATCGGGATTTGCGCCCAGCGTGGCCCTCAGCTTGAGGGCGTCCGTTTCACCCTTGCGCGCCACCATCAGCGTGACCTGATCGCCCGGCTTGAAGCCGGCCAGGGCCTGCGGCAGCGTCGTGGTCGCGCCGACTGCCTGATCGTTGACCGCTTCGATGACATCGCCCCGCTGCAGGCCAGCCTGCGCGGCCGGGCTGTCGGCCACCACCGTGAGCACCAGGGCGCCCTGTTGCACGCCATCCGGCAGATCATTGGGCGTCAAGAAGTCCTGATCGCCGTTGGGCTGCCCAAAGAATGGCAGCTGCGGCTGCCCATCGCTCGGAGCCTGCAAGCCAGGCCCACGCACGCGCACGCCCAGGTATCCAGCCCCGGCCTTCTGTGGATTTTCAGCCAGGGTCGCTTGCAGGGTGACCGTTTCGGCGCTGCGCTGCACCTCCAGGCTGACCTGATCGCCCGGCTTGTGCGCGCCGATCAACGCGCTCAGGCTGTGATCGGCGTCAAGCGCCTGACCGTCCACGCTGAGGATCTGGTCGCCGACCTGCAGGCCGGCCTTTTGCGCCGCGCTCTCCTTCTCCACCTCGACGACCAGCGCGCCGCTGCCCACGGTCGCGGGCATGGGCGCCTGACCATCGGCGCAAGGCACGATGCCCAGGTAGGGCTGTTGATTGCGCGCGCCCAGGGTGACGGTCAGCGTGCGCTCGGCATCGCCGCGCTGAATGTTCACGGTCAACGAATCGCCGGCCTTGCGCGCCGCCAGGTTGGCGGTCAGTTCGGAGGGTTGATTGACGGCCGCGTCGCCGACCTTGAGGATGATGTCGCCGCGGCGCAGGCCGGCCTGCGCGGCCGGGCTGTCGGCCACCACGTGCGCCACCAAAATACCTGGCTCGGCGGTTGGCGTGGCGGCAACGGCGGCGGTCGCCGTGCTTACCCCGACGCTGCGGCCGGTCAGCGTATGCAGCAGGTTACTGGCCGTTTCCCGCATCTGCACGATGGGCGTCAGCGCGCTGGCGCTGGCGGCGCGATACAAGAGGCCGGCGCCAACCACTGCCCCGACGCCCAGAAAAAGAACGAGAGCGGCTACGAGCGCGCTCACGATTATCACACGTTTTCTTGTCATGTCTCGAATCCCTCCACGTTTGGCATCATGCGCTCTCTGCGCACACCACGCTGTTATAGCGGTTCTCTTTTTCGGCTTGATTGCCAAATGGTTAAGATTTCGCAACGTGTCGGGATCAAGGCGGCGGCGTGGGCGCAGTCGCGGCCAGGTTTTGTTCGACCTGGGCCGGAGTTTTGGCGCCGGGGATGACGGTGCAAACGGCCGGATGGGCCAGCGCAAAGCGCAGGGCGGCCTGCGCCAGTGTGACGCCGGGCCGCGTCAGCTCAGCCGCCAGGGCCTGCGCAGCGCGGGCGCGGGCAGCCACGACGCTGGCGGGCCAGGCGGCGCGCACATCGCCGGGCGCGAAATGAGCGTCAGGCTGATATTTGCCGGTCAAAAAGCCATTCGCCAGCGGTTCACGGGCGATGATCGCCACGCCCGCGCGCTGCGCCGCGGGGAAGAGCTGCGCCGCGGCCTCTTGATCGAGCAAATTGTACACCACCTGGATGGCGTCCACCTGGCCGCTGGCCAGGGCCGCCATGCCCTCCAGCGGCTGGTGGATGGAAATGCCGACGAAACGAATCTTGCCGGCCTGCTTCAGATCGGCCAGCGTCTGCCACACCTCGCCCTGTGCGAGCAAGGCCAGGTCCGGATTGTGCAGCTGGTAGAGGTCAATGACCTCGCTGCGCAGCCGGCGCAGGCTTTGCTCGCAGGCAAAGCGCAGGTAGTGGGGGCTGAAGTTGCGGCTGTGCGTCACCGGCAGCACGGCCGCGGGCGCAAAGTCGGTCAACGGCCGGCCGAGGTACGCGGCCAGGCGCGCGGCCAGGGCCGGGTCAATATCCCGGTTATAGAAGTTGGCGCCGACTTTGGTGGCGATGACCACCTGGTCGCGGGCGTGCGCCGCGCGCAGCGCCGCGCCCAGCAATTCCTCGCTGTGACCGTGACCGTAGACATCGGCCGTGTCGAAGAAGGTGCAGCCCAACGCCAGCGCCCGCCGGATCGCGGCGAGCGAGGCGGCGTCATCGGTTGGGCCATACGAATTGCCGAACGCGGCGCCGCCAATCGCCCAGGCGCCAAATCCAATCTCCGAAACTTGCAGCCCCGTGCGCCCCAATTGACGATAGTTCATCCATCTTGCCCCGTGGGCCAAACTCAGCCCGGCGCAAAACCGTGGTTCGCGGCCGCCTCGCCGTACCAGAAGCCGCTATCCTTGATGATGCGCTCCTGGGTTTCATAGTCTACCCAGACCAGGCCGAAGCGCTGGCTATAGCCGCGCGCCCATTCAAAATTATCCAGCAATGACCAGACGAAGTAACCGGCCAGGGGAACGCCAATCTGGATGGCGCGCCAGGCGGCCGTCAGGTGTTTGCGCAGGTAGTCAATGCGTCGCGCATCGTGCACGCGACCATCCGCGCCTGGCCCGTCGCTGTAACTGGCGCCGTTTTCGGTCACGTACAGCTTGGGCGCCTGGTAGTCGAAGGTCAGTCGGGCCAGGGTCTCGAAGAGGCCGTCGGCGTAGTTCTCCCAGCCCATCTCCGTCCAGTGGTCGGGGTCTTGCGGCGCGGCGATGACCGTCGGCGGCAGGTTGTCGGCCTCGGCCACGCGCTGACTGCGCACGATGGTGCGGTTGTAGTAGTTGAGGCCCAGGAAGTCGGTGGGGACAGCGATTGTCTCCAGGTCGCCGGGTTGGACGAAGGCAAGCACACCGTCGGGAAAAGCCCCGTTGGCGTCCAGCTCGGCCACGACATCGGCTGGATAATGGCGACCGTACAACGGATCCATGAACCAACGCACCCAGAGGCCATCCTCCCAGCGCTGGACGGCCAGGTCGGTCGCGCTACGCGAGGCAGGCACCATGCGGTTGATGTTCAACGTAATGCCCACCTCGGCCCCAGGGCTGTTTTGGCGCAAAATGGGCACTGCCCAACCGTGTGACAGCAGCAGGTGATGGCTGACCGCGGCCGCCGTGGCCATATCGTCAATGCCCGGCGCGTGTTCGCCGTTCAGATGACCAAGCCAGGTCGCCACGGATGGCTCATTGTGCGTTATCCACAGCTTGACGCGATCGCCCAGGTGACGGCTGATCACATCGGCGTACTCAGTAAAAGCAGCGGCCGTGTCGCGCGCGGCCCATCCGCCTGCGTCTTGCAGCGCCTGGGGCAAATCCCAATGGTACAGGGTGGCGCCCGGCTTAATTCCGGCCGCCAGCAAGCCATCCACCAGGCGGCTGTAGAAATCAAGCCCGGCCTGGTTGACCGGCCCGCGCCCATTGGGTAGGATGCGCGTCCAGGCGATGGAAAACCGATAGGCCTGCAAGTTCAGGGTTTGCATGAGACGAATGTCGTCGGCCCAACGGTGGTAATGATCGCACGCCACATCACCGCTATCGCCATCACGCGTTTTGCCTGGCGTGTGTGAGAAGCGATCCCAGATAGACTCGCCCTTGCCGTCAGCCTGCCAGGCGCCCTCGATCTGATGCGCGGCGGTGGCCGTGCCCCACAAAAAATGCTCGGGGAATTTCAAAATCGGTTCGGTATTCATTTAATTCCTTGTTAGTTATTCCTTGCTGGCTAAAGTTTCTGTGCCAGGCCAGGCGGGGATGTGGGGTGCAGGCAGCCCCAAGGCCCGCGCAATCTCCGCCCCATGCAGGCGCTCGTGGTAGGCCATCACCTTGAACACGCCGGCGACGGTGGTGCGAAAACCGGCCGGGTGCATCCCTTCGACGGCCATTTGTTCAGGAGTCAAGGATTCGAGCAAGGCCAGGGTTTGCTGCCGCGAGGCGTTCAACCCGGCAATCATATCTGCCAGGGAGCGATTTTGCGCCTTCTTGACCTGGCGTTCGTTCCATACATCCAGGCTGAAATCGGCGGGAAGCTCCACGCCCTCCAGGAAACGCTGGATCGTGGCTTGCAGTCCGCGCTCGGACAGGGTGACATGCGCCACGATGTCGTGCACGGTCCAGGCGGGGTTTTCGGTGGATTTAATCTCGCTGTCAGGCGTAATCTGGCCCAGCACGTCCAACAGCTCTTGCCGGGCCTCTTGCAGCCTGGCCCCTATGCGCAGGCGACGGTCGTCATGACTCATAGCAACCTTTCTCCTCTTCCCTTTCTTCTTCTCTTTCTATTTCCCTCTCATGCCAACAGGGCATAGCCGCCGTCCATCGTAATGACCTGACCCACGATCATGTGCGCATCCTCTGAGCACAAGAAAGCGACCAGGCGCGCGATCTCTTCCGGGCGCACAAAACGTCCGGCCGGCGTACGGCGTAAACCCTCGACTAAAATCTGATCTTTGCTCGGGAAAAAATCGAGCGCCTCGGTCTCCACCACGCCGGGACTGATGGCGTTGCAGATGATGCCGGCCGGCGCCAGCTCCACCGCCAGGTAACGCACCGCGGCCTCAAGGGCGGCCTTGGAGATGCCCACCATCGCATATTCAGGCAGGACCCGCGTCGCGCCGACGCTGGTGATGCCGATGATGCGTCCCCAGCCCCTGGCCTGCATGAACGGCGCCGCGGCCCGCGCGCCGAAGAGCAGCGAACGTGCGTTGATGTTCATCGTCCAATCCCAGGTGCGCTCGTCTTGCGCGACGGCTGGCCGCAGCACGCCACTGGCCGCATTGGCGACAAAAATGTCCACGCTGCCAAAGACCTTGACCGCCTCTTGCACCAGGATTTGCAAGCTATCGAGCCGGCCCACATGCGCCTTGACCACGAGCGCGCGGCCGCCCAGCGCCATGATGGCGGCCGCCGTTTCTTCAGCGGGGGTGCGGCGCCGGAAAAAGTTGATCACCACCGATGCGCCGCGCCGCGCCAGCTCGATGGCAATCGCCCGGCCGATGCCGCGGCCGCTGCCGGTCACAATCGCCGTTTTGCCAGCCAATTCCGCGCCGGCTGTCATCGGCGTCAACGCCCCACCAGCGCGCGCAAGAAGAAGACCAGATTGGCCGGTCGTTCGGCCAGGCGGCGCATGAAATAGCCGTACCAGGCGGTGCCATATGGCACGTAGACCCGCATTTTGTAGCCTTCCTTGACCAGGGCCAGCTGCAGATCGCGGCGAATGCCATAGAGCATCTGGAACTCGAAGCGCTCCTTGCCGATGCCGTGATGATGGGCATATGACTTGGCGTAGTTGATGATCTGATCGTCGTGCGAAGCCACCGCCAGGTGCAGATCCGCCGCATGAAGCGGGCTGGCATCGAGCATCTGCTTGACAAGCGCCATCATGGCTTGATCCACCTCCGGCTTGGTGGGGAAAGCCACGGTCGGCGGTTCGTCATACGCGCCTTTGCACAGGCGCAGATCGGCCACGCCTTCATCAATCAGCGCGCTGACGTCTTGCGAGCTGCGATAGAGGTAGGCCTGAATGACGACACCCACACAAGGCTGGCTGTCACGCAAGCGACGATAGAGGTCGAGCGTGCGGCTGGTCACGGCGGAGTCTTCCATATCCACACGCACAAAGCTGCCGATCTGCGCCGCTTTATCCACAATGCGGCGCACGTTGGTGTAGCAAAAATCATCGCCCACATGCAGACCCATCGCGGTCAGCTTGACCGAGACGCCTGCGGCCAGGCCGTTGGCCTGAATGGCGTCCAGCAAGCGCAGGTATTCATCGGCATTGTTGCGGGCTTCCGTTTCGCTGGAGACATATTCGCCCAGGTAATCCACCGTGGCGGTGATTCCCTGGCTGTTGAGCTGGCGAATGACTTCGATGGCATCCTGGCGTTTTTCGCCAGCCACGAAGCGCCGGGCTGCCTGACGAGAAAGTGGAAAAGCAACAATCAGCCCCTGCGCTTGTTTGCTGTGCGACAGGGCCAGGAGTACAGTACGCATCACACCCATAAATGTCCATCCCCCTTTGGATTGACCAAATACACCAATTTTTTTAGGTCTGGCCGCTGGGCCAGGCTGTGTCATGATGATGCGCTCAAACAGGCATGGCGTCAAGAATCTAAATCAGGTTGCGCGCTCGATTTCCAGGTGACATGCGGAAAAAGGCGCCGGTCCAGCAGGTCGGCCAGGTTGGGCGCGGTCGCAGCCGGCGGCTGGGTAAGCTCCAACAGATGTTGGTGCAGTGCATACGCCTGGCGTCGAAAAGCAGCCAGGTCAACCCCCATGCACTGCGGCGGCAGCCAGTCCAGGCGATTGAGGCCGCGACGCAGCAGCTTGAGCGCGCCGGCCCACTTGCCCTGCTCGATCTGATGCAGCGCCACCCCCACCTGCAAGATGCCCTGGTAAAGCTCACGCACCGGTCGGACTTCCTCACGCCACGCGCCTTCCAACAGCTCGTGCTGTTCCCAATAATGCCCGGCGTTGAACGCCTCGAAGCCTTCGACGGCCAGCGGCGACGGCGCGGCGTCCCAACCTTCGACGTAGTGGGGCGGCTTTTCCAAATGCTGCTTGACCAGCGCCGGCAGCTGCTCGACAAAGTGCGACTTGGCCCAGGCGTGATCGCAGCCAGCCTGACGGGCTGCGCGCAGCGCGGCCGTATCCACATGGCTGCCAAAGGCAACGATCGGAATGAGGCGCGTATGCGGCAAATTCTTGGCGCGGCGCACCACCGCCTGCCAGTCGCCCGGCGCGCGCAGGTCAATCAGGACGAGCGCCGGCCAACGTTCCAGCGCCTCCTGCAACGCTTCCGCCGAATCCACCAGGTCAGGCTGACCGCCCAACGCTCGGATCACGTCGGCCACGCGCACGCTGAAAAACAGATCGGGGATGTAGGCCGCCACACGACGCGGCGCCGGAAGCGGCGCGCCTGCGCTCGCGGCCGCCGCCTGATCCACCTGGGCTTGCATGACCATGCTCATGCCCCGTTGCCCCCGTCGCGGGCGCGGATGCGGTAGCCGCAGAAGGTTTCGCCGCGCAGGATGTGATGCTGGCGTTCGACCGTCGCCTCGGGCAGCACGGTCTGAATGAACTCAATTTCGGAGCCGCAGGCCTGCTGAAAACGGCGCGCCACGTTGTGCACCGCGCAGTTGAACTCGCGCAAAACGAACGTCTGCGCGTCCACCTGCGCCCATTCGGTCAAATAACCATCTTCATCCAAAATGGCGGCCAGCTCGGCCACGCGCGCGGCCAGGGTCGGCTTGGACTGCAAGCGCAGCTGCGCCTGCTGGATGCGGCGCTGCGCCCGGCGCTGAAAAATGGCCTCGACATGTTCAGCGCCGTCCAGCATCTCGATATAGCTGAGCAGCTCATTGGTCAGCTGGCTGTACGTTTTGGGGAAGAGGTCCTGGGCTTGCTCGCTCAGGCGATACGCATTGCTGGGGCGACCCATGCCCCGCTGCACCGTTTCATAGCGCACCAGGCCATCGCGCTCCAGCAGGTTGAGGTGACGGCGCACGCCCATCGGCGTCATCGTCAGCAGTTCCGCCAGCTCATTAGCCGTCATTTGACCCTGCTTCTTGAGCGCGGTCAGGATCGCATGACGGGTGGATTGTTCAATTTCAGCAGTCTTCAAAACCGGTTGTTCGCGCCCATCCATGGGGCCATTCCTTTATTGCTAGTAGGGGCGATCCCTTGCGGTCGCCCAGGGTAGGGGCGATCCCTTGCGGTCGCCCTATAGATTATGTTCGGGATCGTTGCGCGACGATTATAGCATGGGGACATGTCGTTGTAAACTTAACAAAACTGTAATCCAGCGTATAATAAGCAGCCCAGTCCCCACACATCCGCACAAGGTACCGGAAAGAGAGCATCTTTATGAAACGACAAACGCTTGATCCACGCGCGGCTTCCCTGGCCGCGGTGATGATTGCCGTCGTCTATGTCTTGACCCGCCTGGTCCAAATTCCCATCGGCTCGCAAGGGTTTGTCCACCTGGGCGATGCCGCGATCTATTTCACCGCCTTTGCCTTTGGCCCCTGGGTGGGCGCCGTGGCCGGCGGCCTGGGCGCCTCCCTGGTTGACGCCACCACCGGTTATGCGCAGTGGGCCATCTTTTCCCTGCTCGTGCACGGCAGCCAGGGCTTTGTGGCCGGCTGGATCACCCGGCGCGTGCCCGGCCTGCGCGGCCAGCTGGCCGCTGTGTTGATTGGCGGCCTGCTGGTCATCGTGGGCTATTTTGCCGCTGGCATCCTGCTCACCGGCATGGGCGAGGCCATCACCGGCATCCTCCCCAACGTCTTGCAGGCGTTGAGCGGCGGCGTGGTCGGCATCCCCCTCTTCAGCGCGGTGCTGCGCGCGTATCCGCCGCTGGCGCATTGGGGCGCGAGTGGGCGTTGGTCGGAGTAGCATGAGATTCCAGGCCCACCTCCAGCCGGCGCGGCCATGAATCAGGCCGACGGTGTACGCATCAGCGGCTTGCACTACGCCTATCCCGGCCTTACCACCTGGGCGCTGGCCGCCATTGACCTGGAAATCCAGGCCGGCGAATGGCTGGCCTTGCTGGGCGCCAACGCCAGCGGCAAGACTACCCTCTGCCGGGCGCTGGTCGGCCTGGCGCCGCACCTGACCGGTGGACGCTTTCGCGGGCAGGTGCTGATCGGGGGCAAAGACACCCGCCAGCATCCGCCGGCCGCGTTGGTTGGCGTCGTTGGCTTGACCTTCCAGAATCCCGAAAGCCAGCTCTTCAATCCCAACGTCGAAGCCGAAATCGTCTGGGGGCTGGAGGCGTTGGGGCTGCCGCGTGCCGTCATCGGCGAACGCCTGGCCTGGGCCTTGCACACCTTTGACCTGGCCGGCCTGCGCACGCAAGCGCCCGAACGTCTCTCTGGCGGGCAACAACGGCGTCTGGCCCTGGCGGCCGTCCTGGCGATGCAGCCCTCGCTGCTCGTGCTCGATGCGCCGCTCGGCGGTCTCGATCCGCAGGGGCGCAGCGAGGTGCTGGCCGCGCTGCAGCAGCTGCGGCAGCAGCGCCACGTCACGGTGGTGGTGGCCGAAGCTGCCGATCAGGCTATCACCACGTTTGCCGACCGGGTGGCGCACCTGCAGCAGGGGCGCCTGGTTGCGGTCAGTCCAGCGTCAGACGTACGCGCCGCCGGGGACGCCGGCGCGTGGGCGGAAGAGGGCGCGGGGCTGAGTTCGATCGAGCCGTCGGAACCCTCTCACGCCAGCGCAGCGGCCGCGGCGGCGATCACCCTGGAGCAATTGAGTTTTGCCTATGATCCGGGCCGCCCGCTGCTGCAAGAGATCAACCTGACCGTGCGGGCCGGCGAGTTCGTGGCGTTGGTGGGTGCGAACGGTTCAGGCAAAACGACCCTGGCCAAACATCTGATCGGCCTGCTGCGCCCGGCGTCAGGACGCCTGCTGATCCAGGGTCAGGAGAGCGCGCGGCAGAGCGTGGGCGCGCTGGCGCGACAGGTCGGCTTTCTATTTCAGAACCCGGAGCGCCAGATTTTCAGCGCCACGGTAAGCGACGAGGTCGCCTTTGGCCCGCGCAACCTGGGGTTGGCGGCGGACGTGGTGGCCCAGCGCGTCAGGCAGGCGTTGGCGCGCTTCGAGCTGACCGATCTGGCGACGCAGCCGCCGGCCATGCTCAGCTTTACCCAACGGCGCCGCGTCACCCTGGCGGCCGTGGCCGCGCTGGAGACTCCGATCCTGGTGCTTGACGAACCAACGGTCGGGCTGGACGCCGAGGCCTGTGCGAGCGTGTTGGCCTGGCTGCACGAACGCCATGCCCAGGGCGTCACCCTGCTGCTGGTGACGCACGACCTGGCGCTGGTGGCCGCGCATGCGCAGCGCGTGCTGGTGATGCAGGGCGGCCGGCTGGTGGCCGCTGGACCGCCGGCGCTTGTGCTGGCGCAGCGCGACCTGCTCGCCCAGGCCGGGTTGCTGGCGGCGCCGGCGCCGATGCAGGAGCAACCCGATGCGCTTTGATCTCTATGTCGCGGGCGACTCCTGGCTGCACCGGCTCGATCCACGCAGCAAGCTGCTGCTGGTGGGGGTGCTGCTGGGCATGGCGCTGCTGCTCAAGAACCTGGCGTTGCTGGCCGCTCTGCTCGTCATGACGCATCTCCTGCTGCGCGGAGCCGGGGTGCCCTGGGCCATGCTGCGCTGGTTGTGGGCGCGCATGGCGCCGCTCACCCTCTTCATCCTGCTGCTGCAGCCGCTCTTTGCCAGCAGCAGCGGCGTTACGCTGCTGCGCCTGGGGCCGCTCGTGATTACCAGCGGCGGTGTGCTGGATGGAGTGAGCTTCGCCTTGCGTGCGAATGTGACGGCCTTTGCTGCCTCACTCCTGCTGTTCGTCACCGAAGCGCAGGCGCTGGTGCGCGGCCTGGTGCGCCTGGGGCTGCCGTTCGAGTATGGGCTGACCTTCAGCCTGGCCCTGCGTTACCTCCCCACCACCTACGGCCTGTGGGTCAGCATCGTCGAAGCGCAGCAGGCGCGCGGCTGGACGCCGGAGCGTCAAGGGCTGCTGGCGCGTCTTTCTGCTTATCGTCCGGTGTTGGTGGCGGTCATCATTGCCGCCCTGCGCCTGAGCCAGGATATGGGCCTGGCCCTGGCCGCGCGCGGCTTTGGCGCGCCCACGGCGCGCAGCGTCTGGCATGACATCCATTTCACCCGCCTGGATGCCTGGGTCAGCCTGTTCGTCAGCGTGATCTTTGGTCTCTTCCTGGTCGGTCGTTTTGCGCTCGGCTGGGGCGCAGCCGCCTGGTAAAGAAATGTGCGCGGCTGGCAAATCGCCAAATTTGGCTCGCTGTGGGAACGAATCGAGAAGGGAAAAGGATCTATGGGACCGATGGCGCGAGAAGCGGGTCAACTCCTGACGGCCACCCTGGCGGCGTGGAGCAGTCATCGTTGCAGCCGCATGGCCGCGGCGCTGGCCTATTACACCGTCTTCGCGCTGGCGCCGCTGCTGGTCATCGCCATTGGCGTGGCCGGACTGGCGTTCGGGACGCAGGCGGCGCAGGGCCAGATCGTCGCAGAGATCGAGGGGCTGGTCGGCCATGAAAGCGCCAGCTTGATCCAAACCCTGGTTCTGAAGGCCAGCGAACCGCGCGCCAGTTGGGTGGCTACGGTCTTTGGGGTCATCATGCTCATCGCCGGCGCGTCAGGCGTCTTCGCCGAATTGCAGGACGCGCTCACCCTGATTTGGGGAGCCGAAGTGGCGCCCCGGCGTGGCCTGCGTGACCTGTTCATCAATCGCCTCTTTGCCTTTGCGTTGGTGCTGGCGCTGGGCGGCTTGCTCATTGCCTCCCTTTTTCTCACCAGCACGCTGGCCCGTCTCAGCCACATCGTCGAGAGCCTGGCGCCCAGCACGCTGGCGTTGAGCCAATGGTTCAACCAGGCGGCGACCATTGCCTTGACCGCGCTGCTGTTCGGCATCGTTTTCAAGGTGCTGCCGCGTGTCAAAACGCCCTGGCGCGATGTGTGGCCGGGCGCCATCCTCACCGCCCTGTTGTTTGCCCTGGGGCGCTACGTCATTGGACTCTACCTGTCACGCGTCACGATCACCTCCAGCTTTGGCGCGGCCGGCTCCCTGGTCACGCTCCTCCTCTGGGTCTACTACTCAGCCCAGGTTTTTTTCCTGGGCGCTGAATTTACCCAGGTCTACGCGCAGCGCCGAAAAACGTTGGCTCTAAAAATAACCGCAGAGAACACAGAGAACACAAAGCACGTGTCGAAAACGCCCTGAGTCTGAGCGTTGCCAACTTTCTGAAAAGTTGGCAACGCTTGGCAACGCTGAGCCTGGGGCTGACGAGGGCGTACGACTCTGTGCCGTTGGCTCTATTTTTTCGGTTTGCGCCCTCGTTGGCGCTGCCAGAAATCGTCGGCCTCAAGCCGCCGCTGCGCGCGCAGCGCGGCCATCATCTCCCATTCTTCGCGATGGCGGCGATAGTAAAGCCAGGCAGGCGCGCCCACAATGACGGCCAGCTGCGCCACGTAAAGCAGCAGCAAGCGCGTCTCATGGCCGCTGGTGTAATCAGGCGCGATGGCGGCCGTCGCCGGCCGGGACATATGCGTCAATTGATAACGCCCCGCGGCCGGCGTTACGAAACTCATAATCGGGCGGCCGGGCGCGAACGGCGTGTCGTAGAACGCCATGCCCCGTGTGATGAACGAAACAGGCAAGGAGCGTTCCGTGTCCAGCGACTTGACCGCCAGCCAGGGCGGATTGCCGGCCGCGATCATCTGATCGGTGATCGTGAGCAAGTCAATATCCGCGACGTAAAAGGCATAGCGTCCAGCCGCCGGCAATTCGACGATCGTAGACGTGCGGTTGAGATCAAGCATGACCACCTCCGCGCGCTGCACCTGGCGCATGAGGCCCAGCTTGTCAGGCAGGAACAAAAAAGGCGCGCCAAGAATTTTCACCAGGCTGCCCAAAGACCCAACAAGCATGCACAGCAGCCCCATCACCAAGATGCCGATCACGATGGCGCGCACGGTTGTCGGACGATAGGTTGGTTCGAACACAGATGCAACGACCCTTCTCAGGGTTGCCAACTTTTCAGAAAGTTGGCAACCCTGGTAACGACCCTTCTCAGGGTTGCCAACTTTTCAGAAAGTTGGCAACCTTGGGTAACGACCCTTCTCAGGGTTGCCAGCCTTTGTGAAAGCTGGCAACGCCTGGCAACGCTAAGCCTGGCGTTGGCGATTGGCCTGGTTCAGGTCAGCGACCGGTAGTAGTCGTCGCCTTGCGCCACAAAGCCCATGCGCGCCAGGTAGCTGCGATGGGCCGCCGTGCCGCCCGTGGCGCAGAGTTGCGTAATGCCCTGCGCGCGGAAGCGGGGCGCCTGTTCAGCATAAAGAAACAGCCCCGGCTTCAAATCACGGTAGCCGGGCGCGACGTAGTCCAGCAGAACGTTGGCTTCGCCTGGCTCTCCCGGCCGCGCCACAAAGAGACCGACAGGCACCATGTCGCGCAGGACAAAGAGAATCACATCCTGCGCCTGGGGCGTGTAGTCAAAATGGGGGAAGAATTGCTGGATGTCCTGGGCGTGGAAACGCAAGAAGGCCGGTAGATACTTGGATTGCGCATTGACCTCCAACAGGGAAAAATAAGCCCGTGCGCGCGCCATCTCGATCAGATAGTAAAGATCAATCAGCACGATCAGCCCGTTGAGCACAGCCACCGGATAGGCGTGAATCAGCACGCCGTAGATCGAAAAAACCGACGCGCCGATCAGGTTCACGACGCGCAGGCGCAAGACGGAGCGCATCGTGAGCGAAATCGCCACCAGGATCGAGGCCGCATACCCCACGATTTCATAGATGGTCTGTGCTTCCATCGTCATCTCCTCCCTCTTTCGTTCTTCCTTGATGCTTTACCCAGCTGTCACATCGAAATAGAGCCTTTGCGGAAGTCGGTCTTGCCCAAAATGGCGTTGACCAGGACCGGACGCGTGGCCGCAACCTGGCGCGCCTGGGCCAACGTCTCCGACGTCAGCGCTGGATCATCGAGCCTGAAGCCGGCCGCGCCCAGGCCCTCGGCCACGCGGTGATAATCGGTTTGGGCCAGCACAGTCGCCGTGTCGTCGTGCAGCATTTCTATCTGCTCGCGCGCAATCTGCGTCCAGGCGCCGTCGTTGCCCACCACGGCCAGCAGCGGAATCTGATGGCGCACGAACGTATCGAACTCCAGCAGGCTGAAGCCGGCCGCGCCATCGCCGTAGAGCAGCCAGACATCGGCGGCCGGCCGGCAGAGTTTGGCGGCCAGGGCAAAGCCCGCGCCCACGCCCAGCGTGCCGAAAGGGCCGGGGTCAAGCCAGGTCAACGGGCCAGGCGGCTGCACGATGTAGGAAGCGGTCGCGACGAAGTCGCCGCCATCGGCCACGATCACGCTGTCCGGGCCAAGTGCGGCGTTGATCTCGCGGCAGAGGTGCAGCGGGTTGATGGACGCGGAGGGCGCTTGCGCCTGCACGGCAATTTCCGCGTTGCGTTCACGATCGCGCGCCCGCAGCTGCGCCAACCAGGGCGCCCAGCGTCCCTGGTCGGTGTGACTTGCAGAGAGCTGTCGCAGGAACGCGCCCGGGTCCGCCTGAATGTCAATCTGAGGACGCCGGTTCCGGGTCAGGTCTTCGCGGCTGCGGTTGATCGAGATGAAAAAGGCGCGGCGGCTGATCTGGTTGCCGTAATCGAGACGAAAATCGCACGGCACACCGGCCAGGAGCACCAGGTCCGCTTCCTTGAGGGCTTCGCGGCGCTTGTGGCGCATGTGCAGCGCATGGTCACGTCCGAGCAAGCCACGCCCCATGCCCGACAAATAGACCGGCGCGCCGATGGCGCTCAGCGCCTGGGCCAGGGTCGCGGCCTGACCTGGCTCCAGCAGGGCCTGGCTGCCGACCAGGATGAGCGGACGCTGCGCCTGCCGCAGCCGCGCGGCAACGGCCGTCACCTGGGCGGCCGCGGGCCGCGGGGGCGTCACCGCCGTGGCCGGCGGGGCCTGATAGGGCTGCGCGCCGGCGAAGAGGCGGTTGACATGCCAGCGCAGGTAGGTCTGCAGCGCACGCGCGCCGAGGCTGCGGCCGCCGCGCGACGCACCGTAGAGATTGCGCACCAGCGGTTCCGCGTACAGGAGGTCAACCGGACATTCGACAAAAACCGGGCCGGGCACCCCCGTCTGCGCCCGTTGGAAAGCCTCGTTCAGGGCCGGCCCCAGGTCGCGCACCCGTCGCACCGCGCAGGCCCATTTAACCAGCGGGCGCAGCAGCGACAGCTGGTCAATGTCTTGCAGGGCGCCGCGGCCCTTGAGCGCAGTCGGCGCGGCGCCGCCGAGCAACACCACCGGCGATTGCGCCATTTGCGCGTTTTTGACCGCGGTGAGCGTGTTGGTCACCCCTGGCCCGGCCGTCACCGCGGCCACGCCAGGGATGCCGGCCAGGCGCGCCGTGGCGTCGGCGGCAAAAACCGCCGTCGCCTCGTGGCGCACATCCACCACGCGTATCCCCGCGCGGTGGGCGGCCACGAGGATGGGCGAAATGTGCCCGCCGACCAGCGTGTAAAGAAAGGTAACGCCATGCGCCTGCAGCGCATCGGCCACGATTTGACCGCCGTCCATTGAATCCTGCCCTGATACCGTTGATTGACGCGAGAAACTTGAGGGAACCTGCTCGAATTTTAGCACACATCAGAGAGGCTGACAATCAGGCTGAAAAGCGGGCGGGGCGCTTCAAACTGGGGGCAGATCGGGCGACTGCAAGTCGCGGCAACGATTGCAAAGTCC
>DAISHS010000036.1:0-20316 GCA_036822415.1 Chloroflexota bacterium
CGCTCTCCGAGATCGTCTGATGGTTCGCCGCGTCGATCACGGCCGTCTGCCGGTTGTGGTAGTAGGTGCGCACCGTCGTGCCGTCCGCCTGCGTCACCTGCGTCACCCGCCCCAACCCGTCGTACGCGGTTTGCGCGCGGGCCAGGCTGCCCCAGTGTAATAGGACCAGCAACCGCGTGCAACCACGCGCTGGCGCTGAACGCCAGCTAGACTGAAAGAAAAACGTGGAAAGCAGCGACCGCATGACAACCGAACCCTTCGCGTTCATCGCTTCGATCTATCTAAGCGCCAGGAATCCCAAGACCGCGACGACGCCGATGACAATCGAAAGCGCGTAGGTCCCCACCAGGCCGGTTTGCAGCTGACGCACGCCCTGGCCGATGACGCCCAGGCCGCGCGCCAGGCCGTTGACTGCCCCGTCAATGCCGCGCTGATCGAACATCGTGGCCAGCCAACCGGCCAGGTCCCGGAGCGGGTTGACGATGACCGTCATGTACAGCTCGTCCACGTACCACTTGGCCTGCAGGAAACGGTAGGCCAGGTCGTAACGCTTGGCCGTCTGCTCCGGCAGCTGCGGCTGCGCCACGTAGGCCTGATAGGCCAGCCAGATGCCCAGGAGAGCCACCAGCGCGCCAACCACCAGCAAGCCCAGCTCCAGGGGCAGGCCGGCGGTCGCCTCCGCGGCTTTGACATCGGCAAAGACCGGCTCCAGCCAGCGCTCCAGGCTCTGCACCACCGGCAGGTTGAGCAGGCCGCCGATCACCGCCAGTCCGGCCAGAATCCACAGCGGCGTCGTCATGACCGCGGGCGATTCGTGCGCCTTGTCGAACAGCTTCTTGTCGCGCGCCTTGCCCCAGAAGGACACAAAGACCATGCGGAAGCTGTAGAAGGCGGTGATGAAAGCGGTCAGCGTACCCGCCAGGTAAAGCAAGATGTTGTGCTCGAAGGCCTTGAACAGAATCTCGTCCTTGCTGAAGAAACCGGAGAGCAGGGGAAAGCCGGCCAGCGCCGCGGCGCCGATCAGGAAGGTGCGATAAGTCGCCGGCAGTTTCTCACGCAGGCCGCCCATCTTGCGGATGTCCAGCTCGCCGTGCAGGGCATGCATGACGCTGCCCGCGCCCAGGAACAAGAGCGCCTTGAAGAACGCGTGCGTGGTCAGGTGGAAGATCCCGGCCGTGTACGCGCCCACGCCCACGCCCAGGAACATGTAGCCGAGCTGGCTGATGGTCGAATAGGCCAGGATGCGCTTGAGGTCGGTCTGCACCAGGGCGATGGTGCCGGCCAGGAATGCGGTCAGGACGCCAATCCAGGCCACCCAGTTGGAAGCCGTGGCTGACAACTGGAAGATGGCGTGCGTGCGTGCGACCATGTAGACGCCGGCCGTGACCATGGTCGCGGCATGGATCAGGGCGCTGACCGGGGTGGGGCCTTCCATGGCGTCCGGCAGCCAGACGAAGAGCGGAATCTGGGCCGACTTGCCGGTCGCGGCCAGAAGCAAGAGCATGCCGATCGTGGTGGCGACGCCTTGCAGCGCCGGCGCCTGTTTGAAGACTTCGGTGAACGTGATCGTGCCCAGGGTGCTCCAGATGAGCATGATGGCCAGGGCCATGCCAAAGTCGCCGATGCGATTGACCAGGAACGCCTTCTTGCCGGCGTCGGCTGCGCTCGGTTTCTCGAACCAGAAGCCGATCAGCAGATACGAAGCCAGGCCGACGCCCTCCCAGCCGACATACATCAGCAGGAAGTTGTTCGCCATCACGAGCACCAGCATCATGAGCACGAAGAAGTTCAGGTAGACGAAATAGCGGGTGTAGCGCGGCTCGTGATCCATGTAGCCAATGGAGTAGACATGAATCAAGGCGCTAACGCCGGTGACCACCAGGGCCATCGTGACCGATAAGGGGTCAATCAGCAGGGCGATGTCTACCTTGAACGTGCCGATGGTGATCCAGCGCCAGAGCAGCTGTTCGACGCTGCGCTCCTCGGCCGGGCGTCCCCACAGCGCGGCGAAGAGGCCGACGGCGACGACGAAGGCCAGGCCAATGGCGGCGGCGCCAAGCCAGCCGGCCGTCTTGCCCAGGCGGCGCCCCACCAGCAGATTGATCAACGCTCCCAGGAGTGGGAACAAAAAAATAAGCCAGGCAAAATTGAGCATAGAATTCTAGACCCCGATTCCCAAATCCGAAACCCCACCCAGGCGGCGGCGGAGTCGCCCTTTCGAACGATCAGCGTCGGGCTGATGGCCCGACCTACGGGTGTAAATTTTTACCAGCCAAATCGTAAAGCAGCACCAGGTCAACGCCCGGAAACGTACGCTGGCTCAGCAGCGTGGCCTGCGCGTCGAGCATCTCACGCACACGGCCCTGCGGGTCGCCCCAATGCGCCCGCCACCAGATCAGCCAGATGCGCGCATGTCCCCGGCTGGCGGCGGCGAACTGGGCGCGCCAGTCCAGATCATCGTTGGGCAGCCACAGCTCATCCTGGTAGGCTACCAAATCGCGCCCGGCGTAGTAGGTGAACGGCCGCCAGTCGAACGACGGGATAAAGACGGCAAAATCGCCCGGCTGCGCCTGCGCCCTGACATACGCGGCCACCTCACGCCAGGGCGGATTTTCCGGCGTCACGGCCTGCGTTGCCACGGTGACGCTCAGCAGGATGACCAGCGCCGCGCCGGCCCCCCAGCGCCATGCCGTCCGGGGCAGCGCGGTCACCCCCAACGCCAGCAGCAGGCACCAGCCCGGCAGGCTGAGCAGCAGATAGCGGCTGGCAAAAATCGGGCGCGCCTGCGAGACGAGCAGCGCGGCCGTCACCGGCGCCAGCGCATAGACCAGGGCCACGGTTGCGACCGCTCGCCAGGCCGGCCGCACGATCTGCCAGGCGCCCCAGGCGCACAAGGCCAGGGCCAGGGCATAGCTGGCATAGCGCAGCGCGGCCGGGCCGCTGACCGGCATGCCGATGAACTGGATCAACGCATAGGCCAGGGTCGGCAGGTCGGGCCGCCCCACGGCCAGCGCAATCCACAGGCCTTCGCCGCGCCCCACCTGCGTCAGCAGCGTCGGCAGCCAGGGCGCGAAGGCCAGCGCTATCACGCCTTGCACGCCGAGCCAGGTGAGAAGGCCCCTTCTCGCAGCAGTCGGCGCTTGCGGCCGCCGGCGCGCCAGCTCGACCAGCCGCAGCAGGTTGTGCACGAGCAGCACCATGACAAAATAATAGTGCGTGTACAACCCGGCCATGCAGAGCAAGGCATAGATCGCCCACGTCCAGGCCGTGCGCATCCTGGCTGCTGTAAAATGCGGGGCAGGTGCAGCCGGATGCGCCGGAAGCACGCTCCAATCCACGTTGTCAGGTGACTGCGACGCGAGTCGCCCGGCGCGCAGCAGCCAGTAGGTCGCCAGCAGGCCCCACAGCGTCAGCAGCGCATACATGCGCGTTTCCTGCGCGTACCAGCGTTCGTAGGCCGACAGGGCCAGGAACGCGCCGGCGCAGAGTGCGAAGGACGCACGCAGAGCAGGGCTGATGGACGCGCGGCGGGTCAAACGCCGCGCCAGGGCCATCAGCGCGGCGACGCTGAGCACGCCGGCCAGGACCGACGGCCAGCGGGCGCTAAACTCGCCGGTATGGCCGTGCAGCAGGCTGTTGCCAGTCAGTATTTTGATCGTAAAGTGCAAGGCCAGGTAGTAGAGCGGCGGGTGCGTATCGGCCGCGGCCGCGTGCACCACCTGGGCCAGGGGGAGCTGGGCGTTGTAAATACTGCTGACCTCGTCCAACCAGAGCGATTCACTGGTCAGGCCGGCGCAGAATATCCCAAAGGCCAGCAAAATCACGCCAACCTGCGCCCACAAGCGCCGCCGTGCGGCGAACCACGGGTTGGGCGGTTGTTGCTTTGGGATCACCACTTCAACAGGTTGATCTCATCTACGTTGGTCGAATCCCGGTGCCGCATCAAGGCGATGACGATGGCCAGACCGACGGCTACCTCCGCCGCCGCCACAGCCATCACCAGCAGCACAAAGACCTGGCCTTCGAGATGACCAAACTGGTTGGCCAGGGCCACAAAGGTCAGGTTGACGGCGTTCATCATCATTTCGATGCACATGAAGATGATGAGGGCATTGCGCCGTACCAGCACGCCCACAGCGCCTATCACAAACAGAATGGCGCTCAAGATCAAATAGTACGAAGTTGGAATCATAAAACGCAAATCCCCGCAGGTCGAGCGTGCACGCTCGACAACACGTCACTTACCGGGCTTCGCCGTCAGCACAATGGCGCCGACAATGCCAACCAGCAGCAGGACTGAGGTCAGCTCGAACGGCAGCAGGTACGATGTAAAGAGCGCGCCGCCGATGGCTTGCGTGCTGCCTCCGTCTGGCGCGCCCGTGGTGACCGCGCTAGCCAGGGGCGTCAGCGCGGCATAGGCCAAAGCGGCCACCAGCAGAACGCCCAGGCCAACCGCCAGGCCGCGCGTCCACGCGCGCGCAGGCGCGACCGTGTCGGTGACACGCCACCCCATCAACATGATGACGAAGAGAAAGAGCACAACAATCGCGCCAGCATAGACAATGATCTGCGCGGCCGCCAGGAACTGGGCATTGAGCATCAAATACATCACGGCCAGGCTGGCAAAATTGAGCAGCAGGAACAGAGCGCTGTGAACGGGATTGCGCGCGGTTACCAGGCCAGCGGCAGCCGCGATGGCGATCAAGGCCAGGGTAAAAAACAAGACGAACGACATAGCTTCCCTTTCAATCGCTTTGGCGCGTTCTCAGCGGTCTTCTCGCCGGTGAGAACGCCAGGTCTCACCCATATGGCCGGATGACAACGTTCGGCTCCGGCGGATTGAGCAAATCTTCCTTCGTCAGGATCAGATCACGACGGGAATACTGGGCCAGGGAAAAATCATGTCCCAACACGATCGCCTCGACAGGACAGGCTTCTTCGCAGTCGCCGCAGAAAATACAGCGCAGCAGGTTGACTTCGTACACGCTGGCGTAACGTTCCCCAGGGGACACCCGCTGGGCCTCCACGTTTTCGGCGGCTTCGACCAGAATGGCGCCGGTGGGACAAGCAGCCTCACACAGCGCGCAGCCGATGCAGCGCTCCATGCCATTTTCATAGCGGCGCAGATAGTGTCGCCCGCGGAAGCGCGGGTAGATGGAGGCGGGCTGCTCAGGGAACTCCACGGTAACGGGCGCCTGGAACAGGTGCTTGAGCGTGGTTCCCATGGCCTGCGCAATTTGAATGGAGCCTCGAATGGTCTCGTTTAGTACAGACATGACTCTACTCGCTGATAGATGAATAAAAGATGACGCTCAACCAATGACCACCTTCAGAATGGCCGTCACCGCCATATAAACCAGAGAGAGCGGCATCAGGAACTTCCAGGTAAAATGCATCAGTTGGTCATAACGCGCACGGGGGATGCTGGCGCGCACCCAGATGAACAGGAAGAGCAACGCGATCACTTTCAGGAAGAAGTAAACGATTCCCAGCCAGGGGAACTGGGCCACAAAGGGGCCTTTCCAGCCGCCGAAAAACAGCGTGGTCATGATGGCGCTGCTGGTAATCATGTTGATGTACTCGGACATGAAGAACAGCGCAAACTTGATGCCGCCGTATTCGGTCTGAAAACCAGCGATCAATTCATTTTCCGTCTCTGGCAGGTCGAACGGCGAACGGTTGGTTTCAGCCAGCGCGCAAATGAAGTAGGGGATGAAGGCCACCAACATCCAGAGCGATTGCCACAGCGGCCGCGGCGTCTCGACCATGCCGCGCAGGCTGAGCGTGCCGGTGATGATGACAAAGCTAGCCAGCAGGATGCCCATCGGCAGCTCGTAGCTCACCATCTGCGCCGCGGTGCGCAGAGCGCCCAGGATGGAGTAGTTGTTGTTGGATGACCAGCCCGCCAGGATGATGCCGTAGGTGCCGACGCTGGCAATGGCCAGCACGTAGAGCAGCGCGATGTTGATGTCGGCCACGAAGAGATCAACTTTGCGGCCAAAGAGCATCACCGAAGGGCCAATCGGCACCACGGCAAACGCCACCAGGGCCGGCAAGAGCGACAACGCCGGCGCCATCAGGTAGACTGGTTTGTCAACATGCCCAGGCACCACTTCTTCCTTGAAAATGGCCTTCAGCGCATCGGCCACCGGCTGCCCCAGGCCAAACTTCCAGGCCCGGTTGGGGCCGTAGCGCACCTGGAAGCGCGCGACCAGCTTGCGCTCATACCAGGTCAGGTAGGCAAAGGCCGTCAGCAGGCCGATGATCATGACCAGGCTCTTGATGATCGGAATGACAACGAGGCTCATCCAGTCCATAGGTCTCTTTTGCTTTCTCCTGCCTCTGCCAGCGCCGGCGGTTGCAACCGCCGCAGCGGGCGTCATGCCGGCCGAGGCCGGCCCGTTCTCAGCCTTCGCAGCTGAATCGTTATCCGGCAGCCTGCGCGAGGGGACGCACCGCCACCCGACCGCTGAGCGCGCCGGCCGGCTCGCCCACCTGACCAGCGGGTATCCAGGCGCTGCCCGGCTGCACACTGGCATCCACCTTGACTCGCAGCGTCACCGCGCCGCTTGCCGACGTCACCAGCGCCGAGTCGCCCTCGGCCAGGCCCAGGGCCAGGGCGTCGGCCGCGTGCAGGCCAACGAACGGCGCGGGAGCCAGCTGCGCCACCTTCTCGGTCAGCTGCAGAAGGCGAGCGCCATCGAAGAGCCGCGTGCCGCCGACCACGCTGAACGGGTAGGCGTTGTCGCCGCCGGAGGTTTTCAATTCTACGGCCTGGAACTTGCGGTTGGCCGCCGGTTTGACGCTGATTTGCTTGCCCGCTGCGCCCAATCCATCCCAGCGTATCTCCGCATACGCGGGAACGGCGCGGCTGATCTCAAGCAGGATGGCGGCCAGGGAGTCGAAGTCGAAGCCGGTTTGACGGCGAGTCTTGGCGGCTTTGTCTTTGCCCTTTTTCTCTTCTCGCTTTTCATCCTTGGGCAGCGGCCAGAATTGCGCCAGGTGCAACAGAATGGACCAATCGGCCGCCGACTGCCCGCGCGGGCGATTGCCGGCCAGGCTGCGCTGCACGCGGCCTTCCAGATTGGTGAAGGTACCGTCAGCCTCGATGAACGCGGAGGCGGCAGGCAAAACGACATCGGCCAGGCTGGCGGTCTCGCTCAAGAAAATGTCCTGCACCACCAGGAAATCGAGTTTTGCCAGGGCTGCGCGCGCGCTGGCGCTGTCAGCCGCCGGGTCAGCGCCCATGACCAGCAGCGATTTGACGCCGCCATTGACCATTTGACGATAGCTAAGGCCAGGCTGAGTGGGCAGCCTGACGCTCCACAAACGCTCCAGGCGCTCGCGCGCGCTGGCGTCGTCCAGGCTGGCCTGGCCGGGGAGCTGCGTGGGCAGCAGGCCCATGTCACGCGCGCCCTGGCTGTTGGCCTCCAGGCCCACAAAAGCCAGGCGGTCGCCGTGGCCGCACAGCAGGGCCAGGTTTTGCAAGGCCTGCAACGTCGACGCGCCGGCCGGGCCACGCGTCAGCAGCGGGCCGTAGATAAGCACCGGGTTTTTCGCCTGCGCCAGCGCCTGGGCCGCGCTTTCCAGCGTCTTCTGCTCGACGCCGGCCAGCGCCTTGACCACCGTGGGCGTGGCTTCGTTCACCCAGCCGGCCAGCTGTGCATAGTTGGGCACGCGGCGAGCCGCGTGTTCGTCCATCCACTTGTTCTTGAGGATCGCCTGCGCCATGCCGTGGAATAGCGCCACTTCGCCGCCGGGGCGGTAGCCCAGGTAGGTCCCAGGATAGCGGGTCAGTTCCACCTGGCGCGGATGAGCAATGAGCAGCTTGACGCCCTTGCGCCGCGCGGCGCGCTTCATGAACAGCTCCAGCACCGGCGCTTCTTCGGATGGATCGAAGCCCAGGAGAACGATCAGGTCGGCGTTGTCCACCTGGCGCAGCGCGGGCAGGCCGTTGCTGACCGCCGCCACCTCCGCGCCATCGCGGTGGTCAATGTTGTTGGCGCCTACCAGCGTGCGCATGAACTTCTGCAAGAGGTAACTGGCCTCGTTGCCCACCTTGGCCGAGCCGATGGCGCCGACGGCCGCCGGGCCGCTGGTCTGCACCATGCCGTGCAGCCGTTCCGCCACGAGGGTCAGCGCGGTCTCCCACGACGCCGGCTCAAGCTCAGCGCCTTTCTGACGGCGAATGAGCGGCGTGGTCAGGCGCTGCGGGCTGTTGACGTAGTCCACGGCAAAGCGCCCCTTGTCGCACAGCCATAGATCGTTGACCGCGCTGTTCTCACGCGCCATGACGCGGCGCAGCTCGTTGTGGCGCACATCCGCGCGCACGTTGCAGCCCACCGCGCAGTGCGTACAGATCGTCTCGATGCCCTGAATCTCCCAGGGCCGGTAGCGGAAACGTGACACACGGTTGGTCAGCGCGCCCACCGGGCAGAGGTCAATGATATTGCCCGATGTTTTCGCATCCACCGGCTTCTCAGGGAAGATGTCAATGATGGTCTCGCCGCCGCGCTCGAACAGGCCCAGCTGCGGCTTGTCTTCCCACTCTTCCAGGTAACGGATGCAGCGCCAGCACAGGATGCAGCGCTCCTGATCCAGCATGATCAGGTCGCTGATGGGGTAATGCTTCTGCTTGCGCCGCTTTGGCTCCACGAACTGGCTGAGACCGGGGCCATACTTGAAGGTCTGATCCTGCAGCGGGCACTCGCCGCCCTTGTCACAGATCGGGCAATCGAGCGGGTGGTTGGTCAGGATGAAAGCCAGCGTCGCTTCCTGCGTATCCTTGACCTGCTTTGTATCGGTCTTGACGACCATGCCCTCGGCCACAGGCACCGTGCACGCCGTTTGCAGACGCAGGCCGCGCGCGTCGCCAATTTCGCACAGACACATACGGCACGCGCCCAGCGGATCGAGATGGGAGTGCGAGCAAAAGATCGGGATGTCAACGCCGACGGTCTTGGCCGCATCCACCACGAGTGTGCCCGCAGGCACGGAGACCGCTTTGCCGTCAATGGTCACGTTTACGTTTGGCATAGTTTCAATCCAACTCCGCCACATTCGTGGATAGCCGATAGGTCGGCCGCAGCGGCATCACAGGGCGATCCAGATCAGGGTTGTTGTCTTTGATGTACTGCTCGAACTCCGGCCGGAACTTGTCCAGGTGACTCTGCAGACCCCAGACAGCGGCATCGCCAAAGGGACAGAAGGCGCGGCCCCCGGCGACGAAGTTCGTGATCAAACGGGCGAGGTCCAGGTCGCTGATATTGCCCTCGCCGGCTTCGATGCGCAGGAGGATCTTCTCCAACCAGGAGGTGCCTTCACGGCACGGCGTGCACTTGCCGCACGATTCTTCGCGATAGAACGACAGCGTGCGCCGGGCAATTTCAACCAGGGACTGCCCTTCGCCGATCACGATCACGCCGGCTGAGCCGAGCATCGAACCTGCGCCCTGGATGCTTTCGTAGTCCAGCGGCGTGTCAAGCTGGGCGTTGGTCAGCAGCTTCATCGAAAGGCCGCCAGGCACCACCGCTTTCACCGGTCGGTCGTCTGGCGTGCCGCCGCCGTAGGTGTAAATCAACTCACGCAGCGTCGTGGCGTGCGGCAGCTCATACAGGCCGGGGCGTTTGACCCAGCCGCTGAGGCAGAAGATGCGGAAGCCGGTGCTTTTTTCGGTGCCGAACTGTTTGTACCAGGCCGCGCCGTGCTTGATGACGTGCGGCACGTTGCAGATGGTCTCGACGTTGTTGACGACCGTGGGCTTGCGGTAAAGCCCTTCGACGGCCGGGAAAGGAGGCTTGAGGCGTGGATGGCCGCGATCGCCTTCGAGCGAGGTCAGCAGCGCGGTCTCTTCGCCGCACTCGTACGCGCCGGCGCCGCGATGCACGATGATCTCCAGCTCGTTGCTGGTGCCAAAAAGGTTCTTGCCCAGGAAACCTTTGGCCGTGGCTTCGGCGATGGCTGCCGTCAGGCGGGTGAAGGCAAAGTAGTATTCGCCGCGAATGTAAATAAAAGCCTGCTTACATTCGACCGCATAAGCCGCCAGGATGATGCCTTCGATCAGCTGGTGCGGGTCATACTCCATAATCATGCGGTCTTTGAAGGTGCCCGGCTCGGACTCATCCGCGTTGACCACCAGGTAGCGCGGATAAACGCCGGCCGGCAGGAAGCTCCATTTTGTACCGGCCGGAAAGCCCGCGCCGCCGCGGCCACGGACGGAGGCGGCCTTGACTTCTTCGAGCACCTCTTTGGCCGTTTTGGTGGTCAGCGCCAGGCGCGCCGTTTCATAGCCGCCGCCCTTGACATACACGTCAAGGGTGTGCGAGTCCGGCTTATCCACGTTGGCGAGGAGATAGCGCGGCTCCATGCCGCCATGCGTGTAAGGGCCGGCCGGCCAACGCTCACAGGAGTCGAAGCCATGGCCGGAGCGAATCAAGTCCAGCGCCTGTGCGATCTTGTCGGGCGTATCGAGCTGCTCGAAATAGCGAATCTTGCCGGTCGCGCGCTCCGTGGCCATGAACATCGGCGCGGTGCCGCAGGCGCCCAGACATTCCATGTGGCTGAGGGTAAACTGGTCGTCGGGCGTTGTCTGGCCGTAGTCAATGCCCAGCTGTTCCTTGAGCTGCGCGGCGCAGCCGTTGGCGCCCCGCAGCATGCACGGCACATTGGTGCACACCTCAAGGTGATAAGCGCCGACGGGGTGCAGGTTCATCATGGTATAAAATGAAGCGACCTCTTCGACTTCGGCCGGCTTCAAGCCAAAGAGCTGAGCCACATCCTCCAGCGCCGCGGGCGGCAGCCAGCCCGCTTCGCGCTGAGCCACGTAGAGCGCCGGCACCAGGGCTGAGCGCCCCCTGGGGTAGCGGGCAATGAGTGCTTGAATCTCAGATTTTGCGTTATCGGAAAGCATGTAGAATCCTCAAGTCCTGCGAAATCAGGCGCCTCTGGCAATCAGAGGTCATCGCTACCGGTCTACGTCACCCAACACAATATCGAGCGTGCCGATAGCTGCCACCAGGTCCGAAAGCAAATGGCCGCGCGACATGGCGTCAAGCGATTGCAGATTGACAAACGACGGGCCGCGCACGTGCAGGCGATACGGTTTGGCGCTGCCATCGGAGACGATGAAGTAGCCATGTTCACCCTTCGAGGCTTCGATGGTCGAGTAGATCTCCTGCGGCGGCACATGGAAACCCTCGGTCATCAGCTTGAAATGATGAATGAGCGATTCCATGCTGCGGTCCAATTCCTGACGCGGCGGCAGCGCCACCTTGCGGTCGGCCGTCTTGAACGGGCCATCGGGCAGATTGGCTACGGCCTGCTGCACGATGCGCAGGCTCTGGCGCATCTCTTGCATGCGCACCAGGTAGCGCCCATAGGTGTCGCCCAACTCTGATGTAGGCACTTCGAAGTCATAATTCTCATAACCGGAGTACGGGCGCGCCTTGCGAATGTCATACTTGACGCCGCTGCCGCGCAGCATGGGGCCGGTGCAGCTGAGCGCCAGCGCCTGCGCACGGGTCAGAACGCCAATGCCCTGCGTACGCGCCTTCCACAAGGTGCTGTCGGTCAACATGCCTTCGTAGTCGTCCAAATGGGCAGGCATGAGCGATAGGAAATCCTTGAGGCGCGGCAGGAAGGCGGGCGGCAGGTCTTGCCAGACGCCGCCGACGCGGATGTACGAAGTGGTCAAACGAGCGCCGCAGACCATTTCGAACAGATCGAGGATCATCTCGCGCTCGCGGAAGGCGTACATCAGCAGGGACATGATGGTGCCCGAAAGGTCAAGCACATGGGTTGCCAGCCAGAGCAGGTGCGAGGCAATGCGCTGCAGCTCGGCCATGATCACGCGGATGACCTGTGCGCGTGGGGGGATCTCGATGCCGAGCATCCGTTCCACGGCGACACAGTAGGCCAGGTTGTTTTGCATCGCCGAAGCGTAATCCATGCGATCGGTGTAGTAAACAAAATCTTTGTAACGTTTGCTTTCACCTGACTTCTCGAAGCCAGAGTGTAAATAGCCAACGTCAGGCACGACCCGCACCACCTCTTCGCCGTCCAGCTCTACGATGAGGCGCAGGACGCCATGGGTGCTTGGATGCTGCGGCCCCATGTTGATGACCATGTGTCTGGTGGTGTCCATGCCGGTGGGCAGAATCGGCAGCGATGACTCCGCCGTCAAAATCTGGCGGCCCAGGTTGGCGAATTCTGGCTCACTCCAGGTGGTGGTGAAAGGCACCGGCTCGCCGCCCAGCGGCGCGTCCTTGCGCAAGGGATGACCCTGCCAGTTGTCTGGCAGCAGGATACGGCGCAGGTCAGGGTGACCTTCGTAGCGCATCCCCAGCAGGTCGAAGGCTTCGCGTTCCATCCAATTGGCGCCGGCCCACAGAGGGGTCAGGCTTGGTACCTTGGGCGAGTCGCCGCCGGGCGCCGGCGTGCGCAGACGCAGCTTGCGGTTGTGCGTAGAATCGTACAAATTCCAAATGGCGGTGAAGCGTGGAGAGCTTCCCAACTTTAGGCCATCAATGGCCGTCGCGTCTGACATCAAGTCGAACCCATGCTCATCGCGCAAAGCATAGGCCACTGCGACCACTTTATCCGCGCGCACCGTGACGGACGGGTCGCCGGGCAAGGCCTCGGCCGCGTCCAGGATGGCGTCTCCAAAACGGGCACGTAAGGCGTCCACGACACTAACTGTTGTGATTGCAGCAGAGTCCATAGATGATTGAATCCAGTCTCACTCGACTCACTGGCGCCTGGCTAATCTGGTGGTCAGGCGGCCAACTTTTCTGAAAGGGTTGCATCGGGTGTTGCGTAACGTCGTTCGGCAAATTTCTCGCGACCGATCTTTTCTTGCAGCTTGGTCAGCGCGTACAACAGGGCTTCGGGGCGTGGCGGACATCCGGGGACATAAACATCCACCGGAATGATCTTATCTACGCCCTGGACGATGGCATAGTTGTTGAAGGGGCCGCCAGCGGAAGCACAGATGCCCATGGCGATGACCCATTTTGGCTCGGCCATCTGGTCATAGAGGCGCTTGACCACCGGGGCCATTTTATTCGACACCCGGCCAGAAACGATCATCAAGTCAGCCTGACGCGGGGAGGCCCGAAAGAGTTCGGAGCCAAAGCGGGCAATGTCGTGACGGGAGATGCCGCTGGCGATCATTTCGATGGCGCAGCAAGCCAGACCAAAGAGCAGCGGCCAGACGGAGTTGCTACGGCTCCAATTGACCGCCTTTTCAAGCGTTGTCGTAATGACGGAATCGTCCGGCAGTTTATTCTCAAGACCCATGTGCTATTTCCAGTCCAAAGCGCCTTTGCGCCACACGTAGATGTACCCAACCAACAGAAGGAGCAGGAAGATGCCCATTTCGATCAAACCGAACAGCTTGAGTTGACCGAGGATGACGGCCCAGGGGTAAAGAAAGATGACTTCAATATCGAAGAGGATGAAAAGCACAGCGACGACGTAGTACTGTACGGGGAAACGCCGCTGCGCATCATGAAATGGAATCATGCCCGACTCAATCGGAGCCAGTTTGGTTTTGGTCGGGCGATTAGGCCCCATCACCGAAGGGACGATGATGGCAATCGCTGAAAAAACGCCTGCGAGAAGAAAAAGAACTAAAAGTGGAACGTAGTCTAACGACACGCGGCCTCCCAGATTCAGTTGCTGAACGCCATGCGCCAGACGTTATACAAAATATCACCCCACACGTGGTGTGAGGTGACGACTATGACACATGATTGGTATCGAAATTACATCGTGCCTTTTGTCACGACTGTGATTGTAGCATGAGTACGAATCCTTGTCAATCTAAACAACTTCGGAAGTCTCTCCGACTTCCGAAGTTGTGGGCCTACAGGTTGATAGAGGAGGCAACCTGCTGCAGCAGCGTGGCCGAACGTTGCAGGGAAATTAACTCGTCTGGGCTGAGATCGGGCAGCAGCACCCCCTCGACGCCGCCGTGGTCCACGATGCTGGGCAAGCTGAGGCAGATATCTTTGATGCCGAACTGGCCGGTCATCAGGGTGGACACGGTCAAAATCGTATTCTGATCGCGTAAGATGGACTCCACAACGTGCCGAATACCGAGTCCGATGGCGTAGTAGGTCGCGCCCTTGCGGGCGATGATCTCATAGGCCGCGCGGCGCACCTGCATCCCGATGTCATCGCGCAGCATGGCGTTGTAGGCGATCCCGCGCTGATGGCAAAAATCTTCCACCGGCAGCCCCGCCACCGTCGCCCGGCTCCAGACCACCACTTCGCTGTCGCCGTGCTCGCCGATGACATAGCCATGAACGCTGCGAGGGTCAACATTCAAACGATTGCCCATCAAGGCGCGAAAACGCGCCGTATCGAGAACGGTTCCCGAACCGATCACCCGATTTACTGGGAGGCCGGAGAGCTTGAGGCTGACATAGGTCAGGATGTCTACCGGGTTGGAGACGATGAGCAAAATGGCGTCAGGCGCGGCGCTGACAATCTGCGGAATCATCTGGCCGAAGATATCGGCATTGCGCTTCACCAGGTCGAGCCGCGTCTCACCCGGTCGCTGCGCAGAGCCGGCCGTGATCACAACAATCTGAGCGCCCGCGCAATCGGCATACGTGCCCGCGCGAACCGTGACAGGGCGAACAAAAGGCGAACCGTGCATCAGGTCCATCGCTTCGCCTTCGGCCTTGGCCTCGTTGACATCAATCAACACAATCTCTGCGGCCAGGCCACTGATCATCAGGGCGTATGCCGCGCTGGCGCCGACAGCGCCGACACCGATCATCGCAATCTTCATGGTTTGAGCATCCTCCTTAGATGACATCATCCTAGCATAAGCGCACAGGCGATGCGAGTCGCCGTCTGCGTTGCCGAAAACATCGTGAGCAAAATCGGCAGGCCAGGCCTTGCGCGGCGCGCCGGGATCTGCGCCGCTCAGGCCGGGAACGGCCGGGGATGGCAATCACGGCCGGGGCAATTGACTGCTCCATGCCTCAGCCACGATGCGGATGTCGTCCGCGTCCACCATCCCATTGTGGTTGAAGTCGTAACGCACGTCTGGCGTGCCCCACGCGGCGGCTACGATCTCGATATCCATCACGTCCTGACGGCCATCGCCGTTCAGGTCACAACATGGCCGCGGCGTTGACGTTGCCGTCGCGGTCAAAGTCGGCGCGGGCGTTGGGGTATCGGTCGGGGGAGTCGTGGGCGTGACGGTGGGCGTCGCCGTCGCCGGCGCAGTCAGCGTGTAGGCGTCAATGACGGCGCCGCTGCGGGTGATAAATTGGAAGGTGATCTGAGCAGCGGCGGCCTCGACGAGCATGGCGCCAAAATTGGCGTTGTAGCGCACGACGCTGCCCGGAATGGGTGAGCCGAAGGCATAGATGGTGTAGCCGCCCAAGCCGTCAACGAAGTAGGGAATCCCGTCCTGCAAAATGCGTTCGTAAGTATGATCGTGACCGGCCAAAACCGCGCTGGCGCCCCAGGCTGCAAAAGGCCATTGCAGCGCCACCGTACTGCCATGCGCCCCCGAAGAGTAGGGGGCGTGATGAAAATAGACCAGTTTCCAGGGGGTGGCAGCCGCGGCCAGGGCGTCGCGCAACCAGAGCGCCTGCGGCGATCCGGCCGTGATCCCGGCCGGTTCTTGCGCATCGCTGTCAATGGCAAAAAAGTGCACCGGGCCGCGTTCGAAATCGTAGTAGCGCTCATTGTTGGGCAAGGTGAAATAATTCAGGTAAGGCTGCGCGTTCGAGGTCAGCCAATCGTGGTTGCCCAGGGAGGGAAAGAACTTGTTTTCGGTCGCGCCCCCGCCATAATTACCGGTATAGGGATAAATGAAGTCGTGATAAAACTGGCCGATGTTAGGGTCAATGGTGCTTGCCGCGCCGCTGGGGTAGTTGTTATCGCCCACCGTGATGATGAAGTCTGGATTCCAGCTGTGCACCAGGGCGGCCACATCCGCTTCAGGTTGGCCGCCGCCGCCATAGTCGCCAATGACGGCAAAGCGAATCGTACCGGCCGGCGCCCGCGCCAGCGGCGTTGGGCGCGCAGGCAGAGGGGGCGCGTTGAACGCCAGGCGGGTCGCCTGCGCGCTCTTGACCACCGGCGGCAGCCAACGCGCCAGGGCCGCCAGCGTCAAGATCAGCAAAACCGCCAGCATCATGCGACGGTTGCGTTGCCAGAGCGACTGAGATGTCAGCATGGGCAGATTCCTCCTGCGGCAGATTGTAACACGCGAATAACGTCAGCGCCAATAGCATCCACTTTCGAGTCAGGGCCAATGTTCCGGGGGCAAATTTTCTTCTACTGGCAGTCTGAGTATAATCAGAGAAAGCGCCCGCCAAACGGACGGCGGGCCAATATCGCAAGAGGAGGCGAGGAGGCGCTCAGGCCATGCCACGGCTGAATGTTCCTTGCAAAAAAAGCATGAATATCATTGTCAAACACGTCAATTTGGGGGGCGGAGGCTGGGACGAGATTCTGAGTGATTTGCTCGTCATTAGCCTGTTCGAAGGTCAATCGGCCAAAGAGGCTGGCTTCGGTACGCTCGATGCCGCCCTGGGCGGCTTGATCGAGCAGGTCATCAAAACGGGGGACTTCAAAGGCGAAGCCTTGAAGACACGCCTGTTGTACACCCATGATGACGCCGTGGCGACGCGGCGCATTTTGCTGGTTGGCCTCGGCAAGCAGGCGGAGTTCACCGCGGCCATTGCCCGCCAGGCGGCCGGCGTCGCTGCGCAAACCCTGGCCGACTTGAAATTGCGCCGCCTGGCCAGCGTGGTGCATGGCGCAACCAACCAGGACCTGACGCCCGCGCGTGCGGCGCAGGCTGTGGTTGAAGGCACCCTGCTCGGCCTCTATCGTTTCGTCACCCACAAGCGCGCAGAGAACGCAGAGCGCCCCACGGTCGACGCGGATGAGCTGATCTTGCTGGCAAAATCGGCGGAGATCGTGGCCGAATTAGAAACCGGCGCGCAAATCGGTCAAATACTGGCTACCAATGCCAACCTGGTGCGTGACCTGGTCAATGAGCCGGGGAATTATGTCACGCCGAAGGTGCTGGCCGCGCGCGCGCAGGCATTGACGGCCGAGACGGCCATTCAGCTGGCGGTGTATGGCGAGGAAGCGATGCGCAGCATGGGCATGGAGTCCTTCCTCAGCGTCAGCCAGGGCAGCGCCGAGGAAGCGCAGTTCATCGTCCTCGAATACTTCCCGCCGAATGTGCGCAACAGCGACACCCTCGTCTTGCTTGGTAAGGCCATTACGTTTGACACGGGCGGCATTTCGCTGAAGCCCAACGATGGGATGTGGGAGATGAAAAGCGACATGGCTGGCGGAGCGGCTGTCATTGGCGCGCTGCGCAGCATTGCCCAGATCGAGCTGCCGGTGCGCGTGGTTGGCCTGGTGTGCGCAGCCGAGAATATGCCCGGCCCGGCGGCGATCAAGCCCGGCGATGTGGTCAAAGCAATGAATGGCAAATCGGTTGAATATATCAGCACCGACGCCGAAGGCCGGATGGTGCTGGCCGACGGCCTGTGCTACAGCGCCCGCTATCAACCGGCGGCCATCGTAGACTGCGCCACGTTGACCGGTTCCATCGTGATGACCCTGTCATCGGACCTCAGCGGCGTTTTTTGCAATGATGACCCCCTGTTCGCCCGCTTGCAGACGGCCAGTGAAGCGGCCGGCGAGCCGATTTGGCGCCTACCGATCTGGAAGCCCTACCGTGAACGGATCAACAGCGATGTGGCCGACATGAAGGGCAGCGCGGGCACGCGTTACGCCGGCGCCATCATCGCCGCCCTGTTCTTGCAGGAATTCGTGCCGGAAAACACGCCGTGGGCGCACCTCGACATTGCCGGCGCCGCCTGGCAGGACGATCACAAGCCGTACCAGCCGCGCGGGGCCTCAGCTAACCCGATGCGCACGCTGGTGGAGTTCGTGCGCGCATGGGCCGCGGGAACGAACTAAAAGAGAGGAGACGACTGGCGCCGTTGCGCAATTCGCTGCCGCACATTGCATGAAAAAGGGGAAAATTCGGGGCCGAATCTGAGTGAACTGCGTCGGCTCAAGAGCAAAAAGAAAGCCGGCTTCGCGTCGAAGCCGGCTTTTTTTACCTGCGCGTTATTTACTGCACCGGCAGGGTTGGGCCCTGGCTCATGCTGCGATTGCGCCAAAGATAGGCCAGCACGCCAACCACCGAGACTGCCGAGCCGATTGCAGCCGCGCCCAACATCCAGTCACGGCGTGCATCACGCTCCAGGGATTCCAGGCCCAGCGAGGGCGACAGCTGCCGGTAGCCGCTTGACACCAGGGCGCGCCGCAGGTCATGGCGAAAGGCAGGGCGTGGTTTGACCGGCCGCAGCCAGGTTGCCAAATCACGCGCCAGATGCAGCAGCGGCTCCAGCTCTGGGCGCAGCTCCGGAAACAAGGCGAAATAGTCCTGCGTATGCTCATCCCCCAGCACGAGGCGATCAACATACGATGACAGCAGGTCGGCGATGGTGGTGTGGTCCATCAACATAGTTTCCCCCTGTTTCTCCCTGATCTGAGCGAGCGGCTGAGTACCTAAACCCGGTAGGCAACGACCCCAATGGTGCCTGGCCCCAGGTTGGCGGCGACTGATGTACACAAGGGCGCAATGAACGTCTGCTTGAGCGTGAAGCGCTGCTGCGCCTGCTGCAGGAGATCAGCCGCTTCCTCGGCCGCCCGAGCATGAATGACGGCAAAATTAATCGGCGCCTGGCCCACTTTCTCCGCGACCAGGTCCAACAAATGCTGCAGCGCCCGCTTGCGGCTGCGCACACGCCCCTGTACGTCCAGCGCCCCCTCGTGCAGGCCGACGATCGGCTTGACATCGAGCAGGGAAGCCACCGCGTACTGCAAGGCGTTGACACGGCCGCTCATCTGCGCAAACTTGAGGTCCTTGAGCGTCAAAAAAATGAGGATGCGCTCGCGTATGGCGCGCAGGCGATTCAGAATCTCCTCCAGGCCCGCGCCGGCCAGGCTCATCTGGCGCGCTTCCCAGGCCATGAAGCCCAGGGCGCCGGAACCGGCCAGGCTGTCGAAGACCTCGACGTGAACCTCGTCTTTGACCATGGCCTGGGCCAGCACGGCCGAGTTGTACGTACCGCTCAGTTTGCTGGTGATATGCAGCGAAAGCACCGCATCGCCCTGACGTCCCGCTTCGCGGTAGACATCGGCCAAAAGGCCGGGCGCAGGCTGTGACGTTTTGGGAATGATGCCCAGCGTCTGCACCTTCTCGTAAAAGGTTGCTTCGTCAATCGTCTGCCCTTCGAGATAGGTGTCGGCGCCAAAACGAATCGTGATTGGCACCACATGCAGTTGCAGTTGCGCCATCAACGCTGCCGGTAAATCGCAGGTTGAATCCGTAATCAATTGTAACATGAAACGAAAGTCCATTTCCGAGCAACCTGGCGGCCAAAAAACCAGGGTTTCTTACCAATTGAAGCCGCGTGCAGCCAGGTCTTCACGCAGTGCAATCAGCGTGCGATGATAGAGCGACTTGATCGCGCCTTCTGTGCGCCCCATCATCTCCCCAATTTCGGCATTAGGCAGGTGCTCCACGAACTTCAGCGAGATAAGCTGCTGACGATCTAGCGGCAACCGGCGAATAGCCGCCACAAGCGCCGTGCGCCGTTCATCCTCTTCCACGTGCGCATCTGGGGTCTTGCCGCGAGAACCGGCCGTGGTGACATCTTCAAGCGAAACCACTTTGCGCCGGCTGCGATCGCGATGCCAATTAGCCACCAGGTTATGGGCAATGCGATAGAGCCAGGCCGAGAACGGTAAGCCGCGGTGGACATAACGCCCGATGCTGTCCAACGCCCGAAAGAATGTACGGGCCGTCAAGTCCTCAGCGTCCGCATGGCTACCCGTATGGTAATAAATATAACTGTAGATGCGATCTACATAGATCTCATAGAGTTGGCCAAACGCTTCAGGATCGGTTTTAGCTCGCTCGATCAGGTTCAGTTCGTTCGCGGTTGTTGGCGCCACCGGTGATTTTTCTCCTCGGCGTGTGACCAGGAAAGAAGATCGCCCGCTGCGCCCGCAAATTCCAACCGATTTGCATGGGTTAGAACACCGGACCTTGCGCGTAGTTGCGCAGTGCGTCAAAGGCGGCTCTATTTTCTACTCGGCCACGTCTTAATGCAACGATTGTAGCCGATAGCCTGCGGCTGGTCAACTACCCCCTTGCCAACTTTGGCGGCGACGGCGGGCAAGGCGCCGATGGCAGATGGGTGCATTTCAGTTTCGGGGGGTAGTCCACGCAGGTGGACTTTGCAATCGTTG
>DAISHS010000037.1:0-7580 GCA_036822415.1 Chloroflexota bacterium
GCGCAAGTCGGGCGTTAGCAGCACCAGGTCGGCGACGCAGCCGGGGGCGACGCGGCCACGTTCGTGGTCAAGACCCAGGGCTTTGGCCGGCGTGGCGGTGATCGTCGCCAGCGCCTCAGCCAGCGTGCAGCCGGTGAACGCGATCAGGTTGCGCAGCGCCTGATCCAGGGTCAGGATGCTGCCGGCCAGCGTGCCATCGGCCAGCCGCGCCTGGCTCTCATCCACCGTGACCTCGAAATCGCCCAGCGGATGGACGCCAGGCCCCATGCCCAGCGCGGCCATCGCATCGGTGACCAGGTTCAGCCGGGCCGGGCCGAGCATGCGCCACACCAGCTTCACCAGCGCGGGGTGGACGTGGATGCCGTCCACGATGATGCCCACGGTGACGCGGTCAGCGGCCAGCAGCGCCCCGGGCAGGCCGGGGTCGCGGTGGCCCAGGGCTGGCATGGCGTTCAACAGGTGCGTGCCATAGCGGATGCCCGCGTTCAGACCGGCGATTGCTTCGTCGAAAGTCGCCATGCTGTGCGCGGCGCTCACCAGCACGCCGCGTTCGACCAGGGCGCGGATCACCGCCAGCGCGCCTGGCAGCTCCGGCGCCAGCGACACCAGGCGCACGCCCGTCGCCGGCGCCCAATCCGCAATCGCTTCCAGGCTGGGCGGCCGCAGATAGGCCGGGTTGTGAGCGCCCTTCTTGTGCAGGTTGAGGAACGGCCCCTCGACGTGCAGACCCAGCGGCTCGGCGCCGCGGAAACCGGCCGGCCGGCCCGCGGTCACGACCTGCTGACCGAGCGCCGCCTGCGCCGGCGGCGCGGTGATGATCGTGGGCAGGAAGCTGGTCACGCCGAAGCGCGGCAGCTGCGCGGCCACGCGCCAGATAGTCGTCGGATCAGCGGTGAAATCGTCGCCGAACCCGCCGTTACACTGCAGGTCTATGAAACCGGGCGCAAGGATCAGACCGGTCGCATCCAGGGCCTCGGCGCCGGCCGGACAGGGCAGCGCGTGGGCGGCGTCAACCGCCGTGATGCGGCCGCCGTCAATCAGCACGGCGGCGTTTTCAAGGGTTGTTTCAGGCGTGTAACACGTTGCGCCGTGGATGTAACGCACCACTCCCCCGCTCGCTGATATATTCGGGCAGGCTGAGCGCCGTATGGGCGCCGAAGACGACGGTCGGGGCCCGCGAACATGGATAGACCTGATGTGCGGTCACTTGGGAAGACGCTTAGGAGTCTTTCGCCCAAATACGCTGCATGGCTGGTTTAGGCGTGCGATCCAGATAAAAAAGTCCCCAGTGCTTTTCAGGCTCGAGAGGGTCAGGGGAACCCTTCCAGGGTTCATCAAACGCTTCGAAAACAAAGGTCAAGATCTTTTCTTCCAGGGACCATGCCAGCAGTTCCTGGCAATACTGGGCTTGCGCCTCTTCAGATGCGTTACGTGGATCAATGCCCCGTCCATTAGAGGCTGTCGGCCAACCTGCTTCGGTAATCACAACGGGTTTGTTGGGAAAGTGATTGACGACAGACCGGTAGTTCTCTTTGGTGTACTCGAGAGCATTGTCGGTCGTGAAATTCTCCCAGGCCGGGTAGGTGTGGACCGAGATGAAATCCAACTCAGCGGCCAAAGGTTCCAATTTGCTGGCCCACGGAACGTAGTTATCGCAGAATGTGACCGGCTGTGGAACCGCTTTTTTGACGCGCCGAGCATAGGCAACCAACTGATTCACAGGGACCATGTGATCCGTCCATTCGACGCTTGCTTCATTTCCGATAGAAACCGCGATGACGATGTCATCGTAAAGTTTCGCTAGCGCGATCATGCGATCGAGATTGGCCCTGTTCGTGCGGCGGTTTGCAGCAAGGGTCTTGCCATCATACGCTGCCCCCCAGGGGCACTGGGGATTGCTGATTTCGGCAGCCAGATCCGTGCCCAACAGCACCTTCAGCTCTAGCCCCTCGGCGCGGATCACGTTGAGCGTTGTTTCAGCGTGTTGGCTGCTATCATACAACCGGATCACCGTCCAGAATCTTGCCAGAAGCCGCAGATCTTCACGAATCTCCTCACGGCTAGGATAAATTTCCCGGCGAGGATCCTGGCCTTCCCGGTATCCAGAGTAACAGATCGCCTTGCCGGGGTTTTGGGTGAACTGTTCCAACATTCGATGTTTGGTCAGCAGCCTAGGCATATTTTAGCTTGCCATCCTTGTCCCATAGCCCCCAATAAGCGCCCACATCCCCTTCCTCAGCAATTTTCCATGATTCATCGAACGAAGAAAAATAGAATATGTCAATTCCTTCCTCCTCCGCCCACTGATAAGTGTTGATGAAATAGCGGATGGCGTTCTCAAAAGAAGGCACAGCAGCGCCCCTGAGGGTTGTGCCAAGATTGGGCCAGCCTGTTTCGCTGATAATCACTTTTTTGCCCCTACCTGCGCGGACAGCCCGGTGGTACATATCCTTCATGTAAACCAACGCATGTTCAGCGGGATAGCCCTCCCAAAAGGGATAACAATTGGCAAAAATCACATCGCAGGCATCACTGACGCGCGGGTGATTGACAAAATTGAAGTAGGCGTCCACGTAACCCACGGCAACGCCCGGCGCGCCTTCCCGAGCGCGCTGGATGTAATCAATCAACTCAGATTCGGGTAAATCCCCACGGTATAACACCTCGTTGCCTACCCCCAACAGGTTGGCGTAGCCGCTTCTCGCGACTTCGATGGCGCCGTTGAGCTCCATTTCGTTCTTTTCGCGGTCTTTGCCGAGCCATACCCCCACCAGCGTTTTTAGCCCAAGCTCATGTGCGAGTTGAGGGATCAGCTCGTTGCCTTCTGTACAGGAGAAGGTTCGGACCCAGTTGACATATGGCTGGACAATGCTAAGGCGCTGACGGATATGGGCGCCTGTAATTTGCATGCCGGGTTTCAGTTCTTCGTTATATGGACTAAAGGCAATCCCATGAATCTTCCGTTTTAAGACTGCGCCGACAGCGGCTTTCAAATCATCGGTGGAAAGACCGGCAACATCAATTCCCGCCAATGATTGATATGCAAAAGTTCCTTTCGACATCTGTACCTTCTCTCCAGAATGATTTCTGGGGGATGATGGGCCTTGCACGCTACCAAAGGACATCCCACCGTATTCCCCCAGATGCATCGAAATGGCGTCATTGCGCCCAGGTTGTTCAGGAGCTGCGGGAGCCTACGCTGAAACCGGGCAGGTCACTTCCAGGTGGTGGATCGCGCCCTCACGCTGGAAAAGCTGGCGGCTGGTGGCCGCATCCAAAAGCAGTCCGGCGACCTCTTTGGCCGTCCCGTCGTTGAAATGAACGCGGATGCCGGGCGCACCCTCGACGCGGAGGATGATCGGCGTCTGGCAGAAGGTGGCGGCTAAGGAACCGGCGGGCAATTCGAGGCGCTGGGGCTGGCCCGATACGTCCAGGTAGTCGAATGTCGTTGGGGCGGTAAGCAGCTCTCCTTTATCCAGCAACAGTGGATCGAAGGCCAGGCAACCATTTTTCACGGACAGGCCGACTTCGGCCAGTCGGGTCAGGATGATCTCCTTGACCAGGCCCGTCATGCCCGGCTGCTTCGCGCCCTGTCCCTTCGGCGTGTGCGAGTAGGGATCGGTGGGGAAGGCGCCGTAGGCCGCCGGGGATTTGTTGAAGCTCAGGCCCTGCCGAATGTCGAGATAGTGGTCAATCAATGCCGGTGCGAAAGGCTCGGCTTTGAAGCGCAGGACGGTTTCCTGCACGGCCAACAGGAGCTTGGCCACCATGTGCCAGTAGACGCTGCCCAGGCCCTCGAAGGCGAAGAAGGTGCCCGAACGGCCGGTGAACTGGTCGTGGTGGAAGGTCTCTTCAAACAGCGCCTGCACCTTGCTGAAGTCGGCTTCGACCAAGGCAGTGTAGCGGGGTTGCGATTTGAGTGTTTCCAACACGCGACTGACATCGCGGAAGTTGCGGAAGCGGCCGTTGAAGTGGTAGACGTCATCAACATCACGGGTGACGATGGATGAATCCCCCGCGTCAACCAGCGTAGCCAACAGCTTCACCGACTGCACCTGGTCGCGGGTCAGACAGTTCCGCTCCAGGAAGCCCGGCAGTTCGCGGTCAGGGTACAGGATGTAGGTGTTCTGATCGGCCCGATAGAGTGCGCTCTGGCGCAGGCCCTGGAGCAGGGCGAGCGACTCCGCCCCCGAGAGCAACCCGGAGGAGAGGATGGCGACCTGGCCTTCGAGCATTTCATAGAGCCGGCTGACGGCCGCGCGGCTGTGCGTGAGGTGCAGCACGTTATAAGCGTGGTACAGGTTGTCGCTGCGCCGGTTGGCCCGCAGCGTATGCTCGATGTACTGCTGCGCCAGCGCAAGGAAGGCGACGATCTCCTCGACCGGTGTAGCAACCACCGCGCCGGCAAACCCGTCCCGGTAGAAGCCCCAGCGGTAGTCGCTGCCGGCCTGGCCCAGGAGATCCATCATGCTGCGGCGCTGCTCATCGGTAAACGAACCGCTCAAAACTGGCTGGAACTGCTGCAGGGCGTCGGACACCTGCCGATAGAAGCCCTGCACCTCCGCATGCAGCGGTACGGTCGCCAGTCCGCTGCCGCCAAGCAATTCCTGGCAGAAAGCGAGATAGCGCCGCAGGTAGCCCAGCGTCACCACCGACAACCCCTTGCCCACCAGGGCGTTGTTGGCATCGTTCCATTCCGGACGTTGGGTATTCATCCAGATGCCGCCTTCGGGCACGAAGTTTGCTAACTTGGCGAGCAGCAGCGTCAGCAGTTTTTCGGCCAGCGCCACATGAAGCACCTGGCCGTCGGGGGCGCACACGAGCTTGCCGTCCGTGCCGCGCTCACGGCAGCGCGCGCTGATCTGGTGTTCCAGGTTCCAGTCGAAGTCAATCGTGTTGTAGGGGTCGTGCAGCAGGTCGCCGTACGGTTTCAGGCGATACGGGACGTTGGCATAGCTAAACAACGGCTGCACAAGAAATTCCTGCAACCTGCCGGGATGCACCGCGGCGCTGATCTCCAATAGTTTCTGGAGATAGATGATCTGGTGATCGCTCCAGTAGCCGATATTGGCCCAGGGGTTGCCCGGTTCCGGAATCTCCCAGTCCACCCCATGATAGGTGATGCGATAGGGGTTGTAGCCATCGGCTGTGGTGGCGTTCAGGAAGGCGCCGACCATGTTCTCGATATATTCGGGATAGGAATAGGCCAGGGCCTCCCAGTTCTGGAAGATATCGCGCCAGTTGCCTTCGTAATCCAGTTTAGTAGAGCCGTCGGGCTTCTTCAGGCTGATCGCAAAGCGATTCCACGGCCGGCTGGGGTCGCCATGCCGGCGGCTGAACGTCAGCGGCAGATACGCACGGCCCAGGCGGATCAAGTCGGCCGCGCCGTGAGCCTCCAGCCGGCGCTGAAGGTCGCTGAAAAGCAGGCGCGGGGGCAGGCTGGCAAAAAAGTCGGCATTGGCCCGCAGAGCCGGCAAATTGCAGGCAGCCACGAGGTCAGCGAACGCCTGGGTTTCGACCCAATACTGGTCCGCAAACGTGCCGCCGCGCATCACGTTGAACAGCACATTCGCGAAATGATAAGGGGCATAGGCAGGGTTATTGGAAAGCTGTATGCCGTCCGCGTTGGCGACGATCTTCCACAGGTTGATCTGCGTGGCAGCGATGTCGGCTTCGAGCTCCTGCAGCAAGGTCGCCCGGTCGCCGCGCAGCCAGCGCCGCTTCTGTGCAATGGCCGCGCTGTCCTGCTGAACCTCAGCCAGCAGATGCCAGCTCTGCTCCGCGCCCGGGGCCAGATCAAGCGTTGCGTGTACGAAATACGCGCCGCGCCGGCCGCGCACCTCCGTTTCAACCGCCAGCGTCTGGCCGGAGCGGAAACGATCAAGTTGCACGGAGGAGAGAAGATGCTCAGCCTGAGCCAGCCCGACCTGGGCCACGGTCGTCGCCAGGAGGGATTCGCTGGGTTCCGCAAGGTCGGTCAGGGTCGAGCTCAAGGCGAAAATGGCTAACCCGGTCTCCCGATCCAGTTCACTGCGCTTGTAGGCATCCAGCAGCGTGCTGAACATTTGTTGGGTCGCCATCACCACGTTGGCCGGCAGGATGTTCTGAATGCCATCCAGCAGCGCCACCTGGCAGGGCGATTCGCCGGTGTTGACCAGCCAGGTCGTCTTGACGAACCCGAAACGCTCGCTGGTCCGCCAGGCATAGCGATAGGTCAGGCCGAGATCGGGATTGACCTCTTCGAAGATCAGCGTCGTGCCGGCAATGTTTTTGTACAGATTGCGGGCAATGGTGTAGATACCCTGCTGCCGGTCGGACAACGGCTCCCACAGGCTTGTCTGCCCGTCGCGCTGGACCAGCAAAATGGCTTTGCTGCCGGTGTTACCGCTGTTCTCCGTGAGCTTATCTACGGTATAGTAGGGAAACAGGGAGTGTTCGGGGCTGACCCGGCCGGCGGAAAGGCCGCCGGTTGATGCGATGAAGAGCCAATGGTCGGAGCTGCTGACCAGGTTCATGAAGAACGGCTCCATCGCGTCGAAATTGCTGATTCGGTAGTACGCTTCGCCTGCCAGGGTGAGATACTCACCCTGCACGCGTTTTTCGGTCTGCTTAAGGGGTATGTTGCCGATGACAATGGGCGATACTGGCATCGTCGTAGTCTCCGATCGTTGTTACCAAGAGGATTAGGGGTTGACCGTCGGCGCCGAGCCTGGGCGGCTGCAATCACAGACCGCCCAAGCCCTGCCGAATTGCCTGAGTGCTCTCTAAGACTGGATTTTGTCTCCACGTGCCTGGCGCTTACCGGAAATTTTCCTGGCGCACGCCCGTCTCGGAAAACGCCAGGCACGTAAAATCTAACTTAACAGAGCGCGAAAGTCACATCTGCTGCTCGACAGCCGCGCTCACATCAGGGCCAGGTTCAAGGCCCGAAGGCGAAGTCGTCGAAGTAGTAGGTGGAAGCGCCGCCGATCTGCGCGCCGGTCTTGCCGAAGTTCGGGAAGACCGACATGCGGTTGTAGGTGTTCGCCAGGTTCAACGCCGGGGTGCCTGAGGCCGGGTTGGCAAAGTCGAAGGTCAGCGTCTCCCAGCCGTTGGCGACCGTGGTCGTCGCCTCGGTCTCGCAGCTCTTGCTGCCGTCGGACGCATCTTCGACCTTCAGCCGGATCGGGATGCCCGCAGCGGGCGACCACACCCGCACCGTGATGCGCTTGGCCGTCGCACTGAACGGAATCGGCGCAATCGAGTTGTTCGCCGCGGTCGAGACGGTCACGCCGGCCCACAGCTCGGCCGTGGCCGATTTGATGACCTGCGCCACCTTGTTCGTCCCGCCCGCCGGATCGGTCACCACGCTCGCGGCCTCGGCCCCGCCGAAGCCGGTCAGCGTGTAAGTCACCGCCGGATCATCGAACGTCACCGGCAGGCCGGGGAGGATGCTGCCGCTCATGGCGAAGTCGTCGAAGTAGTAGGTCGAGGCGCCGCCGATCTGCGCGCCGGTCTTGCCGAAGTTCGGGAAGACCGACATGCGGTTGTAGGTGTTCGCCAGGTTCAACGCCGGGGTGCCTGAGGCCGGGTTGGCAAAG
>DAISHS010000037.1:7680-19849 GCA_036822415.1 Chloroflexota bacterium
TGGCCGATTTGATGACCTGCGCCACCTTGTTCGTCCCGCCCGCCGGATCGGTCACGACGCTCGCCGCCTCAGCCCCGCCGAAGCCGGTCAGCGTGTAGGTCACCGCCGGATCGTCGAACGTCACCGGCAGGCCGGGAACGACAACGCTCGTCGTATCGTAGGCCTGGTCGAGAGAGGCCGCGGCCGTGTTGGCGTTGTAAGCGGCGTCGTAGAACTTGCCGGCGGCGACGCTGACGCTCATCGTGCCGGCCGCGTTGGCGGGCGGCGTCACCACCAGGGTCGCCAACGTGCCGCTGACGCGCGTGAACGCGCCGGCTGTGCCGCCCGTCACGGCGATGTCATCGGCCGTGAAGCTGGCGCCGACATCTTCGCTAAAGGTGAAGGAGAAGGTGACAGGGCCTCGCGCGACCTGACCCGCCGCGCTGCTGGTAATGGCGACCGTCGGCGGCGTGGTGTCCGCGTATTTCAGGCGCACCTGGTCAATCAGGATCGGGCGCAGCAGGCCTGTCGGCGTCTCGAAGCTAAGCGAGCGCACGGCCGCCAGGTTCAACGTCGTCCCCACAGCGCCCTGGAAGGACGTGAAGGGGATGTTGATCTGCCGCCAGCCGTTGAAGTTTTCAGTGAACGAGGCTGTGAACGACACCGGACTCGGCGCGGCCTGATAGAGGCGCACATAGTCAACCAGCGTCCGCTGCGGGAAGGTCGTGTCGGAGCCGACCGCGCCGCCGAAGTTGCCGCCAACCGCCACGTTCAGCAGCATGTAGAACGGGTGGTTGTAAACCCACTGCTTGCCCGCCAGGAATGGATCATTCGGGGTCGCGGTGAAGTAGGGCGCGCCATCGAGGAACCAGGTGATCTTGTCCGGCTGCCATTCCACGGCGAAAGTATGGAAGGCATCGGCGACCGGTACGCCCAGGTCAACGACATGGCCGTAGCTGTTGCCGCCCGAGTAGCCGGGGCCGTGCAGCGTGCCAAAGATCTGGTTGGGCAGGCGGCCGACGTGCTCCATGATGTCAATCTCACCGGTCTGCGGCCAGCCGACCTGGTCAATATCGGTACCGAGCATCCAGAACGCGGGCCACAGCCCGGCCCCGCGCGGCGCCTTGACGCGCGCCTCGACCCGGCCATAGGCGACCTCGAACCGGTTCTTGGTCAGCAGCCGCGCCGAGGTGTACTTGCAGGGGCCGTAGTAGCACTGCAGCGCTGGGTCAGCATCCTGGGCGGTAATCACCAGGTTGCCGCTGCCGTCGGCCGAGGCGTTGGCGCCGCCGGGAGTGTAATACTCCAGCTCGTCGTTGCCCCAACCGGGGATGCCATAAGCGGTGCCGTCGCCGACCTCATTGCCCCAGACGTTGGCGTTCGGCGCCGTGCCTGGAGGGCCATTGAACTCATCGCTCCAGACGAGCTGCCAGTTTGCGGGGTTCGCGGGAGTCGCCAGGTCGTTGGCGAGGTTGACATGGATCGTTTGGTTGCCGTTGCGACCGTAGTACCAGAAGCTCAACCCCGACGCGGCGCTCCAGTCCTGGCCGATGGGGAAGGTGCGGCCAAAGTGATAGGTGACCTGCGGGTTATTGGGCGGGGTCTGTGGAGCAGTGGAACCGGTCACGCGACCACGCTTCACAATCCCTGGCAGATAAAGGCGCGTCCTCGGGCCGACCTGGAGCACATGCTCGTAGGCGCCCTGGCCAGGCAGCGCCAGCGCGCTTCCGGCTGCGATCTCAGGGTTGGACAAAGTAGCTTGCGGGGAGGCTGACCACAGGTAAGGGGTGGTCTCGAAGTCGTCGAGCAGCGGGGGGTAATAGACCTCGTTGTCGCGGATGTTCACGCGCGCGATCGGCGGAAAGCCCAGCGCCAGGTCACCACCGCTGGGGTTGGACAGCTCGACCAACACGCCGCGCTCACCCTGGAACTTCGCATCGTCAATCGTTTGCACCGTGAACGACTGCTCGGTCACGTTGGCCGGGAAGGTCAGCATGCCTGAGGTCGGCCGGTAGTCCCGATTCGGGATCGCCAGGCCGAAGGTCGTCGCGTAGTGGATCATCACCGGGTTAGCGGAGACCTTGCTGAGCTTGGCTGTGACAGTTACCGCGCCGCCCTCAGTAACCGGGTAGTTGAGCGTGCTGAAGGCGACCGTCAGCGGCCTGATTGGCGCGGCGCCGTAGACCGACACATCGTCCAGGTAGTAGGACCTTGCGCCGCCTGTGCCCAGCGTGCCGAAGCCCCAGCCGTGCACCTCGGTCAGGCCAAAGCCGTCGTTCGGCGCGCCATTGCCGATCTCTTTGCGGGTCATGCTGGCGAACGGAATCTCGATCAGCCGCCAGCCGGTCACGTCGTCCCTAAAGGCGAACGTCCAACGTTCGGCGTCGTCCCTGGTCGAGCCGGGGTTGCGGTTGTCGAGCACATCCACGAACAGATCGGTGCCAGCGCCGGCGCCATAGAGGTAGAAGGAGATGCCCTCGTAGGCGCTCCAGTCCTGGGTCACCCAGGCGTTGACCCCGGCGTTCTCGAAGCCGTGCGTCACGCCGGCCCAGGCCACGACGTTGAGATCGAGCTTCAGGACGTGGTTCCCGGCGCCGTGACCTGGCACGGTGGGCGCGGGCGCTGCAGCGGTCGTCGAGATGGCAGCCGTGCTGTTGGGGTCCGCAAAGGTGTTGAACCCAATCGGCACCGTGCCATCCAGCCCGGACGGCAACCCAGACTCGAAATCATCCACGAGGGGCAGCGCGCTGAGCGCGGCGGGGCCGTGGGCGGCAGGTTCCGCCACCCGCGCCAGGGCGTGGGGCGTCTGGGGCAGGAACGTCCCGCTGAGCAAGAGAGTCACTATCGTAAGCACGTTGAAAACAAGGAAACGTCTCTTCATCTACTAAGCTCCTTTACCAAGCTCTTTATCTGTGAATGTGTTTCTCACACGCCTTCATGGCGTGACCGGCTGAAACACGCGGACATAATCCACCTGGTACTGCGCCGGGAAGACCGTGTCGAGACCAATGACGCCGCCCAACGTGCCGCCCACGGCCAGGTTCAGGATGATGAAGAACGGCTGGTCGAAAACCCATGGGCGGTCGCCGACGTCGGCGCGGGTCAGCGTGAAGTATTCAGCGCCATCGTAGAACCACTTGACCTGGCCGGCCTGCCATTCGATGGCGTAGGTGTGAAAGTCGTCGGCGATGTTGTATTTCTGGCGGTTCCACTGGCCCAACCCCAGGGCGCCGGAATAGCCGGGGCCATGCGCCGTGCCCATGATGAGATCCGGCTCCTTGCCGACATATTCCATGATGTCAATCTCGCCGCAGTCCGGCCAGTTTTTGCCGTCAAAATTCGCGCCCAGCATCCAGAAGGCCGGCCACAGCCCCGCGCCCTTCGGCACCTTGAGCCGCGCCTCGATGCGGCCGTACTGGAACGATTGCAGCCCCTGGGTCTTCAGCCGGGCCGAAGTGTAGTACGAGCCTTCGTATTTTTCCTGGCGGGTCTCGATGATCAGAAGGCCGTTTTCCACGCGCGCGTTTTCGGGCCGCGCGGTGTAGAACTGCGCCTCGCCGTTGCCCCAACCGCCGCCGCCGAGATCGTACGTCCAGTTGGCTTTGTCAACTGCCTTGCCGTCGAACTCATCGTGCCAGATCAGCTTCATGCCCGGCGGCGCGGCGATGGGCGGCGGGGTCGTGCAGCCTGCTAACGAGCACACCAAGATAAGCAACAGCAGAACTGAGCCGCGGGTCTTCTTCATGCGAACAGCATCCTTTCCCTTACATTCTCTCTCTGCCAAAATAGCGGCAGCTCAATCGGTCAGCGCTGATAGACGCGAACGTAATCTACAACCATGAACTGCGGGAAAATCGTGGTGTCGTCCGGGTAGCCGGGCCATTGGCCGCCCACCGCAAGGTTCAAGATGAGAAAGAACGGGTGGTCGAATACCCATGGCCCCGGGACATCCTGGGGAGTGCGGGTGCGGAAGAGGCTGCCATCAACATACCAGCGAATCTGGCCCGGTTCCCATTCGATGGCGAAGAGGTGAAAATCGTCCGCAAAGCGGCCCTCCGCCAGGGTGTAATCGGCCCAGATGCCGTCATCACGGCAGTAGCCAGGTCCGTGGATCGTGCCCCGGATCGTGGTTGGCGTGCGGCCAACGTTCTCCATGATGTCAATCTCGCCACATTCCGGCCAGCCCTCGTTCGAGGCATCGTCGCCCAACAACCAAAACGCGGGCCACATCCCCTGCCCATACGAGATCTTGATCCGGGCCTCGAAGCGGCCATAGGTCCAGGCGTGCAGGTCTACCGTCGTCAGGCGGCCGGACGTGTAGCCGTGTCCTGCGTAGGCTTCTTTTCGGGCTTCGAGCACCAGCTGACCGTTTTCGAGCCGGATATTTTCGGGGCGATCGGTGTAGATCTGCAGCTCGTTGTTGCTCTCGCCAGTGTACCCCGCCTCAGGCCGCCACCGATTCCGGTCAATCTCCATGCCGTCAAACTCGTCGCTCCACACGAGTCTCCAGGGCATCGAAGCCATCCGCAGTCTCCTTTCGGGCTGGCCCGCTGACAGACCTGGCCAGTACACCGATCTCAAATCGGCGTACTGGCCAGGCGAGGCGCTGTCACAAGCCTAGCCTTTGACTGCGCCCGCCGTCAGGCCCGATACGATGTAGCGCTGCAAGACCAGGAAGATGATGACCATGGGCAGCGTCATGATCAACACGGCGGCCGCCAGGGTGGGCCAGTTGCTGCCGTAGACCCCCTGGAACACGATCATGCCGCGTGTGATTGGGTAGTAGTTCTTGTTGGTCAGGTAGATGGTCGGCAGGATCAGCTCGTTCCAGATGCCGATGGCGTGCAGTACGGCGACGGTCGCCACGGCCGGCTGGATCAGCGGGAAGACCACCGTCGTCACGAAGCGGAAGTAGCCGCAGCCGTCAATCGCAGCCGCCTCGTCCATCTCCTTCGGTAGGGTCTTGATGTAGTTGACCAGGATCACGATCCCGATGGGGTTCACCAGGAACAGCATCACGTAGCCGATCGGGTTGTTGTAAAGCCCCAGGCTCAACATCAACTGGAACTGCGGGATCAACGCGACCGGCAGGAAGAGCGCGATCACGAAGAGGGTCAGCAGCAGTTTCGCGCCCTTGACGTAGCCGCGCGAGATCGGAAACGCGACGAACACCGCGGTGGCGATGTAGACGGCCGTTGCGAAAACGGTGTAGATCACCGTGTTCGTCAGGTAACGGGGAAAGCTGGCCTTGGTCCAGGCGTCCAGGAAGTTCTTGAAGTTCAGCGTTGTGGCCGCAGCCGTGGCGTTCTTCATGAACTCCGGCAGGGTCTTCAAGGAGGTGTTGACCAGCATGAGCAGCGGGCCGAGGTAGATGATGGCAAAGAGCAGAAGAACCCCATAGGAACTAATGCGGCCCCAATCAATTCGGCGCGATGGCATCAGGTCCTTGCCCGCAGGTTTGGGTGTAGTAGCTGTGTTCATCCCATTATCCTCTCTTCCCGGCGTCGCAGGAACGTCTGCACGGTCATGCCGATGACGAGCACCAGCAGGAACAGGACGATCGAAGCGGCCGCGGCATAACCCTGGCGAAATGCGCTGGTGACGCTCCCGGAGGTCTGCCCAAAGCCCTGGGCAAAGATCAGGTACCCCAAGACCTGGGTGCCGTTTCGGTAACCGAGGAGCACCAGGAACAGCTGCCAGGCCTGTAGCGACCCGATGATGTTCAGGAGCAGGTTGGTGTTGGCGACGGGCGTCAACAGGGGCCAAACGACGTTCTTGAAAACATCCCAGGAGCCGGCGCCATCAATGCGCGCCGCTTCGTACAGCTCGCTGGGGATGGTTTGCAGGCCGGAGATAAAAATCATCATCGTCGTGCCCATGTTGGCCCAGATTTGCACGACGATGACCCAGGCAAAAGCCTGACTCGGTTGACCGCCGAAGAACTCCGAGCGCGTACCGATCATTTCCAGTAGCCGCGCCATCGGGCCGCCCAGCGGGTAAAGGAACAGCGACCAGATCAGACCCTGGATCACGGCGCCCAGGATCACAGGCATGAAGTAGATGGTGCGGAAAAAGTTGACGCCGCGCAGCTTCTGGTTGACGAGCAGTGCGATGACCAACCCCAGCCCAAACTGGATCGTGGTCACGAAGAAACAGAAAATCAACGTACGGAAGAGGGCATCATAGTTGTCGCGGGATGCCTGCCCCATGAAGAGAAACTCGCGGTAGTTTTGCAGGCCAACCCAGTTGATGGGGGCCCCACGGATGCCCGTCGCGTCGGTGAATGAATAGACCGCCGTGGCGAGCGATGGCCCCAGGCTGATCAGCAGATAGAAGAAGATGCCTGGCAGGAGCAGCAGGTAAGGCGTCCATCTGGCCCTGCCGCGACCGAAATGATAGTTCATGGCGTGCCTCCATTGCGATGGCCGTTATTGCGAAACCCGGGCTTATGGCAGACAGGAATCGAGGCTTCAGTCAGCGGCGCGATCTGCGCCAGACCGCCTGAAGGCTCGATTCCCGCGCGGAGATGGGCTTCCCATCTCCGCGCGGATACATCACATCATCGGATCAGGAATGATCCTACTTGTTCGCGTCCAACCCGGATTGCAGGTCGGCCTGGACCTTATTGGCCAGTTCCTGGGGATCGTCATACGTGCCGAACGGCTTGAAGTAAGACGCCCACGGGTTGGCGTACTGGCCGGAACCCTTCGGCGCGATCCAGTACTGTTCGAAGCCCACGCGGAAGTTGGCCAGGTAAGGCGCAACCTCGGTGCCAATCTGGGTCTCCAGCTTGGCGCCTGCCTGGGTGGGAATGAACCCAACCTTGTTGGCGAACTCCTGGTAATTGGCCGGGTCGGAGAACTCGGCCAGGTACTTCATAGCGGCGTCCTTGCTCGGCGTCTTGGCGGCCACGGCCCAGCCCTGGTCATACTTGCCGAACAGGTACTTGTTGTCGTCAGCCTTGTCGCTGCCGGGGAAGGGGATGTAGCCCCACTTGAAGGACGGCTGCGCAGCCTCGATGGCCGAAGCATACCAGGTGCCGCCGGGGAACATGGCGACCGCGCCGGAGGCAAAGCGTCCGGGGGCGGCGTCGCCGGCGATACCGCTGGCGCCTGATTCCATCATGTCCTGGGTGTAGATCTTCATCTTCTGCCACATCTCAAGAGCCTTGGCATCGTTCCACTTGATCGTGCCGGTCCACAGGCCCTCGACCAGGGCAGCCTGGTCAGGATACAGCGCACCCGTCAGGCCGTAGGCGCCGACGAAGATCGGCCAGCCGTCCTTGCCGCCAGCGGTCATACAGGGGACATTGGCCTTCTTGAAGGTCTCACAGGCCGTGACTAATTCGCCCCACGTCGTGGGAACCTTGACATTGTTCGCCGTGAACATGTCCTTGTTGTAGTAAATGCCGCTGTAGGAGACGCGACCGAGGTTGATCGCATAGACCTTGCCCTTGTAGGTGCCGGAATCCTTGATGGTGGCATCATCATAGTTCTTGATGAAAGGCTGATCGGTGATGTCCATCAGCAGACCGGCGTCAATCAGGGTCTGCCAGTTGGGCGGGGTGACGTTCTTCATGTAGGACTGGGCAGCGTTCGCAAAGCCGAACATGTCCACGACATCCACATCATTCGCGGTCAAGCGGGTCTGGGTGACGGTGCTCAGGTCGTTGGCGTTGACCACCGACATGTCCACGGTGATGTTGGGATACTTGGCCTGGAACTTCTCGTTGAAGGTGTTCATGAACTCAACCATCGGTGGGTTCTGATGAACGAGGACCTTCAGCGTTACCTTCGCTTCCACAGGCGCCTTGGTCGGTTCGGCAGCAACGGGCGCCTTGGTCGGCTCGGCAGCCGCAGGCGTCGCCGGGGCCGGCGTAGCGGCGCCGCCACAGGCAGTCAACAACGTGGCCAGCACGAGCATCATGCTGACGAGGGTCAGGGCTTTCTTAGACATGACAATCTTCTCCTTAATATAATGTAGTATCGGTATTCTTCGGGGCGACAGCGTTGCGTTTCTGGGGTTGCCTTATCTGTTCGATCCTCACCTCCTCGAGACGAATCTGGAAGCGGTACCAGTGACCGCCAAAAAAGAGAGGCTGTTCGCCGGTGCACTATCACGCCGCAGCCTCACTGTCGCGATCTACCGCAGACTGATCGGCGCCCATGATCCCCATTCGTCGGGAGGCCAGCGATCGCGCGGCGGGATCAGGGCGGAAACCGTATTGGCGCATGATTTGCAATACGCGCTCGCGCACTTCGGGACGGACGCCGGGGTGCTGATTGAGTACCCGTGACGCCGTCGAGCGTGAAGTGCCTGCCAGTTTAGCGATCTGTTTCAATGTGAGTGTCATGGTAGCCCTCAGGCGTGACCTTGAGATCGGTCCCACAACCTGATAACAGTATAGGGGTTGCAGTAAGTAAAGACTTGTCTAAAAGCGCACAGCGTGCGCACTTTTCCGAGAGGTTTTGCACGGGGCGCGCCAGGGCGGGTTTGCCCTGCGTAAGGTAAACCCGCCGGGGATGCGCGCAACGGAGCGATGGTGCGCTTGCCTGGCATGTTGAAAAACCTGCTCAGCCGCGCCGGTATGCTTCCGGCGTCACGCCGGTCTCGCGACGGAAGACGCGGTTGAAATAGCTGCTGCCGGAGAAACCCACGTCCAGCGCGATCTCCGTGATGCTCTTGTGGGTGTTCTTGAGGAGATGCCGGGCCTGCTGGACGCGATAGCGGTTGAGGTAGGCGACCGGCGTCAGGCCCAACTCTTTGCGGAAGCAGCTGGTCAGATAGTCGTCGCTCAGGCCGACATGCTCGGCAATCTCTTGCCGCGAAAGCGGTTCAGCGTAATGCGCGTGCATGTAAGCCATCGCCTGGCGCACCAGGCGCTGCGCCTCGCTGCTCAGTTCGCGCTTGCGCGCCAGCGCGGCGTCGAGGTGCGCCAGCGTCTCTTCCAGGCTGAAGATGCCCTTGCTCAGCACGCGTGTCACGCCCAGGTTCAAGCGGGCCATCTCCGCCTCGGTCAGCGTCTGGCCCGTCACCACCACGACAGGAATGTCGCGTGTGGCCGGCCGCTCGCGCATCGCCTCCAACACCGCGAACCCGTCCATTTCGGGCATCATCAGGTCCAGCAGCATCAGGTCCACCCGTTCGCGCTGAAGAATCGCCAGCGCTTCGAGTCCGTTGTGCGCCTTGAACACCCGATGGGTGGGCGAACGCGCCTGCACGATGCGCGCGTGCATCTCCAACGTCTCTGGATCGTCGTCCACCACCAGGAAGGCGGCCTGAGGATGGGCCACATCGGCGGCCAGCCAGCGTTGATCGAGCGCGCGCGTCAGCTCGGCCAGCTCGATGGGCTTGGTGAGATAGTCGAACTCCAGCAGTGCCCCGCTCTCTTGTGAGAGCGCATAGAAGAGCACAGGGACAGCCTGCGTGGTCGGATCGGACTTGAGCATCTTGAGCACGTTCCAGGCCTGATCCGAAGCCAGGGTGACGTCGGCCACCACCGCAGCCGGGGGCGCGGCCACCAATTGAGCCTGCCAGCTCGCCGGTTGATCTATGCGCGCCATCTGCACGATGAACCCGCGCTGCTCCAAGTGCAGGCGCAGGCGTTCGTTCACATCCAGAGCGCTGGTGAGCACCAGAACCCAGGGCGCCACCTTGACCATGGGTATGACCGCCCGCTCCTGCGCGGCCGGCGGCGCCACCGTCGGCAGGGTGAAGGAGAAGGTCGAGCCGGCCTCTTCCTGGCCGGTCGAATGGACCTCGATCGCGCCGCCGTGCAGCTCGATGAGCCGCCGGCAGATCGCCAGCCCCAGGCCCAGGCCGCCATAGCCGCGGGTGATGCTCCGCTCCGACCGGCGGAAATCGTCGAAGATCGCGCCCTGTTCCTCCGGCGGGATGCCCAACCCCGTGTCGCACACGCTGACGGTGACAGACTCAGGGCCGGTCTCCACCGTCAGGCTGACCTCGCCGCGCGCCGTAAACTTGATCGCATTGCTGATCAGGTTGAGCGCCACCTGCGCCAGCCGCGTGCGGTCGCCCCAAATCCACGGCCCCGACTCCGGCAGGTATGTGCGCCAGGCCAGCCCTTTGTCCGCAGCCAGCCGGCGCCCCGTCTCCGCGGCGGCCTGTAACACCTGCCCCAGGTCCATCAGCTGGTTGGTCAGCCGCAGCTGCCCCGCGTCGCTGGAGGCCAGGTCGAGCACGTCGCCGATCAGGCGGCCGAGGTGCTGCGCGTTGGCGTTCAGGCGCTCCACATCCTTGCGCGCCGCAGGGGGCAGCGGCGTATCGCCGCTGTCGCTGTCGCGCAGCAGGATCTCGCCCAGGCCGACGATCAGGTTCAGCGGCGTGCGCAGCTCGTGGCTGACAGTGGAAAGGAAGCGGCTCTTCATGCGATTCGCCTCTTCGGCCAGGCGGCGGCCCTCGGTAGCCTCGCGGTACAGCTGCGCGGTGTTGAGCGCCGCGGCCAGCTGCTGTGCGATAGCGCCGTAAAGGTCGAGCTGGCCCGCGTCGAAGGCGAGAAAGCCCAATTGCCCCCGCGGGTTGACCAGCGGCAACAACGCCAGGCTGAAAGGCGAATCGTCAGTCAACAAGCCTGGGGGTGGGAAATGGCGGCAGAGAAACCTGATCGGCTCCTGGCTTGCCGGTGTGATGATGCGCAGGTTGCAGCCGGCCGTCGGATCGCCGTCGGCCGGCTCGAACAGGGCCACGGTCGCGAACCGGATGCCCATTTGGGGTAGATAATGCGCCAACACCGCGTAAACTTGCGTTTCATCGAGTGCGGCCTGCAGATGCGCGGTCAGCACGCCGACGCGATCGGCCGTCCAGTGCTGATCCATCACGTAACGCCGGTGACGCTGCCACGTGGCGGCTGTGACCGCCGCCCGACTTGCTTCCAACAGGCGTCGCGCCCGCGCCCGCTGCGGCTCATCCGGCCAGCGCTCGACCAGCAGGGGCAGATCGTCGCTCACCACCGAAAAGGCGGCTTGCCAGATGGCGGAATCGTCCCAGCCCTGCGCGGCGCGGCGCAGGATTGCGTCCACGGCCTCATGCAGGGCCACCGGTTCATCGCGTTCGACGCCGGCAATGAACGCCTCGACCAGGCGCTCGCGCACGGCCCGAATCTCCGCCGGTTCGATGGCGGCAACGGCCCCATGCGCGACCTCGTCGCTCACCTGGACGCCGCGACCGCAGCCGCACGACTCGCGGATCACGAGATGGGTGGCCACCTGGACCGGCGCGGACGGCGGCGGCTCGCCCTGAATTTGGCGCAAAAGCTGCGTCACGGCCTGATAGCCCATTTCGAACAGCGGCACCGCCACACTGGTCAGCGGCGGCTCCTGCACGCCGCTCTCCGGGCGGTCGTCGAAACCGATGACCGCGACATCCTGCGGCACGCGCAGGCCAATTTCAGCCAGCGCCTGCATTGCGCCCAGGGCTGACTCATCGTTGCTGGCCAGGAGCGCGCGGAACGGCGCGCCCGTTTCCAGGATCTGCCGCATCGCGGCGTAGCCGCCGGCCGAGATGTGCCGGCCGTAGGCGATGAGCCGCTCGTCAGCCTCCAGCCCAAATTCCTGCAGCGCGGCGCGATAGGCATGCAGGCGTGCGCCGGTATCGCCGGCCATATCTTCGGGACTGCCGGCGATGAACGCGATGCGCCGATGGCCGTGCCCGACCAGATGCCGCATTGCCTCCCGGATGCCGGCGGCGTTATCCGCCACGATGGTCGGGCCTGGCTCGCCGGACGCGACGAAGATGACGGGGCGCCCGGCGGCGATAAGCTCCTGAAGGTCACGCGAGCGCGCGGCGGTGTGCAGCGGGTTGATCGCAATGAGGCCGGCGGTGTTCCAGGGGCCGATGGGCAGGAAGTCGCTGTCGGAGGCGGGGAAGGGCCAGGCCGGGCGCAGGGGATCGGCCGATGTGGCCGACGCGCCCATGCCGCAGCCCAGCAGCAGGTTGCAGCCCAGGTCGGCCGCCGCCTGGCAGATGCCGCGGTAGATCGGATTGAGGTAGCTGAGCGGCGTCGCCGTCCAGTAGTACTGCCAGCCGGCCAGGACTCCGATGGTCGGGCGGCTATGGTGAGTGATAAATGACACGAGACACCTCAAGCCTGCCGGGCGTCACATACGCCACAAGCCGTGGTTCTACATACTAGTGTCATTATACCGCATAGCTAACTGCTTCTCCAACCTGG
>DAISHS010000038.1:0-7628 GCA_036822415.1 Chloroflexota bacterium
GACTGTGTACCCGATGCGCCCATCTTCCGCGGTCAGACGCAATTCGGCCTCCACCGTAAACGAGTTGTCGCAGCGGTTGAGGTCGGCCTGGTTCGCAGCAGTGAGCGGTTGGATGACGATGTCGGTCACGGCGCCTCCATACGCATAGGGTGGAATCACGGTTCCTTGGGCTGTACCAGGTCCCACTTGTTGCCATAGAGATCATAGAACACGACCACTCGTCCGTAGGGTTCCGCGCGCGGCGCCTCGGCGAAGCGGACGCCCTGGGCCAGCATGTGGTGGTAGTCGGCCCAGAAGTCGTCGGTGTGCAGGAAGAGGGCGACGCGGCCGCCGGTCTGATCGCCAACGTGCGCGGCCTGCGCAGGGGCGGCGGCCTGGGCCAGCAGCAGGGCCGCGCCGCGGCCTTCCGACGGCGCGACCACAACCCATCGCTTGCCGCCGCCCAGGGGCGTGTCTTCGAGCACGGTAAAGCGCAGCGCCTCCGTGAAGAAGGCGATGGCCTCGTCGTAGTCGTGCACGACCAGCGTCACCAGTGCGATAGAACGGCTCATGCTTACCTCGCCCCGGCGCTCAGAACAGGAAGGGGATGAAGCGCCGGGTCTGCCGCATGGTCGCGGCGTAGGCCGGCCCGAAGAAGCGGAGATTCTCCTGCTCTTCGGCCCTGGCAGTCGCCAGCAAGCAGCCGGTGGCGACCGCGACCAGCGCCGCGCCCGGCCACGACGGCGCCTTCCAGAAGACGCCCCAGGCCAGCAGGAGCAGCGAGCTGTACATGGGGTGGCGGATGACGCGGTAGACGCCGGTCGTCACCAGTTCGGCTGTCTTCTCGAATTCCAGGAGGCCTGCCTCCGACCGCGCCTGCGCATCTCGCCGCGCCAGCCGCAGCTGCCGCAGACTCAACGTCAAGGGGACGAGCGAGAGGATCAGGAGCGCCCACGAGATGAGCTGGTACCAGGCCAGCGGATCACGAAACCAGGTCGGCGCGTTCAGCGCGATCAGCGCAGCGATCGCCTCCCACGCCCAGAAACGCCAGAAGCCGTGGCTGGCTGGCCGGCGCAGCGTGGCTCGCGAGACATAGATCAGCCCCGCGGAGACCAGGAGAAAGAGCGCAACCTGCGACAGGGCAATCACGTCAGATCCTTCCGTGGCTCGTCCTCAGCAGCTGGGTTGCCCTGGCGTCGGATGGTCTCATGGCAGCCTGGCGACCTCCGCGGCCAGCAGCGCATACACATAGGTGTCGGTCCACAGCGGCTCGCCGGCCGCGTTGCGTCGAAAGAAGATGTCCTGCCGGTGCAGGCCCTCGCGGCGAAAGCCGATCCGCTCCAGCAGCCGCCACGAGGCGGTGTTCTCCGGGTTGCAGTGGGCCACAACCCGGTGCATGGCGTCGGCCGTGAGCGCCTGGCGCACGAGCGCGCCGGCCGCCTCGGCGCCGTAGCCCTGGCGCTGGTAGGCCGGGTTCAGGATGTAGCCCAGCTCGCAGGTCAGATGCTCCAGCGGCGTGATCTGTGCGAGATAGAGCTGGCCGATCATCTTGCCCGTGCTGCGCAGCACGACCGCCCAGAAGTGGGGCGATGCGGCCAGATCGGCCGCGCGCGCGTCGGCCTGCGCCCGTTCCAGCGGCTCGCCCGGCTCGAAGCGATAGGTCTGCGGGTCAGACAGGTATTCGTACAGATCCGCAGCGTCGTCGAGTCGGAGGCGTCGCAGCAGCAGGCGTGGAGTGTTCAGCGACCCGATCATGATCTTGTGACCATCGTAGCGGTTCCTTTCTCTTCTACGACGAGGACCTGGATGAGGTCGAGCGCGAGAAGCTGGCGATCCGGGAGCGGCTGCGGCGAGCGCAGGAGCTCCACCATGACCAGGACTATAGCCGTTGCAGGCGATCCGAGATAACTATAGTACGTCAGATAAGGATCCGTAGGGGCAGTGCCTTGCGCCTGCCCTGGGCGACCGCAAGGGATCGCCCCTAGTCAGTCGGTAGTCGAGCCAGCCCAAGCCCCTCGTACAGATCGGGCGTCTTGTACCCCGCGTACTCGATCTCGACCATTCGCTCGTCATCCATGACGTGCCAAACCAGGCGGTAGTCCCTGCCAAGCCACAAGCGGAAGTAGGTTGTATGGCCTGTCAGCTCCTTGCCGTGGGGCGGCCGCGGGTTGTCGCTCAGATTGGCGATCTCCTGCTTGGCCAGGGCCTTGATGTGGCCCGGCAGAGCGCCGATCTGGCGTCGCACTTCCCTGGAAAAGGCAATGCGATAGGCCACTACAAGTCCGCCACAGCCTCAAGGAAATCGGCGCCCGTCTCGTGGATTTCGAGACCTTCGTCAGGGTGTCGTCGTTTGTATGCCTGATTTGCCTCGACCGCAGACCAAAGAGCCGCCTCTTCGGCGGCCTCGGCGCGTGCAGTATTGAGCTTGTAGTCGAGAAACTCGATATAGCGCAGCACTTCCGGCAGGTAGTCGGGCGGCAACTTGCGCAGGGCGCCAAGCACCGCTTTTTCGCCAGACAACTCCGCTGTTCTGGTTTTCTTGCGAGCGCTTGTCATAACGGCCATTGTCCCACCTCTTTCTGCGTTTCGCTACCCACCCACTGCCTCTGATCGTTTCTCATAACGGAATGACCTCACGCATCATTGATTATACGTGCATGTGCTGTTTGCGCAACTCGCACTAGCCACTCGATTTTGCCCCAATACGGCAACCAGGCTCCCACACCATGCCGTCATGCCAGTCCGCCGAAGCTGGCGCAGCAAACGATCAGCCACGGTGTCAATGCGTGCGCTGTGATGGGTCATGATGGTTGTAGATGGATGTGGAACTCAGGATCAACGTCCTTTTCTCAGCCGGTAGAGGCAGCCGCCGATGGTCAGCACGCCGACCGCGCCGATGACGACGCCCAGGCCAATAAAATCGGGAGGCAGGTTGCGGTCCCATTGCCCTGAACTTCTGAAGAGGATCGTCAGCACGAAGAAGCACCACAGCCCCGCCACCAGCCCCGCCACCAGCAGCCAGCGCGGTGAGTCCGGCCCCCAGATCGCCAGCGACCAGCCGAGCAGGTAGGGGAGGAAGGGGAGGATGCGCCAACCCCACCACAGCGAGACCCAAAATGTCTCGCTCAGCAGGGGCGCGACGATCAAGGTTCCCACCCCGGCCGCGATCAAGCCGAACACGGCCAACCGGTAGGTGAGCCAGCGGCGCTCCTCCTGGCCGAGCCAGGCGCCCAGCGCGACCAGGCCGCTGCCGGGGAGGATGAGGAGCGAGCCTTCCATGAAGTCGAGGGCGCCGATCAGCGTAGCGACGAAGCCAATCGGTTTGAGGATGCGGGACAAACGTTGACGCGCGTTCATATGAAAACTGACCTCCTGACGCTGACGCCAATGATCTACTTTTCAGGCTGGCGGTCGCCGCCGCCGATCAGCGCCGCGCGCAGCCAGCCGATCAGCGGGAACATGGCGTGGCATGTCGCCGCGATTTCGTCTGCGAGCTGGTCACCGCGCGCCAGCCAGCCCGGCAGCTCGGCGCTGACGGTGAAGCTCTTCAGCTTGATGAACTCGATGCCCGGCGTCGTTTCGGCGTAGCCCTGGGGCGGCCGCTTGAGCCGCTCCCCTTCGAGCGTTCCGAACGTGGTCACGAAGGTCGGATCAGCCAACAGCGCAGCCAGCCGCTCGGGACGCTCGGCGATGTGCTGGCGGATTTGGCCCAGGATGCCCGGTTCCGGCATGTAGACGCCGCCCGCGATCATCAGCGCGGCCGCTTCGTTGACCTGGAAGTAGTAGGCGGGCAGCCCGCTGGCGCGGCCCTGCGGGCAGATGGCCGCGCTGAAGGTGGTCTTGTAGGGGCGCTTGTCCCTGGAGAAGCGGACATCGCGGTTGATGCGGAACTGCGCATCCCTGGGGGATACGATCCCGACGCTGGGGTCGAACTGCGCGATGCCTGCGATGACCTGGCCCACGAACGCCAGCCAGTCGCTGCGCAGGCGCTCATAAGCGGCGCGGTGCGCCTCGAACCAGGGCTTGTCGTTGTGCAGCGCCAGGTCGGAGAGAAATGCGGTCAAGGCTGGAAAGTCCATTGTGATATCCTCACAGGGAAAAGTTAAATCGTGCTTCGGCAGTCTGGCTTCTGGCAGTCTCGACGCTGATGATAGAGATCGCAGCAAGCGGCCGGTCGGCGCAAGGGCAGTATAGCACGGCTGCCGAAGGCAATCAAACCTCTGTGCGGGCGACATGCGCGTGCAGCCAGGCGCCAGCCTCATCATCTAAATGGCCGACCCCTTACGCCCACGCGATCGCTTCCTGCCGGCGCCTGCAAAATAAAAAGCCTGCACGAATCGTGCAGGCTTTTCAACGCTAGAGAGCGGGAGCGACGGGATTTGAACCCGCGGTCTTCGGCTTGACAGGCCGACATGTTAACCGCTACACCACGCCCCCCCGTCGGGCTGAACCAGGTTCAACCTGACGCTGGCATGTTACCATGCCGCGGGGCTTTCGTCAAATTTCCAGGCATCCAGGAGATAGGCAAGCCGGGCGCGCCCGCCGCCTCACGCCATGACGCGTGCGACGCGCTGCAAGGCCTCGCTGATGTCCTCGCCGCTGATCTCGTAATGCGTCACCGCGCGCAGCCGCCGGCCGCCCGCGGGGAAGACGCGCACGCCCACCGCGTCGCAGGCGGCGGCCAGTTGCGCCGGGGTCAGGTCGGGACGCAGCAGCTCGAACATGACGATGTTGGTGCGGGTAGCTGCGGCGTCCGCGCGCAGGCCGGGAATCTGGTCGAGGCCCGCGGCCAGGCGCTGCGCGTGGGCGTGATCCTCTGCCAGGCGTGTGACCATCTGCTCCAGGGCCACGATGCCGGCCGCGGCGATCACGCCGACCTGGCGCATGCCGCCGCCCAGCAGCTTGCGGTTGCGCCGCGCCTGTTGAATGAAGGCGCGCGTGCCGCACACCAGCGAGCCAATCGGCGCGGCCAGGCCTTTGGACAGGCAAAAGGAGACCGAATCGGCGTCGGCTGCCAACGCCTTGACATCCACGCCCAGGGCGATCGCCGCGTTGAACAGACGCGCCCCATCTACGTGCAGCTTGAGCTGGTACCGCCGCGCCAGGTCGCCCACGGCGTTGAGGTAGGCCACGTCGAGCACCGCGCCGCCGCAGCGGTTGTGCGTATTCTCCAGGCAGATCAGGCGCGTGCGCGGGAAATGCAGGTCATCGCCGCGGATGGCCGCTTCGACCTGATTCAGATCGAGCGTGCCGTCGGGCTGATTGGGCACGGTGCGCGGGTGAATCCCCCCGACGGCCGCTGTGCTCCCCTGCTCATAGTAAAAAATATGGGCCAGATCACCGACGATGATCTCATCCCCACGGCCGCAGTGGGTTAGCAGCGCCACCAGGTTGCCCATGTGACCGCTGGCGACAAAGAGCGCCGCCTCTTTGCCCAATCGCGCCGCGGCCAGGGCTTCCAGCCGCTGCACGGTCGGGTCATCGCCCAAAACATCATCGCCCACTTCCGCCGCGGCCATGGCCTCTCGCATCGCCGGCGTCGGCCGCGTCACCGTATCCGAACGTAAATCAATGATTTTCATAATAAATGATGAGTGATGAACGCTGAATGGTGAACGATGACCATTCATCATTCAGCGTTCATCGTTCCGCGTTTTATCAATACTTCCGCACGACGTTGCGGTACGCCAGCGGCTGACGGCACTGGAACAGCTGAAATTCTTCGCGGGCCTGGCGCACCAGGTCCAGGTTGATGCGCGCAATGCCGTAGCCTTCGGCGTTGTCTTCGAGGCCGGTGTAGCGTTCGCCGCGGGGACTGAGCACCATGGAATCGCCAAAGAACTGGTAGCTCGGCTCCTCGCCCACCCGGTTGGCGGCCGCGATGAAAACCGAATTCTCACAGGCGCGGGCCACGCAGTAGGCGCGCCATTCGTCCTGATGCGGCACTTCCCAGTTGGCGCAAACCGCCACCACATCGGCGCCGTCGAGCGTCAGGCTGCGCGCGGCTTCCGGGAAGGCCATATCCCACCCCACCAGCACGCCCAGATTGCCCCATTCGGTCTCGAAAACCGGGAAGCGGAAGCCATTGCGGAAGGCCAGGCGCTCTTCGCCCTTGAGGTGAACCTTGCCATAGCTGCCGATCAGCTCGCCGTCCGGCCCGATGACAACGGCGGTGTTGTAGAGCACACTCTCGACTTTGGCCTTGGAAACCATGCCAAAGACCAGGTGGGTGTTGTACTGGGCGGCATCCTTGGCCAGGCGGCTGACCGTGGGGCCAGGCGCCGTTTCTGCATAGTCGGTAAAACGCAGCCCGCACTCGTGGCCGGTCGTCGTCAGCTCTGGGAAGACCACCAGGTCAACCGGCTGTTCGGTGCAGATTTTGTTGATAAAATCAGACATGCGGCGGATGTTCTCATCCGGCTCATTCAGCGTGGGTTGGAATTGCACGACGGCAATCGTGATTTCGCGCATGGAATCAACGTCTCCTTCTTACATGGTTTCTTACGTGGTCTGGTATCTTTGCGATTATCTGGAGAGACGGCCGGCCGGCGGCCGCTTAGGCGCCTGCGCTTGCGCGCCGCTTGCTGCGACTTCGGCGCCGGGCGTCTCTAAAATCTGGACGACAACCGGCCATTCCGGCCCGTCCCAGCCAAAGCGGGTCAGGTCAATCCGTCCATACAGGTCGAACTCTACCCCTTCATCTGCCAGCAGTTGGCGCTGAAATTCGGCGCTGTGCGTTTCACAGGAGGTGGTCACACGCCCATGATGGGGGCCAGCCTTGCCCACCACCCGTTGCCAGGGCACCAGGCCGGCGGCCTCTGCGTGCGTCAGGCCATGCAGCGCCCAGCCCACGGTGCGCGCCGCGCGTGGCTCTCCCATCCAGGCCGCCACTTGCCCATAGGTGACGACACGCCCACGCGGGATCAGCCTGGTCAAGGCTTTGACGCGTTCAAAAACATTTGCCATTGCGCCCACTCCTCTGGCGTGTTGACATTGACAAAAGAGAGGTGTTCGCGGTCGAACTGGGCCACCTCGGCCGACGTTACGGTGCGCACCTGAACCGCAGGATAAAACGAGATCATGCGCCGATCGCCGGCCAGCAGATGGCGTTCCACGGCCGGCGTACAGGTGGCCGGCCGATAAACGGCATGCAGCGGCTCCAACAGGTCATTCACCTGCGGCGCCACGACATCATACTCGGTCTGCGCCAGGGAAAGCATGAATCTGAGCAGGGCCGCGTTTAGAAAAGGCATATCGCACGCCACCGCCAGCGCCAGGTCTCCGCGCGCCGCGCGCAAGCCGGAATAAAGTCCAACCAGGGCGCTGCGCGTGGGCAGGGCATCAGTGGTGAGGGTGGCGCCAAAATCGGTCGCCAGGAACTGATACGCTTCTGGCGTGTTGGTGACGACAATCAGCTCATCGGCCAACGGGCGCAGACAGGCGGCCGTGCGCGCGATGAGCGGCTGGCCGTCCAACGGTAACAGCGCCTTGTTCGTGCCCATGCGCCGGCTCTGACCGCCGGCCAGGATGATCGCAGAAATGCCAGCCATCGTCGTCCAATCCCAAACAAAAACCCGCTTGACCGATGGGCCGGTGGCATTGCGCTGGCCTGTGCGCCAGGAGCAAGCCACTTCCTTTTGTCAGCGGGC
>DAISHS010000038.1:7728-19777 GCA_036822415.1 Chloroflexota bacterium
GGGCATAAAAAACCGGTCATTGCCGCCAGGCAATCCCCGGTCAGCCTTACACACGATCCTTAATTCTTGTGCTCTTCCATAAACTTAACGGCTTCGCCCACCGTGGTGATCGTTTGGGCCTGTTCGTCACTGATTTCGCCGCCAAATTCTTCTTCGAAGGCCATAATCAGCTCAACCAGGTCGAGTGAATCAGCCTCCAGGTCCTTGCGAAAGCTGGCTTCCATCGTGACGCGGTCAGCGTCCACACCGAGTTGATCAACAATGATGGCCTTGATTCGTTCAAAAGTGTCGTCCACGTGAAAATTCCTTTCTTAATCAATCTACTTGTATGCCTTTTATATAGTGCATACCGATGATAACTTGATGAGATATCCCGCAGGGGACACAACCCATAACCTTTGGGCTATTCTAGCAGGGTTGATAGGCACTGTCAATTCAAGCACTTGACAAGGCCATAACCGCTTGGTAAGATGTGACGTATTGCAAGCGCCTCACGTCTTTGAACACCAGATTATAAATAAAGTTACGGAAGGACGCAGACACGGCATGGAGGCAGACCGCGGCCAGCCCCACAAGGAGCGCAAGGCCGATCATATTCGCATCAACCTGGAAGAGGATGTCAATTTCCCTAACCTGACCACCGGGCTTGAGGCTTACCACTTTCGTCACCAGGCGCTCCCCGAGCTCAACCTGGCCGCCGTCAATCCACAGCACCATCTGTTGGGCAAACGCCTGGCGGCGCCGCTCCTGATTTCATCTATGACCGGCGGCACGGAGCGCGCCCATGAGATCAATCAACGCCTGGCTGAGGCCGCGCAGGCCCGCGGCCTGGCCATGGGCCTCGGTTCACAGCGCACGGCGCTGGAAGCGCCGGAGGTCGCTTTCACGTTCCAGGTGCGCAACGTCGCGCCGGACATTCTTCTGCTGGCAAACCTGGGCGCGGTGCAGCTCAATTATGGTTATACGGTGGACCACTGCCGCCGCGCGGTGGAGATGATCGAGGCTGACGCGCTCATTCTGCACTTGAACCCGCTGCAAGAGGCGCTGCAGGCCGATGGCAACTGGGATTGGTCCGGCCTGCTGCCGAAAATTGCGCAGGTCTGCCGCCAGCTGCCGGTACCGGTGATTGCCAAAGAGGTGGGCTGGGGCATCGGCGGCGATCTGGCGCGTCGCCTGTACGAAGCCGGCGTCGCGGCCATTGATGTGGCGGGCGCGGGCGGCACCTCCTGGAGCCAGGTGGAGCTTTACCGCGCGCCAACGGAGCGCCTGCGCCGCCTGGCGCGCGCGTTCGCCGATTGGGGCCTGCCCACAGCCGTGGCCCTGGCCGAATGTCATGCCGCGCTGCCAGGCGTGCCCCTCATCGCCAGCGGCGGCATCCGCACGGGCCTGGATGTGCTCAAGTGCGTGGCCCTGGGCGCCGATGCGGTGGGGCTGGCTGGTCCCTTCCTGAAGACGGCCGCTGTCTCCACCGAAGCGGTCCTCGATACCATTGACACCCTGGTAGAGGAAATACGCATCGGCATGTTTTGCGCCGGAGCCGGCAGCATTGACGAGCTGCGTCAGCCCGGCCGCCTGCAGCGCGCAGCCTGAAAGATCAAGATCGGTCGCGCACAAGCTTTTGTGCGAGGAGAAGCAAAACCTATGCCTTTTTTTGCCAACCTGTCTGCTTTTGCCGCCGCCTACCTGCCCCGCGTCGAACAGACGATGCGCGCCGCGCTGGCGTCGCCGCAGCTGGCGGCCGGGTCACACTACGACATGATGCGCTACCACCTGGGCTGGCTAGATGAGGAGTTCCGCCCAACCCAGGCCCCGATGGGCAAAGGCATACGCCCCTTGCTCTGCCTGCTGGGCTGCGCGGCCGTCGGCGGCGATCCGGCGACCGCCCTGCCCGCGGCGGCCGCCCTGGAACTGCTGCACAACTTCTCGCTGGTGCATGACGATGTGGAGGACAACAGCGCCACGCGGCGGCATCGCCCCACCGTTTGGGCGCTGTGGGGTCAACCGCAGGCGATCAACGTGGGCGACGCCCTCTTTGTCTACGCCTTCCGCAGCCTGCTCGATCTGGCGCCGGCCGCGCCGGCGGCGCAGGTCATGGACGCCATGCAGCGCTTCGTCCAGGCCTGCGTGGCCCTCACCGAAGGCCAGCACCTGGATATGGGTTTCGAGACGCGCCTCGATGTCACCACCGACGATTATTTACTGATGATTCGAGGCAAAACGGCCGCGCTTTTGGCGGCCAGTGTGGAGATAGGCGCCAGCCTGGGGGGTGGAGAACCTGAGCAGCTGGCGGCTTGCCGGCGTTTTGGCGAAGCCCTGGGCCTGGCTTTCCAAATTCAGGACGATGTTCTGGGCATTTGGGGCGATGAAAGGCTGACCGGCAAGTCGGCGGCCAGCGACATTCTGACGCGCAAGAAATCACTGCCCGTGCTGCACGCGCTCAACGGCCCCCAGGGCGCGGCCCTGCGTGAACTGTACGCGCGCCCACGCCTGACCGTAGCAGAGGCGCCGCTGGTGTTGGATTTGCTGGCCACGGCCGGCGCACGCCCCTACGCCGCATCGTTGGTCGAAATGTACAGCGCGTCTGCCTTGCAGGCCCTGGACGATGCCCGCCTGACGTCGCCGGCGGGCGATCTGCTGCGCGATCTGGCCCTGCAATTGCTCAACCGGCAGGCGTGAAGTGATCGTGAAGAGTGCGGCGCCCGTGCGCCGATAAAAGCAAGGATGCATAGGCTCCGCATCCACGGCGCGGCCGTTTGATCTCTGCCGAAGCGCGGCGTACAAGCGCACGATTGATCTGGCGGGTCGCTCAATACCTGAGGAGTACGATGCGTAAAATCTATGCGGCTATCGCCGCCCTGACGCTCTCTTTGTTGTTTGGGGGCTGTACAACCTCGACCCCGACGCCAGCGACCAACAGCACGCCGGCGCTCACGCCCACGGCCCGCGCGCAGGTCATTCCTGATCTGCTCAAGTGCGCCAACAACCCGTTGATCTTTCCCCTGCCGCAAGATGCGAGCGAATGTGCCAGCGTCGCCGGCGGCGCAGCGTTCAAGACGCAGCTCAGCCCGGAAGAGATCATCCAGTTCTATCGCGACTTTTTCAGCAGCGATGGCTGGACCCTGTTGACGAACGAAAAATCGTTGACGCGAACGCCGACGGCCGGTTGGTTGAAAGGCAATACCACGGTGCAGCTCATCGCTTTTCCGCAGCAGGGCGGCGGGTCTTCGATCAATATCAACGTGGCTATGACCAACTAAGGGGCCGTAAAAGAATAAGTTCCCGCGTTTCGCCGCTAAATCGTGGGCGGATGCGGGAAGTAATACTTTTACGGACCCTAAAGGGCCTGTCAGGAAAGCGCTTGCTGTCCTTGCCCCCATTTTGCCCCGGAAAATGGGGGCTTCGGCCTGGGCCAGCCCTAATCGTACAATCCGCGGCGCACATTTTGGCGCACCTTAAAGACTTCGCGCACCATGGAGATGGTGTCGCGAAAGGGGCTGATCTTGCTTTCGGTCATGAAGTACCAATGGATCGGCACCTCAGCCACTTTGTAGCCGCGGCGCAAGGCAATCGCCAGCACTTCGACATCGAAGGCCCACCCGCCCATCGTTTGGCGCGTGAAGACATCGCGCGCGGCCGCGCGGCGGAACATCTTGAACCCACACTGCGTATCTTGCAGGCCCGGAATAGCCAGAACGCGCACGATGCCGTTGAAGACGCGTCCCATGAGATGACGATAGTACGGCTCGGCGTAGCGCACGGCGCCCTCGCCTTCGCGTGAGGCAATCGCCACATCGCAGCCATTCTGCACGGCGCTGAGGAGTTTGCTGGTCTCTGCAATCGGCATCGCCAGATCGGCGTCACAGATCAGGGCGTAGTCCCCGGCCGCGTTCAGCATGCCCTCGCGGACGGCTGTGCCTTTGCCTTTGGCCGAATGAAGCAGGCGCACGTAGGGATGATCGGCGCGAAAACGATTGACAACCCCACTCGTGTCATCGCGGCTGCCGTTTTCTACCACGAGCACCTCAGCCTGGTAAGGTTGTTGGCGCAAAAACTCGTCAATCTTGCGCAGTGAGGCTGGCAGGCGCGACTCTTCGTTGTACGCGGGGATCACGATGGTCAGCAGCGGCGCGGGGCCGTTGGCCGTCGCCGCCTCGGCAGTGATGTGAGCAGGCAATGGTTGCGACATGGCGGATGGTATCACCATTTCTTACGCAAACTCCAGGCGCCAGTTGTGCCCTAGTGAACCAGATTAACCAGGGCAAAGCCGACAAGAAATTGAATGAATAAAGCGCCTGCCCACAGGAGATAGGCGCCGGGGCGTTGACGCGGATAAAGGAAACCGCCCCATACGCCGTTCACGAGCAATGCGCCGAAGCCAATCAAGGGCAGGACAAACAAGGAAGCCGGCGCGCCCAAACGGTCGGGCTGGCCGCTGGCATCGAAGTGCAGCGGCAGGCTGGCCGGCAGGCTGGGAAAACGAATGCACAGATAGCCAAAAAGCGCCAGGTTGAGAAGCAGCGTCACCCCAACGATACCCAGGCCGATGCGATCACGCCAAATGTCCCACTGCCAAACGCCAGGCGCCTGCCGCCCTACACTGAGCAGGCGATTGGGGCCGAGGGTATAGCGTTCTTGAATGGCCTGGATAAAGGCTTCGGGCGCAGCGGGAGACAAGGCATAGCCAACGGTATAGGTGCGCTCCCTGTCATGCTGCTCCACGAAGAGAACCACCTGCTCCGCGGCCGGCCGGGTTGCCAGGCTGATGATGTGCCCCACGCCGCCGACATCCATGCGTGTCAGGAAGGGGTTCGGCCATTCCCACCAGCGCCCCTGCACACCGGCAAACCCGCCGCGCTGGATGCGTTGAATGGCGCCCAGCGGAATGACCTCACGCAGCGATCCCCAGGCAATCGTGACCGCGTCGCGCTCCACCCAGTATTCAAGCGACAGGGTGCTCCATGTGCGATACCCCAAATAGATCAGGACTGGCAGGCAGGTCAGGACGAGGAGCGCCAATACAAAAACCAGGCCCGAAACAGGAAGCGCCAGCATCCAACGCACCAGCAGGCCGGCAAGCAAAATCACGCCCACGCAGGCCAGCGCCCCACGCCAGGTATCGAACATAGAGGCGGGCTTAAAACTCATGGCGCCTCAAAAGACCGGCGTACACCAGTCGCAATACTGCGGCACATTGCCGCGCACCACGTTGAAATAGAGGTCGCGCAATTCAGCGGTAATTGGCCCCATCTTGCCGCTGCCAATCGGGCGCCGATCAACAGAGGCAATGGCCGCCACTTGCACGCCGGTGCCGCAGAAGAAAGCCTCATCGGCCACATACAGTTCGGTGCGGTCAATGCTGCGCTCCACGACCTGCAGGCCCAGTTGAGCGGTCGCCAGGTCCATCAGCGTGCGCCGGGTAATGCCTTCCAGGATGTTGTCGCTGACCGGTGGGGTAATCAAGGTGCGGTTGCGCACGATGAAAATGTTTTCGGCGCTGCCTTCTGACACGTGACCGTCCGGGTTGAGCACAATGGCCTCGTCGTAGCCATTCATCATCGCTTCGCTCTTGATGAAGGCCGAGTTGACATAGGCGCCGGCCAGTTTGCCACGCGCAGGGATGGAGGTATCGTCCACGCGCCGCCAGGAGGAGGTGCAGACGCGCGCGCCTTCTTCGGATTCGATATACCGACCAAAAGGCACGGCGTAAATCGTCACTTCATCGCGCAAATCGTGCAAACGCACGCCGATGATCTTCTCGGCCTTGTAGGCCAGGGGGCGAATGTAGATGTCATGGTGCATCTCCTCCCGCCGCGCCAGGTCAAGCGTGATATTGACCAAATCGTCCGGTGTAAAGGGCAGCTTCATCAGCAGCAAGCGCGTGGACATCAGGAAACGCTCGAAATGGTCACGAATGCGGAAAACATACAGATTCTGGTGCTTCTCATTCCAATAGCCGCGAATGCCGCCAAAACAGGCCGTGCCATAGTGCAGGGCGTGCGTCATCACACTGACCGTAGCCTGTTCTACCGGTACAATGGCGCCCTCAAAAAACGCATATTTCGTCATTCAGTCCCCCCGATAAATCGCCAGGCCCGCGCGGTTCTGCGCGCAGGCTCGACCCTACATTTCCCATGTCGCCAGCGCCGCCAGCAAAGCCTGATCGGTCATGTCCATCGTCAGCGGCGTCACCGAAATAAAGCCCAGGGCCAGCGCGCCGATGTCGGTCGCGCCGGCTTCGTCGGCGATGCCGCCAGGCGGATCGCCGCCAATCCAGTAATAGGGCCGCCCGCGTGGATCGCGGCGTTCGATGAGCTTATCACGATAAACGCGGCGCCCTAGCCGGGTGCGCCGCAAACCGTGGATGGCGTCACGCGGCAGCGCTGGCGCGTTGACGTTCAGAAAGCTGTTGGCGGGGAGTCCGTGTACAAAGACCTGGCGCACCAGGCGGGCCGTGGCCTCAGCCGCCGGCCCGTAGTCCATGGCTTCGCTCCATTCGAGCGAGACCGCGAGCGCCGGCAGGCCAGCCACAACGGCTTCCATCGCCCCAGCCACCGTGCCCGAATAGGTGATGTCGTGCCCCATGTTGGCGCCCTGATTGATGCCGGAGACGACCAGGTCTGGCCGCTGCGGAATCAGTCCAAGCAACGCCAGGCTGACGCAGTCGGAGGGCGCGCCGGTCGTGGCAAAGGCCGCTGTGCCATCGGCCAGCGTCACCTGGCTAACCCGCAGCGGCTTGTGCATGGTCTTGGTATGGCCGGCCGCGCTCCAATTGTGGTCAGGGGCAAAAATGGTAATTTCTGCCAGAGGCGCCAGCGCCTGCTTCAGCGCCAGCAGCCCCGGTGATTGGACGCCATCGTCATTGGTGATCAGAATCCGCTTCACATCCTGCCTCTGGGGCGCTTATTATCGGTCAAGTTAAGGTTGGCGTCAACTGGGCGGGGCCAGGGCAACGTCAGGGCCAGCGGTTGGAAATCTGCCGGCCGCAAGCCTGGGCCGGCCGCGGTCAGCGCCACGGGCGCCAGCCAGGAGAGCGGCGCGGCGGTCGTCTTCTTCTCCTTGTGGATCACCAAGACGGTAATAGGGTCGGTCTTGGCGCTGTTCCCGGCTGAGTCGAAGGCCTCGATGTAAATCTGATGCGTTTCGGTGTATTTACCGCCGGCCACAATGGCGCTCATGCCGCTGTGGAAGCGCTGGATGATGCGCCCTTGCGCGTCAACCGTGACCTGGCTGACCACAATCTCCTGGGTGGTGACGGCGCCATCGCTGTTGGTGATGACCTCCGTGCCCATCACCGGCGCCGACCCAGGCACCGGCTTCAGGTTGAGCATTTTGATCGTCCATTTGGCGTTGAAGGGCGCCACCGTGCTGGAGCCGATCTTTTGTTGATCCAGGTAAAAGTCGACGCGGTCCATAGACCAGTTATCGCGCGCATTGGCCGTGATGCTGATCCACTCGTCGTCTTCCATGACATACAGCTTGCCGTTGAAGGGGTGCTCGATCTCGACGTGCGGCGCGGTGTTATCCACCGTCACCTGCGTGGCAGCCGTGCGCACGTTGCCGCTGCCCTCCGTCACGCTCAGACGCACGCTGTAGAGTCCATCCAGCGCGCTGGTGTCCCACGATTCGAGAATGTCGTTTTGCTTCTGATCGCCATGTTCAGGCCCAATTTGGGTCCAGGCGCCAGGGTTCAGTCCTTCGCCAAACTCCACGCGGTAATTACGAAAATCGCCCGCCCGCGCATTGCCCGTAATCGGCACAAGCCCCTTGACGTAGGTATAGTTGCCGGGCGTCACAATCGCCACCTCTTCGTTCACCGGCCCCTGCCCATAGGCGGTATCGTACTCTTTGGGCGGCTGCGCGATGCCATTCTCAGCCACCCAATCGGCGGCCTCCGGCGGCAAAATCTGATAGACGCGGCGCTGGATCAATTCGGGCGGCGTGTAAGGCGTGGCCAGCTTGCCCGTCTCGCGGTTGATGTCGAATGATCGCCAAATCGTGTCGTAGGTCTTTGGCTCGGTGCCCTCGATGAAGATCTCGGTGCGCTTCTGCCCACATTCTGACGTGGGCAAGAGGCCGGACGGGTAACAGACGGTCATCTTCTTGATGCCGCTGGGTTCGGAGAAGGGCACGTTCGGCTCATCGCCCAGGCCCGCCTTCATGACCTGGTTCCAGATCGGCGCGGCGCCGGTCAGTCCGGTGATCTTGTCCATCGGTTCGTTGTCGGTATTGCCCACCCAGACGCCAACGGCCAGCTGTGGTGTATAACCGACGGTCCAGTTGTCACGCCAGTTGTTGGTGGTGCCGGTCTTGGCTGCGACGGTACGATCAGGGATTTCCAGATCGTTGGGGCGACCAAAGGCCGCCCAGCGCGCCGCCGTGTCCGAAAGGATGTTGGACATCACGTAGGCGACCTGCGGAGAGACGACCTGCGCCAGCTTTGGCTCTTTGTATTCGTAGATGATCAGCCCGTTCTTGTCGCGCACCTGCAAGATAGAAACTGGATCCAGGGTGCGAAAGCCCTCGGTCTGACGATCTTCGATGACCGGCTGCCCGGCCATGACGCCGTTGTTGGCCAATACGCTGAAGGCGTACACCATGTCCAGCAGCTTGACTTCGCCGCCGCCCAGGGTCAAGGCCAGGCCGTAGTAGTCGTCGCGTAAGGTGGAAATGCCCATCTTGTGCGCGGTGTTGATGACGTTCTTCACGCCGACCTTGCTCAGCATCCAGACCGCGGGGATGTTGTAAGAGCGCGCGAGCGCATCACGCAAGAACTGCGGGCCATGATATTTACGGTCATAATTTTCTGGCACATAGGGGGCCTCCGCGTCGGGGAAGACAGTGCGCACGTCCACGATCATGCTGGCCGGGGTGTAACCCTGCTGCAAGGCAGTCAGATAGGTGAAGAGCTTGAAGGAAGAGCCGGGCTGGCGATTGGAGATGGCGACATTGACCTCGCCGTCAATGTCTTTATTATTGTAGTCCAGGCTGCCTACCATGGCCATGATCTCGCCGGTGGTCGGTCGCACAGCCACCACGGAGGCGTTGTGCACGTTGTTCTTCTCGCGCACCTTCTCCACCTGCGCGCGGGCCACCTGTTCCGCCTTCTTCTGCAAGCCCAGGTCAAGCGTGGTGTAGACCTGCAGGCCATTGCGCCAGATGAAGTAAGGATCGTCGGCGGTGTTGAACTTACTGCGCAGTTCATCGAGCACATAGAGCGCAAAGTGCGGCGCATCGAGATATTCGAAACGCTCGTTCGCGCGCTGGCGCACGGCCAGCGGCTTCGTATCGGCGTAGGCTTTGGCTGCGTCGGCTTCGGCCTGGCTGATGTAACCGGCTTCGGCCATGGCATCCAGCACCTTGCGCTGACGGCGATAAGCATCCTCAGGCGCTTGAATGGGATTCAGGCCGGGGTACTGCGGCAGCGCGCTTAGCATGGCCGCCTCGGCCAGCGTGACTTCGGACGCGGACTTGTCGAAGTAGATGCGTGCGGCCGCTTCGACGCCGATGGCCGCATTGCCGTAGAAGTTATAGTTCAGGTACCATTCCAGGATTTGATCTTTGGAGTAACGCCGCGTGACCTCGATGGCCATGATGGCCTCTTTGATCTTGCGCGTATAGCTGCGCTGCACGCGTTCCTCTGGCGGAATCAGCACGTTCTTGACCAGCTGCTGCGTGATGGAGCTGGCGCCCTGCACCGTGTTACCCTGCAGGTTCGAGACAAAGGCGCGGCCCAGGCCGCGCAGGTTGACGCCGGGGTTTTCATAAAAGCTGCGGTCTTCCAGGGCGACCGTGGCCTTGATCAGCCAGGGAGACATCTCATTCAGCGGCAGATAGGTACGGTCGCCGCGGAAAGGCCGTGGGTCAATGGATTCGTAGAGCAGGTATTGGCCTGTACGGTCGAAAATCTTGACCGTGGCAAAGTCCTGTTGCTCGGTTTCGATCGCGGTCGCGTCGGGCAGGTTCTGCGCAAAGTAGACGTAGATGCCGGCCGCAGCGGCGGTGGCTGTCAACACGCCGCCGCCAAAGATCAGCATGAAAATCGCCAGCCCGCTCAGGCTGAGTTGAAAAAGCCAGCGCCAGGGGCGCGGCTTGTGGCGTTCCGTGCGGCGCCGTTTCTGACGCCAAAGAATGATTTGTTGTGTTCGATTCGTCATAGTTAAGCACAGGTCCATGAGCAAGGGTAAAATTCGACATTCGCCTGTTCGTGTAACGCAGGAGGGCGATAGCCGGTTCCGTTGCTCAGGATCGCGGGGTTTAATTCAGATCAAAGCTTTCATGCAAGGCCGGTACGGCGACCTGGGCAATGCCCAAACCCCGAATGCCCTCGGCCAGGGCGTTGGCAGACTCTGGTTCACCATGCACCAGGAAAACCTGGCGCAGGCGTGCGCGTTCCATGTGGCCCACCCATCCCAGCAGGTCATTGCGGTCACCGTGGGCGCTGTAGCCTTCGATGCGCTCGATGGCCGCGCGCACGGTGTGCTCCTCGCCAAAGATGCGCACCGGTGAAACGCCATCCAACAGGCGCCGGCCTAACGTATTCTCGGCCTGGAAGCCCACAAAGAGGATGGTGTTATCCGCATCGCTAATGTTGTTGCGTAGATGATGCAAGATGCGGCCGGTTTCCGCCATGCCCGAGGCGCTGATGATGATGGCTGATTCGCGCAGGAAGTTGAGCGCCTTCGAGTCCTTCACCTCACGCACGTAGTGCAGGTTCTTGAAACCGAATGGCCCCCCGCTTCCCGCAGCCTGATCGAGCAGATGCCGCGTCTCCGCGTCATAACATTCGGGATGCAGGCGAAAAACTTCGGTGATGTTCGTTGCCAGCGGGCTGTCAATGTAGACGGGCAAATTAGGAATTTCAGCCGCTTCGGTCAGCTCATAGAGCGCGTAGAGCAGCTCCTGGGTGCGGCCCACCGCAAAGGCGGGAACGATGACCTTGCCGCGGCGACGGGCTGTCTGCTTAATAATGGAAGCCAGGCGATCCTGCGCTTCCACCGGCGTCTCGTGCAGGCGGTCGCCATAGGTGCTTTCCATGATGACGTAATCAGCCGTGCTCAGCAGCGTGGGGTCACGCAGAATGGCCAGGCCCTTGCGCCCGATATCGCCAGAAAAGACCAGGCGCGTGGCGCGCGCGGCTTCCTGGCAGTCCAATTGCACCATGGCGGAGCCGAGGATATGGCCGGCGTCGAAGAACGTGCAGGTGACGCCAGGCAGCACCACGGTCGGATGATCGTACTCAGCGGTCATGAAATACTTCAACGAAGCCAGGGCGTCGGCGCGGGTGTAAAGCGGCTCCACCGGCGGCTCGCCGGCGCGGGCGCGGCGTTTGTTGACAAACTCCACGTCGCTTTCCTGAATATGGCCGCTGTCTTGCAGCATCGCCACTGACAGATCGCGCGTGGCGGAGGTGGCCCAGATGGGGCCGCGAAAGCCTTGCTTGACCAGGTTGGGCAGGTTGCCAGCATGGTCAATATGCGCATGCGACAAAATGACGGCATCAATCGTTGCCGGGTCAAAGGGGAAGTGTAAATTACGCTCGTAAGTTTCGGCGCGCGGGCCTTGATACAAACCGCAGTCCAACAACAACCGCTTACCATTGACTTCGACCAGGTGCATGGAGCCGGTTACTGTTTGGGCGGCGCCGTGAAATGTCACTCGCATTGAGAATCCTTTACTACACGCCTTGCGTGATTCGTTCTGAGACGTTCAGGAGCCTTCAGGAAGCATGGCCGAGCACGTCCAGAATTTCGTGCCCATAGAGCGTTTGTTTGACAGGACCAAAACCGTCGCAGGCGGCCAGGTCAGTGAAGGTGGTCGGGGCCTGGCGAGCAATGATCATCAGCATCTCATTGGTCATCACCACGTCGGGGTCAACGCCGCGCGCGACCGCGCGTGCGGTGCGCCAGGCGCGCAAGGCTTCGTAGCGCGCCGATGTCCCCTCATCGGTTCGGATCAGATGATGATGCAGGCGTTTGGGGGGCGTCGGCGTGGGGCCGGCGGCCGCTTTCTGCATGGCGCGCACCAGGTCATCGCCGCAACGGCGCATCAG
>DAISHS010000039.1:0-13839 GCA_036822415.1 Chloroflexota bacterium
CGGCCAGCACAACCTGATCGGTCACGTAGTAAACGTCGTAAAGATAGCCGCCGTAATCGGAGGCGACGCCGCGCACAGCCCAGGTCAGGCCGCCGTCTGTGGTGCGGCTGGCCTGGCCGGTGGTGCCGACGATGATGCAGCGCAGCGCGTCCAGGCAGTCAATGCCGCCCTGCCAACCGCTGATGACATCGGGCAAGGGCAGGCGCACCCAATCTACGCCGCCATTGGTTGTCTTGAGCACGTAGGGATTGCCGTTATAGCCCCAATCGGGTCCGCCGACGGCGTAACCGACCTGGGTGTTGATCATCTTGAGGCCGCGCAGGGTAATGCCGGGCGGCGCCCAGTACTGAATCTGCCAGCCCGTGTTTGGCGCATCCAGGCCTGGGGCGGGGTTGGCCGGCAACGCGCGTGCGGGCAGAATGTTGAGACCCAGGATGATGGCCAGCGCTGCGACCAGCGCAAAGGAGAAGAGGTGACGTTGGTTCATGCGGTGATGTGAGTTCCTTTATGCGATTTACGTTTAGAATGTGGCGCGCAGTCGGTTTGTCCCAGGCAGGACGCATGGATTGTCGGCGCCGGCCAAGCGCCGCCGCTGTGCACAGCGCGCAAGCATATCGGCCTAAAATGAAATCCAGATGAAAAGGCAACCGTGCAAGATGACAATTTGTTCATCTGAACGGCGACAGCCGCGCGCCAGGCCCAAAAGCGCCTTGCCGACCTCAGCGCCGCGCCTTGAGCGAGAACATCAGCGGCAGGCTGCCGTCATGGTCAGGCAGACGCCACCAGTTGTCCGGGCCTTGCACCAGGCAGGGGAGCAGCGGCTCGCTGCAGAAGGGGAATTCGTGCAGGAATTCCAGGCGCAGCCCCGCACGCGCCAGCGCGCTGACGATCTCACCCAGGCTGTGATTCCATTCGAAGCTGTGCGTCGTGGTCAGGGCGCGTTGATTGGCCGGGCTGGCAATCTCCCAGGTCAGCGGCTCTGGCGTGGTGAAATAGGAGTAGGCCAGGCGCAGGTCTTTGACGCGCTGCGCATCCTCGCGAAACACGCGCGCCAGGGGATGGAATTCGGCCAGGTAGAAGAATCCGCCCGGGCTAAGGTAGGCGGCGACGATTTCGGCCCACGCGGTCAGATCAGGCAGCCAGCTGAGGACGCCAAAGGAGCTGAAGACGATGTCGAACGCGCCAGGTAAAAGCCCCGGCAGGTCATAGAGGTCGGCGGCCAGGAAGACGGCTGGCAGGCTCAGCTCGCGGCTCAGACGCTGCGCGGTCTTGATGGCCGTGGTGGAAAAATCAACGCCGGTGACCTGCGCGCCCAGCCGCGCCCAACTCAGCGCGCCCAGGCCCAGGTGGCATTGCAAATGCAGCAGGCGCTTGCCGGCCACAGCGCCGACCTCCATCAGTTCCAGGGCGGTCAGGCCAGCCGGTTCGTCCACGTTCAACGCCGGCAGCTCGGCGGCGGCGCGCGCGGCCAGCTCATCCCACAGCCGGCGGTTGTTTGCGGTCATGTCAGGCCAGGCCATATGTCCTCCTCACAGGCGCTGCTCTGCCCACGCCAGGTAACGAGCGTACTGCTGCTCGACCTCTTCGAGCCAGCCGGGCGGTCGGCTGACCAGGCGTGCGTCCATGCCGCGCGGCGTTTCGTAGCGATAGCGCGCCCAGCGCACCAGCCACCAGGCGAGCATGATGATCCTGTAGGTCTCCACGCGCAGGGTCAGGGTCGCGTCCTGGCCGCGGCCGGCGTAATCCTGCACGAGCCGATCCCAGCGGGCAGAAGGCACATCCTGGTAGGCGGGGTGCAGCGTCAGCTCGGCCAGCTCGAAGGCAGGATCGCCCCAGCCGCTGTATTCCCAGTCAACGGAGGCGAGCGCATCGCCGCGGCGGATGAAATTGCGCCAGTTGCTATCCACGCGCACTAGCGTGCGTGGCGGCGCCGGCCACGTGGGCGGCGTCCATGCCTCGATCCAGGCCAGCACCCTGTGCAGCGTCGCGGGCCGGGCCGCGGGCGGCAGCCGCCGCGCGTGGCTGGACACCAGGGCCTTGCCGGCCTCGCCGCTGCTGACATTGACATAACCGTTGACCAGGGCGACCGTCGTGCGCGGCGGCGTCAGCGAATGAACGGTCACGTAGTGTTCGCGCAGGGCCGTCCACTCGGCGTCGGTCTGCGGCGGGCCGGCCAGCGCCTCGCCCGCCAGCCAGGTCTGCACCACGACCGGCTGGCGGTAGCGCTGTCGGTCAAGCCACACCGGCTGCGGCGCAATGTCCAAACCAGCCTGCTGCAGGGCGCGCAACGCGGCGAACTCGCGGCCGGCGCGGTCGCGGTCGTCGCGCAGGGTGAACTTGACCGCGTAATCGCCCGCATCCCCCGTCGCCCGATAGAGCAGGTTGTTGGCGCCGCCCGCGATCGGCGTTATGCGCCAGCCGCGCCAGGATTGCGGCGCGTGCACCTCTGCGCCGTCCAGGCGGCGCAGCAGAGGCGGGAGCAGGTGGGGCAGGCCAGATGCAACCTGCGCCTCTACGATAGGCGATGCGTCAGCGCCCCAGGCGTGACCTCGGTCAGCAAGCGCTTCGCGTCGAGCAGCCATGCCTTGTCCTTCTCTTTCATGCGATGTAAAACGAGCGTCGGCCTGTTGCCGCTCCTCGATCTGCCAGCCCGGTCTACGTGCCGGGCGCCTGCGCGGCGGGAGACGGGGTCGCCTGCAGGGCGTGGAAGTCCGCGCGCAGCTGCGCCAGCTCGTTCTCGCTCACGGGATGATCGCCGTAGTGAACGCGCATGTAGGCCAGGGTCAGGCGCTGCAGCGCCGTGTCCTGGTCAGGGAAGGCCCGGTTGAGGATGGGCAGGTACTCGTCTGGGGACACGGCCGGGGGGCGCGCAAACCCGCGTCGTCGCGCCAGGCGGGTGACGTTGGCGTAAAGGTTCTGCACGGAGATGGCGGCCAGGAGCTGGTTGCCCAGGCCGTAGCGGCGCACCAGGCGGGCCAGGCGGCGCAGCCGCCGCCAGCCGCGGCGCAGGACGCCGCCGCCCAACGTCAGCGGCTCGTGCATGATGTCTTCGTTTTGATCGGCGGCGCGCGCGCGGCGCACACGTCCCAGAACCAGCAGGACAAAGGCAATCATCACGGCCAGCACCACCAGCACCAGCGCGTAACGGCCCGCGACCCAAACCCAGGGTGGAATGGGGTCAGCGGTCGGCGTCGTCGTCACCTGAGTATCGAGCGGCGTTGTGCGCATGTTCTGCAAAATCGAGTCCAGACTGGTGAGCAGCGATGAATCACGAAAGAAATGCACCAGCAGCTGCAGCGCCCATTCCAGGATCGGCGCCACGAGCGCGAAGATGAAATTGAGCACGGCAGAAAGGATATTGCCCAGGAATCTCCACAGCGGCGCCAGCCACTGGATCAGGGCCAGCAGCCCCTGCGGCGTCACCCAGGCGGCCAGCAGCGCCGTGACGCCCAGGGTCACACTGATCATTGCCAGGAGCTGCAGCATGCGCCCGCCGGGCAGCATCAAGCCGGCGCTGTCATAACCGCGCACGGCGTGCTGGTCAATGCGCGTCAGCGCCACCGCGATCAGGCCGAGGAAAAAGTAGAGCCAGAGGAACTGCACGGCTGCCAGCGCTGGCGATACGACGCGCACCAGGAGGCCGCCGCCGACCAGGAGGAGCAGAATTCCCAGGCGGAAGGCAACCCCAACACTGAAAAAACTGAGATCACGATTGGACGCGCTGGCCGCGCGTTGCCACAGAAAGAGCATGACGAGGAAGAAGATCAACTCTGGTCGCAAGCCGCGCTGAAAGTTGAAGATGGCATCGGCCGTGTTACGCAGCCAGGCGGCGTCGGTCAGCGCCGCGCCGCTGTAGAGGCCAAAGCGGATTGTCAGCAGGGATGTCAACAGGAGCAAGCCCAGCACGCTCAGCTCGAACTGCGGCGATTCCAGGTCGCGGCGCTGCAGGAGATCGAGCGCCAGCATGAGCAGTAAAAGGCTGGCCCAGAGCACCGCAAAGAGCGCCAGGGGATGGGGAACCGGCAAGACCGCGTCCGCGCGCCAGAGGCGCCGCGCATACAAAAAGAGCAGCAGCAGCGGCGTCAGCCAGGCCATCTCCATGCCGGCCAGGCAGATAAAAATCAAGCGGTGTCGGCGATTGTTGAGCAACATGCTTAGTTTCGCGTCGAATCCTGGATCAGTGTTGGCGTCAGCAGGTCGTTTACCAGGTGCGGCAGGTGATAGACCCTGACGCCAGGCAGGAGGGCAGTTGGCGGTTCTTCGGCCAGGGTGAAAAGGACGACGCGGCGTCCCGCGCCGGCCAGGTCGAGTAGGGCGGTGAGCAAGGCCTCGTGGGCAAGGGCGGTCACCACGACCAGGGTGGCGCCCCACGGCGTGCGCGGCGCCTCATGCAGCAGAATGTCCTCGATGGGGCCGGTGGCAAAATTGGTCACCGCGGCTAACAGTTCCAGGATGTGCATCAGTTGATCGGGGCTGCGGCCGGGCAACAGGCGGATCGGCTGGTCGCTGTTGGGCAGCGCGCCGTTGGCAATCAACCCCACGGGCAGGCGCTGCTCCGCGGTCAGCGCGGCCAGGCTGCCGGCCACGCTGACCGTGCGTTCCAGGAGCTCTGGAATGTAGCCATGCCAATGGCGCACCAGCGTCGCCACGTTGAGAAAAATGAGCACCTGCGCTTCGGCGCTCGGTTCAAAGGCGCGGCTGAGCAGCTGCTGTTGACGCGCGGTGGCCTTCCAATGGACATGGTGCATAGAATCGGCCGGCTGCCAGGCGCGAATGCCCACCGTGCGCAGAGGATCCTCGAACAAATGGCCGCGCGCGCCCTGCGCGCCGAACGGGTTCTTGCGCGGCAGCTGCAAGTCCACCGCGCGATAGAGGTGCGGATAGACAATCAGGCGTTGGCGTTCCATCAGGGTGGCGCGGCGGCTGAAGAGGCCGAAGCCGTCGCCGGTGCTGACGACCGCGGGGCCAAACGTGTAGAAGCCGCGTTCGCTGCACTCGATCTGAAACGAGCGCTGCAACCGCTGCAGCGCGCCCGGCATCCAGAAGGAATGAAATTCGCCCAGGTTGGTGGTGGCGTTGACCATCACCTTACTGGCGTTGACCGGCAGCTCCGCGGGGAAACGATCCACGATGCTCAGCCAGGTCAAGGGCAGGAGCTTTTGATTGCGCACCGTCAGCGCCAGGTTGATCGTTTCGCCGCGAAAAGCGCGAATTTCGCTCAAATGTCGTTCGTAGTGCAGACCAAAGAGGCTGAGCGCGTTCCACAGCCAGCTCGTCGCGGCCACGACCAGGAGGGCCACGGCGACGGCGCTCAAGAAGACATTTTGCAGCACAAGCCCAAAGAACATCAACAGGACGCCGAGGATAACCCAGGCGTCGCTGAACTGGGTGTCGTTTTCGATGTCTATGTAGCGAGCCGCTTGCGAAGAAAGGCGTCGGCGCAGCATCTTTTTAACCCTCGCTGTGCATGAGCGTCGGTTGATAGGCGTCGAGCACGCCTTCCGAGAGTTTGAGATCATGCACGTTCAGCTGCAGGCGGCGGTTGCCGTTGTACTCATTGGCCTCGAGCGCAAAAACCACGTCCATGCGCTGGCGCACACGGCTGAGCCAATGGCCCTGCCGGAAGGCAATGGCCTCACGCGGCGGCCCGCCATCGGAGAGCGTCAGTTTGAGATGCGCGCCTTCGCCGCCGACCGTGCGCGCCTCCAGCACTTTGCAGTCACGCGCCAGCAAGACTGGCGGCCGGTTCTCCTGACCGCAAGGCTCCAGCTGCTGCAAGACGCCGAGCAGGCCAAAGTCAAGGTCGCTCAGGCGCACGAGCGCGTCAATCTCCAACGTTGGTTGCAGCGTCTGCTGCGCCAGCTCGGCCGCGGCCACGGCCTGAATTTCTGCGCGGAACTGGGGCAGGCGGTCGCTGCGAATCTTGAAGCCGGCCGCGGCCTCATGCCCGCCGTGGCGTTCGAGCAAGTGCGCGACCTGGTCGAGGGCCTTGGTGATGTGAAAGGTGGGGATGCTGCGCGCGGAGCCGTGGCTGAAGTCAGGCCCGCGTTCGATGACGATGGTGGGGCGATAGAATTCCTCGGTCAATTTGCCGGCGGCCAGCCCGACGACGCCGTGCAGAAAATCATCGCCTTCGGCCAGCAGCAGCAGCCCATTGCCAGGGTTGGCTTCGATTTGCCGCCGCGCGCGCTGCACCGTCTGTTCGGTCAGCTCCTGGCGTTGCGTGTTCAGACGGCCCAGCTGCGCGGCCAGCTCGGCCGCCTCCGTTTGATCCTGGCTGGAGAGCAGACGATAAGCCAGCATGGCCGATTCCAGCCGGCCGGCCGCATTGAGGCGCGGGGCCAGGCGAAAACCGATGGCGGTGGCGTCAGCCTGACCGGGGGTGACGCCGGCCTGCTGCATCAGCGCTTGCAGCCCCACGCGCGTGGTGCGGTTGAGGCGCGCTAAGCCCTGGCGCACCAGCTCCCGATTTTCTTGCAGCAACGGCACGATGTCGGCCACCGTGCCAAGCGCCACCAGGTCGAGCAGCTCCGCTTCATCCAGCCCGGCGGCCTGGGCGCCGCGTGGTTGATTGGCGCTGACCGCGCGCAAAATACCCTGCGCCACACGGTAGGCGACGCCGACGCCGGCCAGTCCGCTGAAACCGTAGCGGCAGCCGGTCTGGCGGGGATTGATGACTGCCAGCGCGTTGGGCAGCTCAGCGCCGACGTGATGGTGATCGGTGATGATCAGATCGAGGCCCAACGTGCGGGCATGCTCCGCCTCCGCCAGCGAACGGATGCCGCAGTCCACCGTGATAACGAGGGCAAAGCCCTGTTGGCGCAGAAACGTCAGCGCCCGGTTATTCAACCCGTAGCCTTCATCCACCCGGTGCGGGATGTACGGCTCCACTTGCCCGCCGCACGCGCGCAGCGCCTGCACCAGCAGGGTGGTGGAGGTGACGCCGTCCGCGTCGAAGTCGCCGTAGACCGCGATGCGCTCGTCCTGGCGCAGGGCGCGGCGGATGCGCGTCACCGCTTCGGGCAGCCCCTTCAGCGTATAAGGATTTTTGACCAGGGTTGAGCCTTGCAGGAAGGATTCGATCATAGCGGGGTCGCGCAGGCCGCGGTTGTACAGAACCTGGGCCAGGATGCGATGCAGATGGGACACCTGCGCCAGGAAAGCTGGCGGGGCCGGCTCAGCGATCTTCCAGAGTTTGGGCAGCGGTGGCACGTGTCGAACCTCAGCAGAGAGATGGCGCCTATTGTAGCACGTCCACCCCGTTCTGCCAACGCGCCCAGGGGAAGCAAAGTAAAGATTACATTTTCCCGTCAGAGGGCAAGTTATAATGAATGGATGATCCGCCTGACCCGTTGCGTTCGTTTGCTGGAGGGCTTTTGATGACCAACCTGTTTTCTCTGTTCATGCTGATCCTGGCGATTTTCTGCGAAAACGCCCTGGCGATTTTCTACGAAAACGCCTTGGCGACAGGCAGCGTGAGGCCAGCGCCGATGGTGGAGAACCTGGTTCCGGCCGCCGCGGCGAAGGCTGCCGTGCAGCCCTCTCCGCCGCCCAATATCATTCTGATCCTGGCCGACGACCTTGATCTTGATCTCGACACCGTGACCACCATGCCGCACCTGCAGGCGCTGCTGGCCGACCAGGGTGTGACCTTTAGCAATTTTTTTGTCAACGTGTCGCTCTGCTGCCCCTCACGCGCCTCGTTGCTGCGCGGCCAGTACGTCCACAACCATCAGGTTTACACCAACGGACCGCCGCCGACCGGGGGCTTCGAGGCTTTCCGTGATTTGGGCCTGGAAAACGATACGATTGCCACGCGCCTGCAAGGCGCGGGTTATCATACGGCGCTCTTCGGTAAATACCTCAACCGCTATCCGTACTCCAGCCCTTCCAATTACATCCCCCCAGGATGGAACGAGTGGTACGCGCCGTCCCCCACCGCGCCCGGCTACAATCAGTTCAACTATACGCTGAATCAAAATGGAACATTGGTGGCGTATGGCAATCAGCCGCAGGATTACCTGCAAGATGTGCTGACAAATCAGGCGCAGAGCTTCATAACGAGGACGCTCGCCAGCGGCGATCCATTCTTTGTCTACTTCGCGTCATTCTCACCGCACACGCCATCAACGCCGGCGCCGCGCCACAGCACCCTTTTCACCGATACGCTGGCGCCGCGCCTGCCGTCGTTCAACGAAGCCGACGTCAGCGACAAGCCGCTCGGTATTCAGAATTTGCCCCTGCTCAGCGCGCAGGAAATCACGCAAATTGACGACCAGTATCGGTTGTGGCTGCAATCTATGCAGGCGGTGGATGAAACGATTGCCGGTTTTGTCCAAACCCTGGAAGCGAGCGGCCAATTGACCAATACGTTCATCTTTTTCACCAGCGACAACGGCTTTCATATGGGCGAGCACCGCCTGGCGCCTGGTAAGTACATGGGCTATGAAGAGGATGTCCACGTGCCCTTGTTCGTGCGCGGCCCCGAAGCGCCGATCAGCCAAACGCTGCCTGTGCTGGCGAGCATGGTGGACCTGGCCCCGACCCTGGCGGAGATTGCTGGGATCGAGATACCGGCGTACATGGATGGGCGTTCCCTGCTCCCGTGGTTGCGCCCCAGCTTGCCCGCGCCGGCGACCTGGCGACAGGCCGCCCTGTTCGAGCAGTACGTGGGCGATCATCAGCAGCTGCGCGATCCGCTGGGCGAGCCGCCCGATCCGTTCGACGCGCCCCGTTTCGAGGATGTTCCGCTGTTCTACACCGGGCTGCGCACGCTGGATCTGAAATACATCGAGTACGCAGATGGCGAACGTGAGCTTTACGACCTGTCGAACGATCCATACGAGCTGGAAAACCAGGCCGCCAGCGCGGATCCTGCGCGTCTGGCTCAGTTATCAGCCTGGTTGCATGGGCTGCACGTTTGCGCCACGGATGGCTGTCGCAGTCAAGAGCTGCTGCCGCCGCCCACCTGCGCCGCGCTCGACTTCGACGGCAGCGGCGCTGTGACGGTGATTGACGTGGCCCAGGCGGCTGCGCACTGGGGCGAAACGCCGCAAGAGCCGGGCTGGGATGCACGTTACGATCTGGACGGCAACCTGGTGGTGGATACCACCGATCTGGCAGTTGTCGCCGGGCGCTGGCAAGAAACCTGCCCGCCGGGGCCATGATGGCCGCGTCCGCGCAACAAAAACCGGATTTTCGTACGCGGACGAAAATCCGGTTCGTTCACCGGGTTGGCGGCTCTGCGGCCGGCCGTGGTTAGCGATCCCAACCGCCCTGGGCGCGCAGCGCGCTGACGGCCTCTTGGGCCTGCGCGGACAGCGTCACGTAATCAGTTTTGGCTACACGGTTGAGCGGCAATTGTCCAGGCTCCAAAATCACATAGTGCAGCGGCCGCATGTAGGCGGCCAGGCCCACCGCGTGCGTTTCAAGCTCGGCGCTGGTCAGTTCCACGCCTGGTTTCTTCTCCACAAAGGCCACGATCGCCTCTATGAACACATCGTGCTCGACGCCGACCACCGCGCATGTCGCCACCTTCTCGCGTAATTCGCACAGGTAGTCTTCCACTTGCGCAGGGTAGACCTGATAGCCTTTGGGCTTGATGACCCAGCGCGTGCGGGCCGTAAAGTGCAGACCGGCCTCGTCCTTGTAGCCGATGTCGCCCGTGTAGATGACGCCATCGCTGGAGAGGGCGCGCGCGGTGGCCTCCGGGTTATTGACATAACCCAGGAACGTTTGCGGGCCGGCAAAACAGATGTCCCCAATCTCCCCATCGGGTACCGTTGCGCCGGCCGCGCCATCCGCCTGCATCGGTTGACGAATGGAAAGCGGATAGACCGGCATGTCAAAACCGACGCTGGCCAGAATGTCGCCCACCGTTCCGTTCATGGGCGAGTAGGTGACAAAGCCGCCTGTTTCGGTCAGGCCCAGGCCGGTGCCGAACTTCGGGGCCATGGCCTTGAGCCGCTCCAGGAACGAGCGCGGCACCTGCTGACCGCCGTAAAGGGCAAATTCCAGGCTGGACAGATCGTATTGGTCATAATTGGGCAGCCGCCACTCCAGGTTGAACAGGGCCGGAATCTGACCAAGCGCCGTGACCTTGTAATCCTGGATGGCCTGCAAAGACTTGACCGGGTCGAAGACATGCAAAATGACGGCCGTGCCGCCCAGCCAGAGAATGGTCATCAGCTGTTCGGCCTGCCCGCCCACATGCGACGGCGGCAGATTGACGAGCATGCGGGCATGGCCGTCCATGTCGAAGCCATAGCCCAGGCACATGTTCTGGCAAGTGATGTTGCGATGCGAGAGTAGGGCTGGTTTCGGATAGCCGGTGGAGCCGGTGGTGAAAATAACCTGCGCGCCATCGGTTTCAGCCACGGCGGCCGTGGCCGCGCCGAACGCGCGCAGAATCGGCGCGTTGGCTGGATCTTGCAGCGCCGCCTGGGCCAGGGCCTGCGCTTCCGCCGCCAGGACAAAGGCCGACTTCGCGCCGGTGATCGTTTCAGCGGGCGCGGAGAACTGGATGAAATGCTCGACGAAGGGGCAATAGGCCATCACGGCTTTGCCCAGCTCGCGAAAGTCGGCCAGGGGCGTCTGCCCCAGGAACGCGTAGCCCTTAGCTTTGATCAGGCTGAGGCTGCGAATCACCTCCGGCCCTTTCAAGCGCAGGTCCAACGGCGCATGGATCACGCCGATCTTGAAGCAAGCGTACTCCAGAAAAACATGTTCGGTCAGGAGCGGCAGGGAAGTGGCAAAAAAGTCTCCTTTCTTGAAACCCATCTCGAGGAGTTTGAGCGCGAGGGCCGTGGTAGTTTTGTCGAACTGCTCCCAGGTAATTTCCTGCTTGGTGTCGGCATTGATGATCGCCAGGGCATTGGGCTTGGTACGCGCCCATTTGGCAACCACGCCATGCAGCAGATGCCGATCGGCGAAGTCTGTCTCATAATGTTCCAGCGTCATTTGCGGGACGCCATGCCTCTTTTCAATCTTCACGATTGCTTCCTCCGACATTTAGATTGCTCACAAGTCGAGCTTGAACACCCGTTGCGCGTTGTCGTGCATAAACCGGCTGCGGACATCCGCCGGTAGATCGAGCGCCAGGGCTTGCTGCGTACAGGTTTCGAAGAGCAGCTGGGGGAAATTGCTGGCAAACAAGACCTTGTCTTTGCCATAGGTGCGCAAAAATTGCAGCAACGCGGGCGGGTAGTAGCGCGGCAGATGAGCCGATGTGTCAATGTAGACGTTGGGATGTTTCCAGGCCAGGCTGATCATTTCATCGGTCCAGGGATAGCCAATGTGTCCGCCGACGATGCGCAATTCGGGAAAAGTCAGGGCTACTTCATCCAGGTAGGGAATCGGGCGCCCCGGTTCAGAGGGCAGCAGGGGGCCGGTGTGGCCTACCTGCGTGCAGAATGGGATGTCAAGCTCGATGCATTTGACATAAAGAGGATAGTACAGCTTGTCATTGGGCGGGCGATTCCACAGCCAGGGGATCACGCGTAAGGCCTTGAAGCCCAGTTCTTTGACCGCCCGCTCCAGCTCGTGTACAGCCTGCACAGGGCGCTCCAGGTTGACGGCGGCCACGCCGATGAAGCGGCCGGGGAATTGCCGAACCATGGCTGCGACCTCGTCATTGCTGAACACCCAAACGCCCCCTTCGGCGCCGGGACGACACCAGGCCGACAGCATGACGGTCTGAATGTGGGCTTGATCCATCAGGGCCACCGTTTCTTCGGGGGTTAGGCCCGTTTCCAGAAAACGGTTGGCGCCCGATTGCGTAAACAGGCGTAAGATTTCCGGCACATGTCGGAAGCCCTGCCGTGACGCGGGCTGCGCCCAGGCATCAATGATGGTGATAGGTTCCGTTGACATCGTTGTCCTTTATTCCAGCGCCGTTCCTGTCCCTGCCCAGGACGCGGGAGCTGTTTCCTGGCTGGCCCGCCTGCGGCGAGGCGGCAGGAGCCGCGTTCGCGGTGAACTTGGTCAAACGCTGCCTGGCGATGACCGTATGTGATAATTTTAACATAGTCCTGGCTCCTTGTCATCTTGCGCTGCCAGGGGATTGACTGGCCAGGGGGTGCCAGGGGTAAGATGACAAATGACCGAGAATGGGATATACTGCTTTACAGAACACGTGCCCCTTTGACGACAAGTCTCTTGAGGTCATCCCATGTCTCCAAAACGACACTTGATTCGCTGGTTGCTGGTGGTTGTTCTCCTGGCCGTTTGCGCGCCGCCTCCCCTCACGGGGCTGGCCGCGTCCTCCTCTGGAGAGCTGCTGGTGCGCATTTGGCTGGCGGCGCCTGAGGCTGACGCGGCGCAGCTGGCGCAGGCGCCGCTCCTGGCGCTGGCGCGTGAATCCCTGCCGCAGCCATATATTCTGGCTCGCAGCGACGAAGCCGGACTGACCTGGTTGGCCGCGCATGGTTTTGTCAGCGAGGTTCTGGACCGCCGCGCGGATACGGCGCGTTACGTCATGCAGGATAAGACCGGCCCTGAGCGATCGGCCGACCTGTTCGCCGGCGGTCAGTTGCTGTACGCTGACGAAAGCCGGGCGCTGTGGCGGCTGGCGGCTGGCGCTGAAGTTCAAGTCAGTCACGATGCCTGGCCGTTAGACACGGTCATCCATCTACAGCCGCGGGCGCTGGCCCCGCTGCCGGCCGTCGTCACGCCGCTGCCGCTCGTGCAGGAAATGATAGATCAGGTCAACCTGCCGCGCCTGCTGACCTCCGCCAATGAGTTGAGCGGGCAAACAGCGGCGCTGATCAACGGCCAGCCCTACACCATCACCTCGCGCTACTCGGTCAGCGGCGCGCCGGTCACGCAGGCGGTCAACTATATGAGCGAACGCCTGCAGCGCCTGGGCCTGACCGTCAGCACGCAGACCTGGAATGTCAATCGGCCGCCCAACGTGATCGCCGAAAAGCCGGGGCTGAATCCGGGGGCGGGCATCGTCATCCTCTGCGCGCACCTGGACGATATGCCAAGCTCCGGTTTGGCGCCTGGCGCAGACGATAACGGCAGCGGCTCCATCGCTGTCTTGCACGCGGCCGAAATTCTGACGCCCTATCATTTCGACGCTACGCTGCGCTTTGTGCTATTCACGGGTGAGGAGCAGGGGCTTTACGGCAGCGCGGCCTATGCTCAGCTGGTGCAGAGCGAGGATGTGCGTGGGGTGTTGAACATGGACATGATCGCGTGGGATAACGTGGGCGCGCCGAACATGGATTTACACGCGAACAGCAGTCTTGCCGGCAGTATGACGCTGGCTCAGCTCTACGCCGATGTCGTCAGCGCCTACAGCATCAACCTGGTCCCGGCCATCTACAGCAACGGCAGCAGCGCCAGCGATCACGCCTCATTTTGGGCTGTGGGCATTCCGGCTTTTCTGGTGATCGAGAACTACCGCTCCGATCCCGGCATCGCCAGCGATTTCAACGCCTACTACCATACCTCGAATGACCGCGTGGCCTACTACAACCAGACTTTTTTGAGCAATATGACCAAGGCTTCTCTGGCTACGTTCGCCCATATGGCCGCCGTGCGCACCGATTGCTATTGGGCGGATTTGAACTGCGACGCCGCCGTGACCGCGCTCGATATCACGATGATGGCCAGTCACTGGCCCGCCAGCCAGGGTCAATGGAATTACAGCCGCGTTTATGATACCGATGACGATGGTCAGGTCACCATCGTTGACATTCAGAGGGTGGCCGCGGCGTGGGGTTGGTCAGGGTAGGTGGAGCTCGCATCCTCAGATGCGAGCTTCGCTGAATGATTACAAAAAATTCGTGTCATTCGTGTCATTCGTGGCAAAATTCTGAGGATGCGAGCTCCGCT
>DAISHS010000039.1:13939-19527 GCA_036822415.1 Chloroflexota bacterium
AAATTCGTGTCATTCGTGTCATTCGTGGCAAAATTCTGAGGATGCGAGCTCCGCTCATTCGACCCATAACGGCGCCAGGGCGAACTGATCCACATCCACCAACCCCAAATCGGTCAATTTGAGGTGCGGAATGACCTCCAGGGCCGCAAAGCTCATCGCCATGAACGGGTCGTGCATGGCGGCGCCCAGCGCTTGCGCCGCGGACAGCAGGTCGTCGTAGCCGCGGCGCACCGTTTCGATCGGCTGGTTCGACATCAGCCCGGCCACCGGCAGCGGCAGCTGCGCCAGCACCCGCTCCCCTTCAGCAACCACCAGGCCGCCCTGCATGGCGCCGACCGCGCGCGCGGCCGTCATCATGCTGGGGTCATCGGCGCCAATCACCACCAGGTTGTGATGATCGTGCGCAATCGTACCCGCCAGCGCGCCGCGCGTCAAGCCAAAACGCTTGATGAAGCCTTTGCCCACATGCCCGCTGTGCTGATGCCGCTCCACCACCGCCATCTTGAGCAGATCACGCGCCGGATCGGCCACAGCCAGCCCGTCGCGCAGCGTGGCCGGCTCGATCAGGTGCTCCGTCACCAGCTGATTTTCGATCGCGCCAATCACCCGCACCGCACGGCCGGCCGCCGGAATGGCAAAGTCCAGCGTCTCCCACTCAACATTCATCGAGCTGCGCACCTGCGGCTGGCGCTGCATCGCCCGGCCCGGCCACGGCAGCAAGCGCCCATCTTCCGCCGCTACCTGGCCCGCGCGGTAAACGCGCTTGACCTTGAAATCGGTCAACGACTCGAAGACGATCAGATCGGCCACGCGCCCTGGCGCTACGGCGCCGCGGTCATGCAGCCCAAACCATTCACTCGTGTTGAGCGTGGCCATTTGAATGGCGGTGACGGGCGGAACCCCAGCCTGCAGAGCCGTCCGCACCATGGCGTCAATGCCGCCCAGATCAAGCAAATCAGCCGGCTGGCGGTCATCCGTGCAAAAGCAGAGGCGGCGGCTGGTCGCCGGGGTGATCAGCGGCAGCAGCGCCTCCAAGTTGTGGGCGTTGGTTGCCTCGCGGATGAAAATGACCATGCCGCGGCGCAGTTTCTCCAGGGCCTCCTCCGTGGTGGTGCACTCGTGATCGGAGCCGATACCCGCGCTGATATAGGCGTTGAGCTCCCGCCCCCTCACCCCCGGCGCATGGCCGTCCACCGGCCGGCCCCGAAACGCGTGCAGCTTCGCCAGAACCCCTTCCTCGCCGTTGATCACCCCCGGGTAGTTCATGACTTCCGCCAGACCCAGCACCCAGGGATTGTGACGCAGATCCGCAATATCTTCGGCCTCCAGGCGGGCGCCGGTCGTTTCCATGCCCGTCGCCGGCACGCACGACGGCACGTTGACATAAATAGTCAGAGGGCCATATTTGGCCGTCTCCAGCATGAAGCGGATGCCGTCCAGCCCCAGGACATTCGCCATCTCATGCGGATCGGTGATGACCGTGGTGGTGCCATGGGGCACGACCGCGCGGGCGAACTGCGGCGCGGTGCAGAGCGAGCTTTCGATGTGGACGTGGGCGTCCAGCAGGCCGGGGGCCACGAAGGCGCCGTCCAGGTCATGCACCACGCGCGCCTCGTAGCCCTCGCCAAAGCCTACGACCTGGTCGCCGGCAATCACAAGGTCGGTCTCCTCGATGGCGCCAGAGAACACGTTGACCAGCCGCGCCCGGCGTAAAACCAAATCGGCCACGGCCGCGCCGCGGGCAACGGCCAGGCGTTCTTGTTTGTTCATGAGATCCTCGCCCCCTGATTTTCTTTCATTATAACATGTCCATCATAACATGATAACATGTCTATCATAACATGATAACATGTCTATCATAACATGTCGTAACCTATTTCGCCCCCATCCTCATCCGCTGCGCGCCGTACTTTCACCGCACGCAGTCAAGCGCCGGTTTTCGATTCGTGGGCAGCGCCGCTTCTCTCACTTCACACAGCCATCGTTCATTATTCATCATTCATCGTTCATCATTCATCGTTCATCATTCATGGACAGCGCCGCTTCTCCTCACTTCGGCAGCAGTTTGATAATCGTTTCACCTATGTTATAATCTTTTTGTCGCTTGATCTTTCCAGGCGCCCGTCGTTCTTGTTCCCTGCCCGCAGAAGCCTGGTTAGTTACCCCGTTCCACGGCGCCCAAAGGCGCCATTCATCGCAGTGAGGAGGAGACTGTATGTTTGCCAAACGTTTTTGGAATTTGATGGCCCTCGCCTTGATCCTGGCGCTCGTTCTGAGCGCCTGTTCGCCGGCTGCCACCCCAGCCCCGGCCCAGCCCACAGCCGCCGCTCAGCCAACGCAAGCGCCGGCCGCAACCGAGTTCAAGTTCGGGCTGATTCTCGTCGGCCCTTACAACGATCATGGTTGGAGCGAGGCCCACTATCAGGCCGGTAAGTATGTCGAGTCCAAGATTCCCGGCGCCAAGATGATCTACGTAGACAACGTCAACCCTGGCGCCAAACCTGGCGTCACCGTCCCCCAGCTTGTGGATGACCTGGTGGGCCAGGGCGTCAAGATCGTCTTTACCACCTCGGACGACTTCAAGGATGGCACCCTCGAAGCCGCCACCAAGCATCCCGACCTGCCCATCATCAACGTCTCCGGCGATCACGCCTGGAAGGATGGCAAAGACTTCAAGGCGCCCAGCAACCTGAGCAATTTCATGGGCCGCATGGAGTACGGCAAGATGATCGCCGGCTGCGCCGCCGCCCTCACCACGCAGACCGGCAAGATCGGCTATCTTGGCCCCCTGATCAACGATGAGACCCGGCGCCTGGCCGCCTCGGTTTACCTGGGCGCGCGCTACTGCTGGACCGAAGTTGCCAAGAAGGATGCCAAAGCCCTCAGCTTCAAGGTCACCTGGATCGGCTTCTGGTTCAACATCCCTGGCCAGACGCTCGACCCCACCAAGGTGGCCGATGACTTCTACAACAACGGCTACGATGTCGTTCTTTCCGGTATTGACACCACCGAGGCGCTCGTCGAAGGCGGAAAGGCCGCAAAATCTGGCAAGCAGGCCTGGACCGTGCCCTACGACTACAAGGATGCTTGCAAAGAAGCGGAAGACATCTGCCTGGGCGTCCCCTATTTCAACTGGGGCCCCTCCTACATCAAGGCTGTGCAGATGGTCATGGACGGCAAATGGGCGCAGTACTGGGATTGGAACGCGCCTGACTGGACCGACATCAACAACCCCGACAGCAGCGCCGTTGGCTTCATCAAGGGCAAGGGGCTGAGCGCAGAGGCCGCGGCCAACGTGGACAAATTCATCAAAGGCCTGGCCGATGGCTCCATCGCTCTCTTCAAAGGCCCGCTCAACTTCCAGGACGGATCCGTCTACCTGAAGGAAGGCGAGGTTGCCACCGATCTGCAGGTCTGGTACCTGCCGCAGCTGCTCGAAGGCATGGAAGGCCCGAGCAAGTAAGACCCATGGCCCCGTTCTGGCCCGCCTTCATCTCCCCAGGCGGGCCAGAACGGAGCGGAATTCGCATCCGCGGAGTTCGCATCCTCAGATGCGAACCGCGGAATTCGCATCCTCAGAGGAGTTCGCATCCTCAGAGGAGTGAGCATCCTCAGAGGCGAACCTCAGAGGCGAACTCCATCTTCACGTTTCGAGACGAGGCGGCGCCATTGTGAAAGTCGAACTCCGCAACATCCATAAGCACTTTGGGCCGGTGCGCGCGAACGATGGCATCACCCTGACCATCGAGCCGGGCACCATTCATGGCATCCTCGGCGAAAATGGCGCGGGCAAAAGCACCCTCATGAAGGTGCTCACCGGCTTCATCTTTGCCGATCAAGGCGAAATTTTGCTCGATGGCCGGCCGGTCACCTTGACCTCACCCACCGAGGCCGTGCGCCTCGGCGTCGGCATGCTGCACCAGGACCCGCTCGACTTCCTCGCGCTGCGCGTCCTGGATAACCTCCTCGTTGGCAGCTCGCCCCATATCCTGCCTGACCGCGCCGGCGCGCGCAAGGCCCTGCAAGACCTCTGCGCCCAGTTTGACTTCAACCTTGATCCTGACGCGGGCATCGCCAGCCTCAGCATGGGACAACGCCAGCAGCTGGAAATCGTGCGCCTGCTCTGGCTCGGCGTCCGCGTCCTCATCCTGGACGAACCGACCACCGCCATCTCCGCACAGCAGAAAGCCAAACTCTTCGCCGCCCTGCACAAACTGGCCGCCCAGGGCAAAACGGTCATCTTCGTCTCGCACAAGCTCGCCGAGGTCGAAGCCCTCTGCACCCAGGTGACGGTGATGGCGCGCGGCAAGGTGACCGGCGAGGCCCTCATGCCCTGCCCCACCGAGCGCCTCGTGCAGATGATGTTCGGCCAGGTCATCACCGTCAAAAAGCGCGAAGCCCTGCCCCTGGGCCAACCGCTCGTCGAGTTGAGCCGCCTGACCGTCAGCGATTGGCGCCTGCAGGTCCAAGACCTCTCCCTCACCCTCCGCGCCGGCCAGGTCATCGGCCTCGCCGGCCTGGAGGGCAGCGGCCAGCGCTTGCTCCTCCAGGCCCTCGCCGGCCTCCTGCGCCCGGTCCGCGGCCACATCCGCATCGGCGGCCAGGAGCTGACCTATCGCCCCTATCGTCACTTCTTACAGGCCGGCGTCGCTTTCGTCCCCGCCAACCGCCTGGACGAGGGCCTGGTGGCCGGGCTGACCGTTACCGAGCATGTGGCCCTCGCCCAGCGCCGCCAGCCCTTCCTCGTCAACTGGGCGCAGGCGGGTCAGACCGCCGCCGCCCGCATTACCCAGTTCAACATCAAGGGCCGCCCCACCACCCCCGTCGAAGCCTTGTCCGGCGGCAATCAGCAGCGCACCCTCCTCGGCCTCCTCCCCGCCGATCTGCGCCTCCTCCTCATGGAACAGCCCACGCGCGGCCTCGACATGGAGTCCATCGAAATGATCTGGGGTCTCTTGCAGGAACGCACCCGCGCCGGCCTCGCCATCGTCTTCGCCTCCGCTGACCTGGATGAGCTGCTCGATCGCAGCGATCATCTCCTCGTCTTTTTCGGCGGACGCGTCGCCGGCCCGCTCGATTCCCGCCAGACCAGCGTTGAGCAGCTGGGTGAATTGATAGGAGGCAAGGGCTTTGCGTAACACAAGCTCGCGGCCAGGGACCAGCCTGGCAGAATGGTCGCTGCGCATCGGCGGCATGCTCGCCGCCCTCGCGCTTTCCGCCCTCATCCTGCTCGCCATTGGCGCCTCCCCGCTCGACGCCTTTGGCCTCATCATCAGCGGCGCGTTTGGCTCTTCCGCCCGCCTGGCCTACGTCCTCACCGCCGCCGCGCCCGTCCTCCTCTGCGCGGCCGGCCTTCTCGTCACCTTCGCCGCCGGCCTCTGGAACATCGGCATCGAAGGCCAGGTCGTCCTCGGCGCCATCTTCGCCACCGGCGTCCTGCGCTGGCTGCAGCCCAGCCTGCCGCCCACCCTCGTCTTGCTCCTGGCCGCGCTCAGCGCCGCCCTGGGCGGCGCTCTTTGGGCCTTGCTCGCCGGCCTGCTCAAACGCTACGGCAACGTCAATGAAATTTTCGGCGGCCTCGGCTTGAA
>DAISHS010000040.1:0-19401 GCA_036822415.1 Chloroflexota bacterium
CCCGCCGCCCAAAGTCCAGCAGCGTCTGCATCACCTTCGTCCGCCGCCGATCATCTGGAATATCATAACTCACCAGCACAAACTGCGTCGTCTTCGCCATTCAAACACCTCCAGACAAAATGCTGAACGCTGAACGATGAATGATGACTTCACCCGTTCCATTCATCATTCATCGTTCCTCATTCCTCATTCCTCATTCATCATTCCTCATTCCTCACTGCTCATACCCCTGGTAAACCGCGGTCTCGCCCAGCACCACACTGGCCAGGTGCCGCGCCTGCTCTTCGATAATGCGCCGCAGCGCGGTGGTCTCCTTCTTGCGTGGATAGGGCGTTGGCGCCGCCATCTGCTTTTCGTGCGCCTCGATCAAACGCCGGCGGCCGCTTTCCACCAGATAGACGCCTGGCTTTGCCCCTGACTCGCGGCGAAAGTCCTGGGCCGTGAAGCGATTCTGCAAGAACAGCGGCGCGACCACCGCATCCACCACCACCGCGCGGAACTCTTCCATCAGATCGAGCGCCAGCGACGGGCGGTTATAGTCAATCGTGTGGAAGAAACCGAGGTACGGATCGAATCCCACCAGGTTGGCCATCCCCAGCGCCGCGCTTTGCAGCAGCGCATAGCCAAAGCTCAACGCGGCATTGACCGCGTCGGGCGGCGGGTGATACTGGCGCCCGTTGAATCCCCAGCCTGGCGGCAGCAGATCCTTCAACCCGCCAAAGTAAGCCGCGGCGCCGCTGCCCTCATAGCCACGCAAACTGTCCTGGTCGCGCGCCGCGCCCACCTGGCCTTCGATGCCCTGGATCGTTTGCGTGGCCCGCTGCACCGCATGTTGCGTCTGGCCGCTGGCAGTTGCGGCCAAACGACCCAACGTGCGCCGCTGATTGGCCAGCTTGGCCTGAATTGCCTGCCTGGCAATCGGCAGGGCCGTCTGCGGATTGCCCAGCACCTGATACTGACGATAGCGCAGCTGCGCAAAACCGAGCGCGGGCGGGGTCAAGCGCCCACGATACTTGCCATAGGATGAGAAAAAGGCCACATCCACCTCTTGCACCAGCAGCTGCGTAATCAGCGCCGCCGACAGCTGCACATTGCCCATCACCACCAGTTGCTCCACGTGGATCAGGGGCATATCCAGAATCACATCCGACTTCTTCTCCACAATCAGGCGTTCGCCCTTCTTGCGCGCCATCGCCCCCTGATCGGTCAAATAAATCACCGGCATCGTTCCCCCTCCAACCCATCCATACTCCCTGCTCCGCGGCCACGCCGTTCGCATCTCCACGGTTCGCATCTCAGGATGCTCACTCTGCACTTTGCACTTTGCACTGAGGATGCTCACTCCACGACTCATCATTCATCGTTCATCATTCATCGTTTTGGCATCTGACGATGCTCACTCCACCTTGCACTTTGCACTTTGCACTTTGCACTTTGCACTTTGCACTTTGCACTCTGCACTTTGCACTCTGCACTCAAAGGAGCTTTTCTTGACAACCATCATTGACCCCACCGCCGTCCTCGGCCCCGGCCTGCAGCTGGGGGAGTTCGTCGTCATCGAGGCCGGGGCAACGCTCGGCGCGGGCGTGACATTGGGCCACCACGTGGTCGTGCACGCCGGCACAGTCATCGGCGATGGCGCCTGGGTGGGCGATCAGGCCGTCCTGGGGCGAGCGCCGCGGCCCGCGCCCACCAGCGCGGTCAAAACCCCGCCGAACCTGCCGCCCTTGCAGATCGGCCGCGAGAGCATCATCGGCGCGGGCGCGGTCGTTTACAGCGGCACGACCGTCGGTGAACAAACGATGATCGGCGACCACGCGTTCGTGCGCGACCGCTGCCAGATCGGCAGTTATGTCATTGTCGGCAGTCACGTCACGATCGAGAACGAGGTGACGATCGGCGACTACACCAAGCTGCAAACCGGCGTCTATCTCTGTGCGTGGGTCACGATCGAGGATCACTGCTTCATCGCGCCGTGCGTGGTCACTACCAACGACAACTACATGGGCCGCACCGAGCGCCGCTTCGCCGAACGCGGCGGCTGCACGATTCGCCGCGGCGCGCGCATCGGCGCCAACGTCACCCTGCTGCCCAACATCGAGGTGGGTGCGGAAGCCTTCGTCGCCGCCGGCTCGATCGTCACCCGCCACGTACCGCCGGCCACGCTGGTCATGGGGTCGCCGGCCAAATACGTGCGTGACGTCAGCGCGGACGAATTTGTCGAACCGGCGTAGAGGTAGTATGACAGGGTCAGGCCGTTGAAAATCGTCACCATCGTCGGCGCGCGGCCGCAGTTCATCAAGGCCGCGCCCGTCAGCCAGGCCTTGCGAGCGGCGCACGAAGAAATCCTCATCCACACCGGTCAGCATTACGACCGCGAGATGTCCGATCTGTTCTTCGAGGAATTGCACATTCCCCGCCCCACCTACGAATTGGGCATCGGCTCCGGCGCGCACGGCTGGCAGACGGGCCAGATGCTGCAACGCATCGAAGAGGTGCTGCTGGCCGAGAAACCGGCCTGGGTGCTGGTCTATGGCGACACCAACTCCACGCTGGCCGGCGCGCTGGCCGCGGTCAAGCTGTCCATCCCGCTGGCGCACGTCGAGGCCGGCCTGCGCAGCTTCAACCGCACGATGCCCGAAGAGCACAACCGCGTCTTGACCGACCACTGCGCCGATCTCCTGTTCTGCCCCACCCCCACGGCCGTCAAACTGCTGGCCGCGGAGGGCATCACGCGTGGGGTTCACCTGGTGGGCGATGTGATGGTGGACGCGCTCTTGGCCCACGGCGCGCTGGCGCGCCGCCATGCGCCCCTGCCGGCCCGCCTGCACCTGCACGCGCGCGGCTTCATCCTCGCCACCATTCATCGCCCCTACAACACCGACGACCCCGCCCGCCTGGCCGCGACCCTGGCCGCCCTGGCCGGCCTGGAGCTGCCGGTCATTTTCCCCGTCCATCCGCGCACCCGCGCCGCGCTGACGCGCAGCGGCCTGACCCTGCCGGACAACGTCACCGCGCTCGATCCTATCGGCTACCTGGACATGCTGGCGCTGGAGCAGCTGGCCGCGCTGATCGTCACCGATTCGGGCGGGGTGCAGAAAGAGGCCTACTGCTTTGCCGTGCCCTGCATCACCCTGCGCCCGGAGACCGAGTGGGTGGAAACGGTGGCCGCAGGCTGGAACCGCCTGGTTTGGGGCGACGCCGCGCAGGTGGCGGCCGCGGCGCGGCGACCCTGGCCGACGACGCCGCCGCCCCCCATCTTTGGCGACGGCCACGCGGCCGCGCGCATCAGCGCACTGCTGGCCGCGCCCGACTCCGCGCACGTAAAGCCATGACTTCTCTAGCACGCGCCTTGCGTTATGGGCAACGCCTGGCCGCGGCAACCGTCCGCTGGCTGCCGCGGCGCCTGGCGTCAGGTCGGCGGCGCGACCGCGACCTGACGCGGCCATTGACCATTGCCCTCGTCACGCAGCAGGTCACGGCGCGGGAGCTCAAAATCGGCCGCGCCCTGCGCCTGGCCGGCCAGCGGCCGCTCCTGCTGGCGCGCCAGGCGCCCAGTCCAGCCGAGCAGGCCATCTTCGCGCACGTCGCCGTCTTCCACGACTATACCGACATTCTGGAGCAGGTGCAAGCGCTGTCGGTGGACGCCATCCACCTCTTTGCACATGGCGATAATCTGTTCTTTCTGCCGTTAGCCTGGCTGGCGCCCTGCCCGTTGATCTACGACCCTTACGATGTCTGGCGCGGCATGTTCAACGCGCCGCGCACGGCGCGCTTCTGGCGCCTGGAACTGTGGGCCGAGCGCTGGCTCATTGAGCACGCCGCGGGCCTGTGCGCACGCAGCCTGGAGCCGCAGTTCCTCAAGCGCCAGTTCGGCTATCGCCTGCCCCGCGCGCTGATCTACTTTCCCGAATACTGCCTGGACTTGCCCACCGCGCGCGCGCCCGCAAGCAGCGCCGAGATTCACATCGTCTACTGCGGCGGCGTCTGGCCGGAGGATCGCTTCTCCAGCGCCACGCATGGCTACGCGCAATATCTGGCTGTTGGACGGCGCCTGGCCGAGTTCGGCTTTCATTTGCACATCTATCCGGCCAACCGCGACCCCCATGCGCCCTTCGAGACCTTCTTTGCCGCGTACATCGCCGAAAGCCAGGTCAATCCTTACTTTCATCTACACAAACCGCTGCCTTACCCGGCCCTGATGCAGGCGCTCACCCAGTACGATTTTGCCCTGCACATCTTTGGGCCTGGCATCCATGACCAGACTGGACAAAATTCGCGCGCGAAAGTACACTACTCAACCGCCAACAAGCTGTTCGATTACATCCAGGCGGGCCTGCCGGTGATCATTCATGACGGCTTTCACCAGCGCGGCCTGGTGCGGCACTATGGGCGCGCCATCGCCGTGCAGCGTCTCGATGAGCTGCGCAGCCGGCTGCCCGCCGCCCGTCAGGAGCCTTATCCGGTGCACCTGTCGGCGACGCTGGCCTTTCACGCGCCGCGGCTGAGGCATTTTTACCAGGAGTTGTTATGGCCGCTTCAGGCATAGAAAAGCAGCGGGTTCTCATCCTGGGCGCGCGCGCCAATGGTCACGCCAGCGTGGTGCTCGACATTCTGGACGCGCAGGGGGTGGCAGTGGCCGGCTTCCTGGACGACGACCCGGCCAAGTGGGGGCAGTCCATTCGACAGCGTCCCGTGCTGGGCGGCCTTGACGGCCTCGTTGAATGGAGCCAACGCCTGGGCGTGACCGGCGCCATCGGCGCGGTGGCGTCCAACGCGCAGCGTCGGGCCTGGATAGCTCTGATCCGGCAAGCCGGCCTGCTGCCGATCAACGCCATCCACCCGACCGCGCACCTGGCGTCGAATGTGACCCTGGGCGTTGGCATCTGCATCTGCCCTGGCGTCATCGTCATGCCTGGCGCGCGCCTGGGCGACGCGGTCACGCTTTACACGGCCGCGACCGTGGATCATGACTGTGTGCTGGCCGACGGCGTCAACCTGTCGCCGGGCGTGCACACGGCTGGCCGCGTGCATCTGGAGCAAGATGTCTTTGTCGGCATCGGCGCGGTTTTCATCCCCGATGTGCGCGTCGGCGCGGGCGCCATCGTCGGCGCGGGCGCGGTGGTGATCCGCGACGTGAGTGCGGGCGATGTGGTGGCCGGCGCGCCCGCCCGTTCGATCAAAAAAAATTGTTGAAAACTTCCGCAGTCTCGTAGACTGCGAAAGACGCAAGGAGAAATTGGTTCATGCAAACTGTTTTGGTTACAGGCGGCGCCGGCTATGTCGGCAGCGCGCTGGTCCCCCAGATGCTCAGCCGCGGCTATCGGGTCAAGGTGCTCGATCTGTTCATCTACGGCGAGGAGGTCTTCGATGGCGTCAAGGATGATCCCAACCTGGAACTGGTGCGCGGCGACCTGCGCGACCAGGCGCTGCTGCGCCAGGCCTTGCCCGGCTGCGACGCCGTCATCCACCTGGCCTGCATTTCGAACGACCCCAGCTTCGAGCTGAACCCCGAGTTGGGCAAATCCATCAATTTCGATGCCTTCGAGCCGCTGGTGCAGATCAGCCAGGCGGCCGGCGTCAAGCGCTTCATCTACGCCTCATCCTCCAGCGTCTACGGGGTCAAGGACGAGCCGAACGTCAACGAAGAGATGTCGCTGGAACCGCTGACCGATTACTCGAAGTACAAGGCCCTGTGCGAAGAGGTGCTGCTGCGCTACCAGGCGCCTACGTTTACCACCGTCATCATCCGCCCGGCGACGGTCTGCGGCTACGCGCCGCGCCAGCGCCTCGACGTGATCGTCAACATCCTGACCAATCACGCGGTCAACACCGGGAAGATCAAGGTTTTCGGCGGCGAGCAGCTGCGGCCCAATATCCACATTCAGGACATGGTGGACCTCTACCTGCTGTTGCTCGAGCTGCCGTCCGCGCAGATTGCGGGCAAGATTTTCAACGCTGGTTTTGAAAATCACCGCGTACGCGAGCTGGCGCAGATGGTGCAGACGATCGTCGGCGCGGACCGCGTCGCCATCGAAACGGTACCGACGGATGACAACCGCTCTTATCATGTTTCATCGGCCAAAATTGCGCACGAGCTGGGCTTCGTGCCGCAGCACACGATCGAAGAAGCGGTGCGCGACCTGGTTACGGCCTTCCGCGCCGGCAAGCTGCCCGACTCGCTGACCGCGCCGCGCTACTTCAACATCAAGATGATGCAGGCAATCCATCTCCAATGAACGCCATGACTGTTCCTTACGTCAACCTGGCTTTGCAGCACCAGGCGCTCAAACCGGCGCTGTTGGACGCCGTGGCGGCCGTGCTCGATCACGGTCAGTTCATCCTCGGCCCCGAAGTCGAACAGTTCGAAGCGCGCTTCGCCGCCCTGTGCGGCGTGCGCTTCGCCATCGGCGTCAATTCCGGCACCGATGCCCTGATCCTGGCGCTGAAGGCGCTTGGCATTGGCCCTGGCGACGAAGTGATCACCGCGCCCAACTCCTTTGTCGCCTCCGCGTCGTGCATTGGCGTGCTCGGCGCCCGTCCCGTCTTTGTGGACGTCGGCCCTGACTACAACCTCGATCCCAACCGTGTCGAAGCGGCCATCACCCCGGCCACGCGCGCCATCCTGCCGGTGCATTTGACCGGACGACCGGCGGATATGGACGCCATCCTGGAGATCGCGCGGCGGCACGACCTGCGCGTGGTCGAGGATTGCGCGCAGGCGGTCCTGGCGCGCACGCACGACCGCCCCGTCGGCTCCCTGGGCGATGTCGGCTGCTTCAGTCTGCATCCGCTCAAGACGCTCAACGCCTGCGGCGACGGCGGCGTCATCACCACCAACGACGCCGACCTGGCGCGGCAGTTCAAGGTGCTGCGCAACATTGGCCTGCGCACACGTGAAGACTGCGCGGTCTGGAGTCACAACTCCCGCCTGGACACCCTGCAGGCCGCCATGCTCCTGGTCAAGCTCGACCTGCTGCCGGCCTGGACCGAAGCGCGCCGCGCCCATGCGCGCTTTTATCAGCAGCAGCTGGCCGACGTCGTGCAAACGCCGCTGGATCAGCCGTTCGAATACGCCGTCTATCACACCTTCGTGGTGCAAGCATCGGCGCGTGATGCGCTGCGCGCGTTCCTGACAGAGAAGGGCGTCGGCACGGCCATTCATTATCCGGCGCCCATTCACGTCCAGCAGGCGGCGGCCAGCCTCGGCTATCAGCCCAACGATTTTCCAGAGACGATGGCCCAGGCCGGCCGCATCGTCAGCCTGCCGGTTTACCCTGAACTAACGGAGGCGCAGCGCCATTACGTGGTCGAGCAGGTGCGCAGTTTCTATGACCGCTGAGCGCGAGCAGGCGCACGCGGAGGTTCTGGACGAAAACGCCGTGCTCCCTGCGCCGCCTTCCCCAAGCGGTCAGCCGCTGTCGGAGTCTGGGCTGGGCATGCAGGTCGTGCGCGGCGCGGTTTGGAGCGTGGGCAGCACCCTGTTGCGGCAGGTCATCCTCCTGGGCACGGCCATCATCGTGGCGCGTCTGCTGACGCCGGCCGATTATGCGATCGGTGGGCTGGCGCTTTCGATGATGGCGTTGTTCAATGTGTTGACCGCGCAAGGCTTTGCCCAGGCGTTGATTCGACAGCCGCAGCTGACCGCCCTGACCAGCGATTCAGTTTTCTGGCTCACCAGCGGCGCTGGGATCGCGTCCGCCGTCGTCGTGAGCATCCTGGCGTCGTTCCTGGCGCGCTTCTATCACCAGCCCGCGCTGCAGCCGGCTCTCATCGTACTGGCCTGCGGACTGGTCATCAACATGATCGGCACGGTGCCCAACGCGCTGCTGCAGCGCGCGATGCGCTTCCGCGCCATCAACCTGGTCGCGCTGCTGGCCGGCATCGTTTCCGCCGGGCTGGGCATCGCCGCGGCCGGGCTGGGCTATGGCGCGTGGGCCTTGATCCTGCCTAGCATTGGCAGCAACCTGGCCGTGGCCCTGGGCGCCTTCTGGTTGACCGCTTACCGGCCTGGCTTGCGCTTTCGCTGGGGGGAGATTCGGCAGATCAGCACCTTTGGCCTGGCGCTGCTCGGTTCCAACCTGGTGCAGTATTTCAGCGACAACAGCGACTACCTGATTATGCCGCGCTTTTGGACGCCCACGGTCTTTGGTCATTATTACTTCGCCTTTGAACGCGCGCGCCAACCGTTCAACCTGACCGTGGCCCAGCTCAGCATCGTTTTCTTCCCCGCGTTCAGCCGTTTGCAGGGTCAACGTGAGCGCCTGCGCCGCGCCTATCTGCAGAGCACCGCGTTCATCTGCTTGATCGTCTTTCCCATCCACGTCCTCTTGATCGGCCTGGCCGATCCGCTGGTGCCGTGGCTGTTTGGCGAGCAGTGGCGACCGGCCGTGCCGGCGTTTCAATTCTTCGCTGCCTACAGCTTCATGCGCGCCCTGGCTACCCTGGTCTCGCCGGCCCTGCTGGCCATCAATAAGGCGCCGGCGGCCTTGGCGTTCAATCTCTTCCGGCTGGCGCTGACGGTGCCCGCGCTGCTGCTGCTTGGCAGCAACGGCGCCAATGTCACCACCGTCGCCCTGGTGCTTCTGATCGTCTGGCTGGTGCAGGCCCCCTTCTACATCAGCTATCTCTACCGTCAGATTGACCTGAGCTGGGGCGATACCTGGCTTGGTCTGCGTCGCCTCATCGGCGCCAGCGCGCTGATGGCGATCACCCTGGCGGCCAGCCGCAGTGGCGCCGACCTGCTGCACTGGCCGCTCTGGAGCGGGGTGTTGGGCGGCGGCCTGGCCAGCACCCTGATCTTTGCCGCGGTCACGCGGTCGTCGCTGCAAGAAGCGGCGGCCTTCGTGCAGCGTTCATTACAGCGATAGGACAGAAATCGAGGAAATGGTGATGACCTGGGACCAAACCACGATGATCCATGAGATGGAAGGGCTGAAGGGCATGGTGCTCAACAACGTGCGCATTCTGGCGCCGCACAACCGCAAAGACCCGTACTACACGGAGCTGCTGCGCCTGGCCGATCAGCCCTATTTTTTCGAAACCTACCAGGTGATCGTTTGGGCCGGTCTGCATCTGCAGCCCAAGCGTATCCTGGAAATTGGCACGCGCAACGGCGGCAGCCTGGTGCAGCTTCTGAGCGCCTACCATCGCTTCGACGGCGTCAGCGCGGTCTGCTTCGACCTCTGGCGCGAGATTGGCTCGCCCCGTGCGGTGCGTGCGAACCTCCAACGCCTGGCCATCCCCGATCATCTGGTTGAATTCGTCAGCGGCGACTCCACGCAGACTGTGCCGGCGTGGCGTCAACGGCATCCGCAGGCGCGCTTCGACTACGTCCTGGTGGATGGCGGCCATGATGTGCAAACGGCCAGCCGTGATCTGCAGAATGTGGCCGGCCTGGTGGCGCCGGGCGGCATCCTGATCTTCGACGACATTGGGCCAGAGAGCTACCGCCTGCTGCCGGTGTGGCGTGAGTTCCAGGCCCAACACAGCGCCGACTTTGCCTGGTTTGAAAAACAATGGCGCAAGGGCGTCGCCTGGGGCATCCGCGCAGGCGCGCCAGCGAGCGGCGCGTGATGATGCGCCGCGCCATAGGCGACTTCAGGCGCGAGGCCGTTCACTACGGCGGCCTGCTCAACCTGCTGCGGTCACGCCTGGCCAGCCAGCGCCTGGCCCGACATGCCCATGTGACCGCGCCGGCCGGCGCACTGCAGATCCGTCACACCACCTGCTGGACAATCGGCGCGCGCGGGCGTATCATTATCCATCCCGGCGCTTCGCTTACGCTTGACCTGCGCAGCGGCGCCGGCTTCGATTGGCGCCTCGACCGCGGCCTCCTGCAGGTGCTGGATGGCACGCTGGAAGTGGCGGGCGCGGTGGTGTTGGGCGAGGGCTGTCGTATCTTTGTCAAAGACGGCGGCGTCCTGCGTTTTGCTGGCCGCGCACAGGTGGCGGGCGCCAGCCGTTTCTTTGCCCACCACCTGATCGAGATTGGCGACGATGCGCTGATTTCATGGGGCGTCACGCTGCGCGACGCCGACGGCCATGCGATTGTACAGGACGGCGCGCCCATCAACACCCGTGTTGCACCGGTGCGCCTCGGTCGCCATGTGTGGGTTGGGCAAGGGGTGGACATTTTGCCCGGCACGGAGATCGGCGAAGGCGCCATCATTGGCGCACGCTCGCTCGTCAAAGGCGCGGTGGCGCCGCACACCCTGGTTGCCGGCGTGCCGCACCGTGTTCTGCGCACCGGCATTGAATGGCGGGCGTAAAATTGAGCGTTTTGCACTTCGCACTCACGGAGGAACTTCTATGAACTGCCTGGTCACGGGCGGCGCCGGCTTCATCGGCAGTCACCTGGTGGATCGTTTATTGAGCGCCGGGCACCAGGTGGCCGTGCTCGACAACTTCAGCACGGGGCGCCCTGAAAACCTGGCGCACCTGGCCGGCGTCGCGCGCCTCACGCTAAATCAGGTGGATGTGGCCGACTACGAGGCCATCCGCCCGCTGTTCGCCGGGATTGATTGGGTCTTTCACCTGGCGGCGCTGGCCGACATCGTGCCTTCAATTCAGCGCCCGCTTGATTATCACCATGCCAACGTGGATGGCACGATCAGCGTGCTGGAGGCCGCGCGCCTGGCCGGCGTCAAGCGCTTTGTGTATGCCGCGTCCTCCTCCTGTTACGGCATTCCCGATACCTATCCGACCCCGGAGACGGCGCCCATCCGCCCGCAGTATCCATACGCCCTGACCAAAAACCTGGGCGAACAGATGGTCTTGCATTGGGCGCAGGTCTACCACCTGCCGGCCGTCTCCCTGCGCTTCTTCAATGTCTACGGCCCGCGCGCCCGCACCTCGGGCACTTACGGCGCGGTCTTCGGCGTCTTCCTGGCGCAAAAGCTGCATGGACAACCCTTCACCGTGGTCGGCGATGGCACGCAGACGCGTGATTTCACCTTCGTCACCGATGTCGCCGCGGCCTGCGTGGCCGCCGCCGCCTCCGATCTGGTGGGTGACGTGCTGAACGTCGGCAGCGGCAGCACCTACAGCGTCAATCGCCTGGTCGAGCTGCTGGGCGGCGACGTAACCTACCTTCCCAAACGGCCTGGCGAGCCAGACTGCACCTTTGCCGACATCAGCAAGATTCAACGGCTGCTCGGCTGGCGCCCGGCGGTGTCATTCGAAGCCGGGGTGGCCGCCATGCTGGCGGTGATGGACGCCTGGCGCGAGGCGCCGGTGTGGACCCCCGATGCCATCCAGGTCGCCACGCGCGAGTGGTTCCGCTACCTGGGCTAGACAACCCGCCAAGAGAGTGAGTACACGCGGTGACTACAGAGCACAAGATCAAGACATTGACCGAGCTGGCGGCAAGCGTGGCCGCGCTCAAACAACAGGGCAAGGTGATCGTCCACTGCCACGGGGTGTTCGATTTGTTGCACCCCGGGCACTTCCGCCACTTCGAGGCGGCGCGACGCCTGGGCGACGTGCTCATCGTCACCCTGACCCGCGACGAATTCGTCAACAAAGGGCCAGGACGTCCCGTCTTCAATCAACGCCTGCGCGCGGAATCGGTCGCCGCGCTGGCCAGCGTTGATTTCGTGGCGATCAACGACTGGCCCACAGCCGTCAACACCATCAACCTCCTGCGCCCAGACATCTACGTCAAGGGCAGCGAGTACGCGCAGCGCGACCAGGACCTGACAGGAAAAATCTACGATGAAGAGCACGCGGTGGAAGCGGTCGGTGGACGGCTGGCCTTCACCGATGATATCACGTTTAGCTCGACGCAGCTGCTCAACAACTACTTCAACGTCTTTTCCGCGGAAGCCGACGCCTTCCTGCGCGATTTTCGCCAGCATTACAGCGCCAGCCAGGTGATTGACCTGCTCAAGTCGCTGCAGGGACTGCGCGTCCTCGTCATCGGCGACGCCATCATTGACGAGTATCACTACTGCAAAGCGGTGGGCAAGGCCTCGAAATCGGCCACGCTGACCTCGCGCTTCTTGCACGCCGAAACCTATGCGGGCGGCTCATTGGCCGTTGCCAACCATGTCGCCGGTTTCTGTCACGATGTACACCTCGTCACCGTGCTTGGCGCGCCCGATTCCTACGAAGATTTCGTGCGCTCGCATCTCAAGCCCAATATCACCCCCCACATCATCGTGCGCCCCGATGCGCCAACCATCGTCAAGCGGCGCTTCGTGGACCCATTCCTGATCTCCAAGATGTTCGAGGTCTGCTACCTGAATGAGACCTATCTGCCGCCCGCGCTGCAGAGCGACTTGCGCGCCCATCTGCAAGCCGTCATCGCCGATTATGACGTGGTGCTGGTGACCGATTTTGGTCACGGGATGCTCGATCGCGACACCATCGCGCTGCTGACCCAGACCGCGCGCTTCCTGGCCGTCAACACGCAGGCCAACAGCCTCAACCTGGGCTACAACGTGATCTCCAACTATCCGCGCGCCGATTACGTCTGCATAGATCAAGAAGAGCTGCGCCTGGCCGCGCGCGACCGCCTGACGCCCGTCCCCGAATTGATTCCTGAGATTGCGGCGCAAGTGGACGCGGCGGCGGTCAACGTCACCCTGGGCACGCACGGCTCGTTGAGCTATCGCCGCGCGCAGGGCATGACGGCCGTGCCGGTCTTCACCAGCGAGGTGGTGGACTCCATCGGCGCGGGCGACGCCTATCTGGCTATCACCGCGCCCTGCGTGGCCGCCGGCTTCGCGGCCGACCTGATCGGTTTCATCGGCAACTGCGTCGGCGCGCTGGCGGTTCAGATCGTGGGCAACAAAGAATCGGTGGAACCGACGGCGCTGTTCAAGTTCATCACGACCTTGTTGAAATAGTATGACCCACGTCCTGATGCTGGTCACCAGCAACCTGCTGCACGACAACCGCGTGCGCCGCGAGGCCGAGACCCTGGCCGCGGTCGGCTACCGCGTGACCGTCGTCAGCGCCATTCAACCGGCCGCTATTCCGCGCCTGGGCTGGACAGAGTCCGCCGGACTGACGGCCGTGGCCGCGCCGGCCGCGGCCTGGGAAAGCGCGGCCGGCTGGCGGCGCGTGCTGGGCCACGGCGTTGACTTGTGGCGTTGGGGCGGCAGCGGCGCCTTGTTGGCTGCGGCGTCCCCGCAGCGCGGCGACATTGTGCATGCGCACGACCTGGACACCCTGGCGGTGGCCGCGGCGCTGGCGCAGCGTTGGCAGGCGCCCCTGGTCTACGACGCGCACGAGCTGTTCGTGGATCAGATGACGCAGGGAGGGCAAACGGGCGCGGCACGCGCCTGGCCCAGCCGCCTCAAACAGGGACTGGCGCAGCGCAACTTCGCCCGCCTCGAACGCCGCCTGATCGGGCAAGCCGCGGCCGTGATCACCGTCAGTCAGTCCATCGCGGCGGAGCTGGCGGCGCGTTACGGCATCGCGTCGCCCACCCTCGTGCTCAACACCCCGCGCTACCGTGAGCTGACGGCCGGCTCGTCCTATTTGCGCCAGCGCCTGGGCCTGCGCGCCGAGCAACGCATCATCCTGCTGCAGGGCGCCGTTCTGCCCGACCGCCATCTGCTCGAGCTGGTGCAAACGCTGCCCCTGCTGCCAGAGACGGTGGTGCTGACCTTCCTGGGCTTCAACCTGGGCACTTACCAGGAGGCGATCCGCCAGGAGGTGGCGCGCCTGGGCTTGCAGGCCCGCGTCTTCATGCTCGACGCGCTGCCGGCTGAACAGCTGCTGGAAGCGACCGCCTCGGCCGATGTCGGGATGATTTTGCTGGCCGGCCACAACAAGAACGACCGCTTTGCCATGCCCAACAAGCTGTTCGAGTACATGATGGCTGGCCTGCCCTTCGTGGCCAGCGATTGGCCGGAGATCGGCCGTGTGGCACGCGCCAGCGGCGCCGGGGTCACGGTCACAGCGCCGACGCCGGCGGCGCTGGCGGCCGCGGTGCATGACATCCTGCACGCGCCCGCGCGCGCCGCGGCCATGCGCGCGGCCGGCCTGGCCGCCGCGCGCGCCGAGTACAACTGGGAGCGGCAGGCGCAGCGTCTGCTCGACCTGTACGCCGCGTTGCCCACGGCGAGGAGTTAGAATCGTATGTGTGGAATTGCCGGCATCTGTCGCGCCGATCAACGCCCCGTGCAGCTGTCTCAACTGGAAGCGATGGCCGAGCTGCTGCGTCACCGCGGCCCGGATGACCAGGGCATTTACCAGAAAGGCCCGGCCGGCCTGGCTTTCCGGCGCCTCGCCATCCTCGACCTGTCGCCGGCCGGCCACCAGCCGATGACCAACGAAGACGGCACGCTGTGGCTCGTCTTCAACGGCGAAATCTACAACTATCGCAGCCTGGTGACAGAATTGGAAGCGGCCGGCCACGCCTTCCGCTCACGCAGCGACACCGAAGCCATTCTGCACGCCTACGAACAGTGGGGCCAGGATTGCGTGCAGCATTTCAACGGCATGTTTGCCTTTGCCCTGTGGGATGAGCGCCGCCAGCAGCTCTTTGCCGCGCGCGACCGCTTCGGCATCAAGCCGTTCTACTATCACGCCAACGGCGAGCGCTTCATCTTTGCCTCCGAAATCAAGGCGCTGTTTGCCGACGCCGCCACGCCTCGCCGCGTCAACGATGAACGCCTGACCGATTACCTGGTCTACGGCTACCTGGATCACACCGCCGAGACGCTCTTTGCCGACATCCGGCAGCTGCCGCCCGCGCACCGGCTCGTGCTGCGCCAGGGCCAGATGCATATTCAACGCTACTGGGACCTGGACCCCGCGCAACGCCTGGATGACCTGAGCGATCAGGCCGCCAGCGCGCGCCTGCACGAGCTTTTTTTTGACTCGGTGCGCCTGCACCTGCAAAGCGACGTTCCCCTGGGCACCTGCCTGAGCGGTGGGCTTGATTCATCGGCCATCGTCTGCGCCACGGCCCGCCTGCTCGATGCCGACGGGGTGGATCGCGCCATGATCGGCGAGCGCCAGCGCACCTTCACCGCCAGCTTCGAGGATCCGGCCTTCGATGAGCGCCGTTTTGCCCGCGAGGTCATCGCACAGACCGGCGCGCAACCGTTCTTCGCCTTTCCACAGGCCGAGGCGCTCAACGAGCTGCTGCCTGACCTGATCTGGCACCAGGAGGAACCGTTCGGCTCCACCAGCATCGTGGCGCAGTGGTACGTCATGCAGCTGGCGGGGCAGCAGGGCATCAAGGTCATGCTCGACGGCCAGGGCAGCGACGAGATCTTTGCTGGTTACCACCCCTTCTTTTCTGGCCTGTGGGCCAATCAGCTGCGCCGCGCCGATTTCGCCGGGCTGAGCCGCGAGCTGGAGGGATTTCGCGGCCGCCACGGCGCGCCGCCGCGCATCCTGCTGACCGGCGCGCTGGGGCTATGCTTGCCCGCGGCCTGGCGCGAGCGGATTCAACGCAGCCGCGGGCGCACACAGCCGGCCTGGCTGGGGCCAGCCCTGGCCGACCGTGAACGGCCCTGGCTGGAAATGCCCGCGCCCTACCGCGACCCGCTGCGGCGTCAGATGTATCAGTATCTGACCACCCTGCACCTGCCGTCGCTCCTGCACTATGAAGACCGCAACTCGATGGCCTTCAGCATCGAGGCGCGCGTGCCCTTCCTGGACCATCGCCTGGTCGAGTTCGCCTTTGCCCTGCCGGCCCGTTTCATGCTGCGCGACGGCGAGACCAAATGGCTGCTGCGCCGCGCCCTGGCCGATGTCTTGCCGCCCGCCATTGCGCAGCGACAGGACAAGATGGCCTTTGGCACGCCCGAAGCGGCCTGGCTGCGCACGACGCTGCAGCCAACCCTGCAAGAGGTCTTCAGCAGCGCCCGTTTTCGGCAGCGGCCCTATTGGAACGCCGCAGTCGTTGATCGAATCTGGAACGAGCATCAAAGCGGGCAGGCTGATCGGCGCCTGCTGCTGTGGCGCTGGCTCAACACCGAGCTGTGGCTGCGTCGCTTTATGGACCAAGAGCCGATTGACCAAGAACCGGCGGCGCGGGCCGCGTAGAGAGCGCACAGGGCAAAATGACTAAGGTTCTGATCGTGGTGCATGATTATCCGCCCATTCTCTCGGCCGGGGCGGAGCGCATTCTCAAGTTTGCGCAGTATTTACCTGAGGAGGGCTTCGAGCCGCTGATTTTGACCACGGGGCGCTACGGCGGTCAAGCGGACGATGCGCCGCGCCAGATTTACCGCGCGGCTGACCTGGTGCACACGCTGTTCAGCGGCCTGCGCCGACGGCAGGCCGCGGGCGTGACGCAGGAGGCGCAGTTTCGCATCGCCACCGTGGGGCGTCAAAGCCTGCTGGGGCGCCTGCGCGACCAGCTGATGACGCCCGATACCAAGCTGGGATGGCTGCTGCCGGCGCTGCGCCTGGGCAGCCGCTTGATTGGGGAAGAGCGCCCGGCCTTGATTTTCAGCACCTCGCCGCCCGAAACGGCCCACCTGGTCGCGCGCCAGCTGGCGCGGCGGCGCCGCCTGCCGTGGGTGGCCGATCTGCGTGATGGCTGGCTGTTCGAGCCGCCCAATCCGGCCGTGCGGCAGGCAGCCTGGCGGCGCCGCCTGGAACAGCGGCTGGAAGCAAGCGTCGTGACGGCCGCGCAAGCCGTCGTCACGGCCACCGGGCCTATCGCTGACGATTTGCGCAGCCGTTATGCGGCCGTCGCGCCGCGTGTGCAGGTCATCAGCAACGGCTTCGACGCGGCTGAGTTTGCTGGCTTGCAGCGTCGAAGGCAGGCGGATGGCGTTTTTCGCCTGGTTTACACCGGCGCGCTTGCCTCCAGTCGGCAGGGCACCTCAGCCGAAGCCTTTTTTGCGGGTCTGGCGCAGTTCGTGCGCGCCGACCCGACCGCGCCGCTGCAGGTGATCGTGGTGGGCGACACCAGCCCGGCCGAGCAGGCGCTGGCCGCAAGGCACGGCCTGACCGGCATCGTGACCTTCAGCCCGGCCGTGTCGCGGCGCGCCGCGCATCAGGCGCAGCTTGACGCCGACGCCCTGCTGCTCATCACCGCGCCGGGGCAGCGCAGCGTCGCCACGCTCAAGCTGTTCGATTACATCGGCGCCGGCGTGCCGATCCTGGCCCTGGCCGTGGACAACGCCGCGGCCGCGATTGTGCAGGCGTATGGCCTGGGCCTCACCACCGCGCCCGATGATGCGACCGCTATCCAACATGCGCTACACGAAATTATTGCGCGCCAGGCAACCGGCGCGGCCTGGCCAGGGTTTGCCGCCGCGCAGCAGCAGTTCGAACGGCGGCAGCTGACCGGACAGCTGGCCGCAATCTTCCGCAAGGAAATATCATCATGCCGCCAACCCTCTCCGTAATCATCGTCACCTGGAATGTCAAAGACCTGCTCCTGCGCACGTTGGCGCGGTTGCCGGCCGCGTGCGCGCCCCTGACGTGGGAAACCATCGTGGTGGACAACGCCTCCAGCGACGGCAGCGCTCAGGCGGTGGCCGCCGCCTTCCCAGGCGTACACTATCTGCGCAACGATACGAACTTTGGCTATGCGAAAGCAAACAACCAGGGCCTGGCGCTGGCCCAGGGCGAATTCTTGCTCTTGCTCAATCCAGACACCGAAGCGGACGCGGGGGCAATCTCCGCCCTGGTGCGCTTTTTGCAGGCGCATCCAGTCGCTGGCATCGTCGGGCCGGCCCTGGTGCTGAGCGACGGCAGCCCGCAGCCCTACGGTTTCGGCGGCAACCCCACCGTGGCCTACCTGCTGCGCCGCAATGCCAGGCGGCTGCTGCGCCGCGGCCCGCTGCATGACTGGGGCGCCAGGCAGGCCAGCCGCGTCGACTGGGTCAGCGGGGCATGTCTGCTCGCGCGCCGTGCCGTTTTCACGCAGATCGGCGGCCTGGACGAGACGATGTTCATGTACTTCGAAGACAACGACTGGTGTTTGCGCGCCTGGCAGGCCGGCTGGGAGGTCTGGCGCGAACCGGCGGCGCGCGTGCTGCACATCGGCGGGCAGTCGCTCAAGCAGAACCGCCGCGCCCCCGCCGCCTACTACGCCAGCCTGCGCATCTTCTACCAGCGGCACTACGGCCCGCGCGACCGCCTGGCCCTGGCGCTGCTGCTGCGTCTCCTGCCGCGCCCAACGGTCTGAAATCCATGTCCAGGCCAAACCCAAGCAGCCCGCCAACCATCGTTCTCGATCTGCGCACCGTGCAGGACCATTTTCCTGGCATCGGCCGCGCCACGTTTCACCTGGCCCAGGCCCTGGCCGCGACCGCGCCCACCTGGCGTTTCACCTTCCTGACGCAGCCGCAGGCGGTCAACACGCGCTACGATCACGCGGCATTGGCGCGTCAGCCCAACGTGACGCTGCACCCCGTGCCGCAGGGCATTTTTTCCTGGCAGGAGCAGATCACCCTGCCCCGCGCCCTACCGCCTGGCGACCTGATCCATTTTCCCTACTACATCTACCCCTATTTTAGCCGGCGCCCCACGGTCGTCACCATCTACGACATCATTTCTCACCGCTATCCGGCCTATCTGCCCTCGCCGGTGCACCGCGCCATCTTCGAGATCACCACCCGCCTGGCGCTGGCGCGCGCCGCGCACGTGTTGACCCTCTCGGCCGCGGCCGCCGGCGACCTGCAGCGCGTGTACGGCGTCCCGGCCGCGGCGCTGACCATCACCCCGGCCGCGGCCGATGCTCGCTTTCAGCCGGCGGCCCCTGCGGACATCCGCGCCCTGCGACAGCGTCTGGCCCTGCCCGAACACTATGTCCTCTGCGTGGGCGCCAATAAACCTCACAAAAACCTGCCGCGCTTGGTGGAAGCCTGGGCTAAGCTGAAAGCACAGACGGCGGCTTCCGCAGCCGGCTGCAGGCTGGTGCTGGCCGGCCGTGAAGACCCGCGCTACGTGGGAATTCGAGAAGAAATTGCGCGCGCCGGCCTGCAAGAGGATGTCACGGTGCTGGGGGCGGTGAGCGAAGGGGACCTGCCGGTTTTGTACAGCGGCGCCGACGTCTTCATCTTCCCGTCGCTATACGAAGGCTACGGCTTGCCGGTCATGGAAGCGATGGCCTGCGGGGCGGCGGTGGCGTGCAGCAACACGTCCAGCCTGCCAGAAGTGGTGGGTGAAGATGGCGGCCAGTTATTCGATCCCAACGACAGCGACGCCATGGCCGCGGTCTTGCAAAGCCTGTTGACCGACCACGCGCGGCGCGCCGCCTTGCAGCAGCGCGGGCTGGCGCGTGCGCGTCAGTTCACCTGGCAGCGCACCGCCGAGCTGACCCTGGCCGCGTACGAAGCCGTGATCGGCTTGTAAAGATACAATCGCCTCATCTAAAAATAGGCCGGCAGTCTATTTTCATCCCCGTCTGCGCCCGCAGCGTTTTCGCAGATCGGGCGACTGCAAGTCGCTGCAACGATTGCAAAGTCCACCTGC
>DAISHS010000041.1:0-19035 GCA_036822415.1 Chloroflexota bacterium
CTCTGATCTCTGATCTTTGATCTCTGACCTCTGTTCTTTGATCTCTGACCTCTGTTCTTGCGCGCCGTTCTGCCAACCAACGAAACACCATTTCATCCGGGGCCAGGTAGGCGTTCTTGACGCCAAATTCGGCCATCATGTTGGGCAAGACCATGCGGCTTTCCAGCGAAAGGGTCTGGATGGCCGGCCCGCTGATTTCCACAGAGGCGTAGAGACCGCCATCCGCGCCCAGGCGGCCGATGATCGCCAGCGCCAGGTCTTTGGCCGTGGCCCAGGCGCCCAGGCGGCCGCTGATGATGAGCTGGATGCTCTCGGGCACGCGCAGCCACAGCTCCCCCGTGGCCCAGATGGCCGCCATTTCGCTGCGCCCAACCCCGGCCCCGAACGCGCCCAGCCAGCCGAAGTGCGGCGTGTGTGAATCGGCGCCGAGCACAGTCTGCCCAGGCGAGACGAGCGCTTCCTCGCTCAGCACCTGGTGACAGATCCCGCGGCCCACCTCGAAGAAGTGCGGGATGCCCTGCTCGGCGACGAAACGGCGCACGTCGGCGTGATTTTGCGCGTGCTGCGTTGTCGGCGCCGGCGCGGCATGGTCCAGCGTGATAGCCAGCCGCTCCGGGAAGCGCACCCGACTGACGCCAAGCTGGCGGAAGATGCGCAGGATGGCGGCTGTATTGTCGTGGCTCAGGGCGACGTCGGGCCGCGCATCCACCACCTGGCCCGGTACGACCTCCGTCAGCCCTGCCGCCCGCGCCAGAGCCTTCTCTGCAAATGTTTTTCCCATCATACGCCTCTCAGATCAGTCTATCTCCATTGGAGGAATATCCATCTGGATTTGCCGGTGCGATGCGCCAGTCCGCCGCAGGGCGGACTTCGCAGGTTGCCGCGACTTCAGTCGCCCGGTCGTCCCGCAGCCCCGCGCCAGTCCGCCGCAGGGCGGACTTCGCAAGGTTGCCGCAGGGCGGACTTCGCAAGGTTGCCGCAACGATGCGCTAGTCCGCCGTAGGGCGGACTTCGCAAGGTTGCCGCGACTTCAGTCGCTCGGTCGTCCCGCAGCCCCACGCCAGTCCGCCGCAGGGCGGACTTCGCAAGGTTGCCGCGACTTCAGTCGCCCGGTCGTCCCGCAGCCCCGCCTCATGCCACGATGCCGCGCAGCCACAGGTGCGCCAGCGCGCAGATCACGACGCGATCCTTGATCGTGCCATCGGCCACGGCTTGCTTGAGCCAGGAGAGCGTGACCCAATGACTGCTGACGATCTCGGCCTCATCGGGGTGCAAGCCGCCGACCGCGACCAGGTCCCGCGCAAGCACCAGGTGACTGACGGCGTTGCCCAGGCCGGGGTTGTCCCAGAACGCGCCCAGGTATTCCAGGGAGGCGGCTTCGTAGCCGCTCTCCTCGCGCAGCTCACGCGCGGCGCAGGCCAGCAGGTCTTCGCCTGGATTGGCCAGCCCGCCTGGCACCTGCCAGACCACCTGGCCGACGGGGTGACGATACTCCTGTTGCAGCAGAATTTCCCCGGCGGCGTTCAAACCGACGATGCCCACGCCGGCCACCTCACGGTGCACGTTGGTGTACTCGTACGTGCTCCCGTCCGGCAGGCGCACCGTGTCCAACGTCACGTGCAGCCAGCGGTTGTGAAAGGCTGCGCGCGACTCGACGAGCTGCCAGGCATTGACCGGCTCTGGCGCGGCGGCTGGTAGATTGACCGATGTCATGCGGCTACTCCAAGCGGGTCTAACACCTGGGCTTTGAGCATTGCCCCGTTGGAACTGGCGTTGGGGGTTTTGGAGATTTCCGGCCGTTGCCAGGCGCGCAGCACGGCGTCCACATCTTCCAGCGCCATCGGCTTCTCGTCGGCCAGGGCCTTGATGTGGGCGGTGGCTTCTTTGAGATCATCATCGGTCAGCGCCAGGCCCAATTGCTCTGCCCGGCCCTTGACCGCATTCCAACCGGTCAGGCGGTGGGCAATGTGGATGTAGCGCGTCAGGCCAAAGTCGGCCGGGTCGAGAATTTCATAGGTGGAGGGATTATTGAGCATGGCTTTGGCGTGGATGCCGGCCTTGTGCGTGAAGGCGGTGAAGCCGGTGATGTAGTTGTTGAAGGGTACGTCAATGCCGACGATGCCGGCGACCAGGTTTTCCACGTCACGCAGCAGGGGCAGGTTGTATTTACTGACCAGGCTGCGATCGGTGGCGTAGAGGCGGGCGATCAGGCCGCCGAGCGGGGTGATGCCGTTGCGTTCGCCGATGCCAAGCACCGTCGTGTCAACATGCGTTACGCCGGCTTCCAGCGCGCAATAGGCATTGGCAATCGCGCAGCCGCTGTCATTGTGGCCGTGGAACTCGATGTCGCAGCGCACCAGCTTGCGCAGGGTGCTGACCAGGTCGTACACCTGGCGGGGATTGGCGACGCCGACGGTGTCCGCGATGCCCACGCGGTCAACGCCGATCTGGTCCACCGCGCGGTAGATCGTCAGCAGGTCCACCAGATCGGAGCGGAACGAGTCCTCGGTGCTGAAGCGCACCTGCACGCCCTGGCTTTTGATGTACTCGACGACGGCGATGGCCTGCTCGATGATGTAGGGGATGTCCTTGCCGTGGCTGAACTGGCGCAGGTAGGACGATGTGCCGATGACGACGTCAATGCCATCCACGCCGGTATCCACGGCCACGCGCGCATCGTCCATATGGCAGCGGGTGTGGGTCAGGATGCGCGTGCGCCGGGGCAGGGCGGCGATGGTGCGGCAGTCCTCCAGGCTCTGCGGCGAGGCCAGGGGCGAGGTCAGCTCCAGGAACTCGACGCCGAACGCGTCCAGGGCCTGGGCAATCTCCACTTTCTGCGCGGTTGTGAAGAAGGCGTTGGCAAACTGCTCGCCTTCGCGCAGGGTAGACTCGATAATGGCAAAATTGGTCAGCGACATTCTTTTTCCCTCCGATTCGCGGGCAATAAAAAAGCCGGCTCCAGGATGGCCTGGCAGCCGGCTTTGCTGTCCTGTTGACGAGCAAGCACCATCTACCAGACTGGATTGTCCGGCTTCTTGGCCTTGCTCTGCTTGCAAACAAACTGAATCGTTGTCATCTTGATCTTGATTCCTCGAACGGGCGGCAGTTTAGCACAAGGCCGTTCGGGTGTCAAATCACTGAATCTTTGTTCCTGCAGGCCGCTTCTCAGTGTTTCCCATTGCTCGGCAAGGGCGGCACGTGCAGCATGAATTCATCAAGCGACTCCGCTGCCAGCGCGACATCAACGAGTTGTTCGAGTTGCTCAATATCGAGTGGCTGCAGTCTGAGTTGTACGCTGGGCGGAGCCAGGTTGAAACGCACGCGCAGCAATCGCAGCAACTGGCGCAAAGCGCCCTGCTGTACGCCTTGCTGTACGCCTTGCTGCATGCCCTTCAAAATTCCCTGCTGCATTCCTCTTTCCATGCCTTCGGCCACGCCTTGCTCCAAAATCTCTTGATACCAGGGCGATTCACGTAATACAGTCATATCCCACCTCATGATTTGCTGCACTACCGGAAGATCGAACACAAAACTGGCGAAGAAAGCCAGGAGCGGCTCCAGATCGCTCAACTTCTCATTTTGACGTAACATGTCTAAAGCACGGGCGACAACTTGCCGCCGCCCGCCGCCATGCAAGACAGGGACGAAGGGCAGCAGTGAAGGCAGAGGGCGCTGCAAAACAAGGTTGACATCCACCGTCCACAGATTGATGACTCGATAGTCCTGTCGAGCAAACAAACCCATGAACTCGGACTCGTACCGTTCGGCAACTTCGATGCCTTGACTCGGCGGCAAGATGTTGATCAATACCGGGAACACCGGTAGGTCGAACGCCTCCTCGGCCAGGCCGGCATACGCACGCATGCGTCGCGGCATACGGGGGATATATCGTATCTGCAACTCTGTCAATTGCAGGAATTCGCCCTGTTCAGGACTAGAACAGCGTATCAGCACGTCGCTGGCACGACTGATCCATTGGAATTCGCTGTTGACCACTTCGTGCGCCATCACATCGCTGCGTTGGGTGACCCATTGCACCCATGCGTCTGGCGCCAGGCTGATCAGGCGTTTGCCGCCAATATCTGCTGCTTTTGGCATTGTCACCCTCGGGAAGTCGGCGTGTATGCATCAGGCTGACACCAGCGCAGTATAGAACCCTTATGCTCGTCTGTCAATCTTGGCGCGGCGCGTGCGCGTCAGCGGCTTGAAGCCCTCGCCCAGGACCTCGGTGCTGGGGTTGATGACCATGAAGGCGTCAGGGTCGGCGGCGCTGACGATGCTGCGCAGGGCGCCGACCTCACGCCGGTTGATGACGGTGAAGAGCATGATGCGCTGGCTGCCGGTGAAACCGCCCTGGCCGGTCAGAATGGTGACGCCGCGGTCCAGGCGGTGCAAAATGGCGGTGCGCACGTCGTCTGGCGTCTGCGTAACGATGAAGGCGGTATGGCTGGCGTTCAAGCCCAGATCCACGAAGTCAATCACGCGCGCCATGACCCACGCGGTGATGAGCGCGTAGAGCGCAGGCGCCAGGCCGAAGAAGAGGGCGGCCGCGCCCAGGATGAGCGCGTCCATGACCAGCAGCGAGCGCGCCATGCGGATGCCGTAGAAGTGTTCCAGCAGCTTGGCCGGCAGCTCAGTGCCGCCGGAGGTGGCGCCGGCGCGAAAGACCAGCGCCTGGCCGGCGCCGAACAGCAGGCCGCCGTAGGCCACGTAGAGCAGCGGTTCGCCCTGCACCGTGGGCAGATAGGGGCGCAAGCCGTCAATGCCCACAGAAACCAGCACGGCCGCAGCGATCGTTTTGGGGCCAAGCTCGGCGCCAAGCAGCCAGACGCCCAGCGCCAGGAAGGGGATGTTGAGCGCCAGCAAGGTCAGGCCGGTGGGCCAGCCGCGCAGGCGGTTGCCAAAAATGGCGATCGCGGTAAATCCGCCGGGAACCACATTGTTGGGATCCAGGAAGATGTCAACCGCCAGCGCCATCAAGAGGCAGCCGAGAATGATGAGGATAGCATCACGCAGGATGCGGTAGATCGGTTTCACAATGCCGTAGGACGACCCTCAGATGGGTCGCCTCCTTTACGCGCCCCGCCGTGGGCCGCCAACCACGCGCCCCGCCAGGGCCGCCGCCGCGTTCTGTAACCGGTCGCGGCGGCGGCCCTCAGGTCGCCAAGCAACGTTTACGGGCAGCTCGTTGCCCACATGGAGGCGACAGCCTGCACATCGCGGATGTCGTTGACGCCATCACAGCCGCCGCGGGCGCGACAGTCTACGTCGGCCGTCTGGCTGTAAACGCCGGTAGTCTGATACTGCGTCCAGGCGTTGGCCGTGAAGGCGATGTCCACCACGTTGACGTCGGTGTCCCCCGCCAGCTGGCAAGAGCAATTGGGATCAGCCCAGTAGCAGGCCGACTCGGCCACGCACGATTTGACAACGACGTCGTCCAGGTTCCACCCATCGGCGCGACCGACGCTCGTGTCGGAGCCGACCCGGAAGCGGAACTGCACCGTCTTTCCGGCGTAGGCATTGATGTCCACCACGGAATTGAGCCAATCTTGCGGATCGCCGCACCAGGCACTGACCGTGCCCAAGGGGTTGCCGCTGGCGAATGCCCCGTTGTAAGGGTCGGTCAGCAGCCCGCTGGTGATCTGCGCCCAGGTAGAACCGGCATTGGTGGTAATTTCCAGGATGCCGCCGTCGTAGCAGCCGCCGGTGCGGCTCTCGAACGATTGATAGTTCCAGAATTTGAGCGTCAGAGGCGACTGGCCCGAGGGCAGGACGATGGCCGGCGAGATCAGGCGTTGGTCGCTGGTCGTGGTCGGATCGGTGGCATGAAAAGCCTGCGCGCCGCTGTGCGTGCGTGTGCTCCACAAGGTCCAGGTGTTACCACTGCCGCCAGAGCCGAGCGTCCAGCCATTGGCGCCGCTCTCGAAGCTCTCGCTGAGCAAGGGCCTGGGTAGATAGCCCGCGCTGCAATCGTTGGGCGCGGTCACCGTGGTGAAATTGAAGGTCGAGGAGTAGGCCCCGGTCCCGCAGGCGTTGTTGGCCCAGACGCGCCAGTAGTAACGATTGCTGGTGCCCAGCGCGACCGTTGGCGTGTAGCTGGTGGCGGTCAAGCCAGAGGCCGACGCAATGATGGAGGTGAAGCCGCTGTCCCGTGCAATCTGGATGTTGTAGCTGACTGCCTGAGCCACGGCGTTCCAGGTAAACGTCGGTATTTCGGCGACGCCGGTGGCGTTGTTCGCGGGACTGGTCAAGACCGGCGTGCCCGGCGGAGCCGTCGCCACGTTCAGCTGCAGGCTGCTGGTCTGCGAGCCGCCGCTGTAATTGCCCATGACGCTGAGGTTGTAAACGCCCGCTGCGGCGACCGCCGTGTTGCCGATGGTGAGCGTGGTGCTGCCTGGGCCGGCCACGGGATTGGTGGAGAAGGTGGCCGTCGTTCCAAGCGGATTGCCCAGAACGCTGAAGGTGACTGAGCCGGTGTAACCGACATTGATGGTGTAAGCAGCGTTAGCCGGGGTGCAGATGGCCTGAGTCGCTGGCGTGGCGCTGAAGACCGAGATCGTCAAGAACACGGCGCTGATCGCGCCCCAGTTGTTGTTGGCGTCCTTGCCGCGCACAAAAATGATGTGACGGCCGCTGTTCAGGCCGGCCGTGTTGACCGTCGCGACCACGTTTTCGATGCTGCTGTTGAAGGTGCCATCGGCCGCGGCCATGGGCTGCGCGCTTGCGCCAATCTGCCAGGGCGGTATGTCAACGTAGTATTCGGCCGCAGCCACGTTTTGGGTTGGCTCGGTGCCGTTACTGTTGTTGAAGCGGGTGTCATTGACCGTTGCGGTCAGGCTAACCGCGTCGCCGGCGGTCGCCGCAGCCGGGGAGGCGGTGACGCTCAGGGCATCGGGGCCGGCTGGAGTCATGTAAGGGGTGCGGGAGACCTTGGCCGCATAAATCAGCGCCTGCATGTTGCTGGGCAGAATGGTGTTCTGGAAGGTCGAGCAGTCCTGGAAGAAACTGGTGCCCAGCTCGAAGGTCATGCCAACCACGCCCAGGTCGCCGTAGGCAAAGTCATCGGTGGTGCCATCGGTGGCATAGAGGCCGATGGACTGTTCGGGCGTGTAGCTGTTGAAGTAGGCAAACTTGCGCCCCAGGGTCTGCAGAGCGGTGCCGTTTGGGGCAACGGTGCTGGTAAAGCCCCACGGCCATAGCACTAACTCGCTGTAACTGTGGATGTCCAAATAGACGCCGGTGGCATCCACGGGTGCGGGATCGGTCAACGCGGGACCGCGCTGATCGGGGAAGATCGCCCGCAGGTAGTTTTGCACGGCCTGGGTTTCAGGCTCTGAAGCCGGGCTTGGCCCACGGTAAGTTTCATCGCAGGCGCTGCCGCTGGAGCCGCCGCAGCAGCCCCACTGGAAATTGAAATTGCGGTTGAGATCGGCGCCGCGGCTGGTGCTGGTCGCGCCGCAGTAGTTTTGATTCGTGTTCTTGCGCCAGGACAGCCCTGTCTCGGCCTGCTTGCGGCCATCGGGGTTGGTCTGCAGCATCAAGTGGATTTCCTGATTGTCCAGAATCCAGGTGACATCAGGGTCCACGTTGTAGTTGGAAACCAGGTATTCGGCAAAACGCGTCGCCAGCTCAGCCGGTGTATATTCACGCGCGTGGATGGACGCGGTGATGAAAAACTTCGGCTTGGGTCCGGGGATGGCCGAGTTGGTCAGCACCAGGACGTTCATGTCGTAGCCGCCCAGGCCCACGGACTTTTGCCACGAATTGCCGACATCAACGAATGTCGCCAATTGGGGGTAGTTAGCCACAATGCTTTGCGCCGTGGCGAACGTTTCCTCCACCGTGCGGTAGCAGGGGTAACCGGGAATCCCGTTCACCTGGTCGGGTGAAATCTCAGGCTTGCGGTTGAAAGCGGCGGTCTCAGCCTCATCAACCTGCAAACGGAAACCGAGCTGCTGAATGGCGGCATAATCGTTAGCGTCCACCGCCACCAGGACATACTTCTCCGTTTGGTTGTTGTATTCGAAAAGGTCGAAATCGTTGAGTTGTTTGATTTGGGCCGGATCGTCATAGTAGACCCGGACGACAACGGGGGCGGCGACTCCCTCCGAATGGGGGGGGACGACAGGGGCAGCATTGGCGGCGGGGATGAGCAGGGTGAACAGGACGAGCGTGAGCAGAAGACGGAAGACAGGTGAACGTGTCATGCGAAAACTCCTCATCAAAACCTCTGATTGATTCGCGCCAGGTTCGCGAGTGCTGTGGGGTGCATTCGTCGAAGAAGGTGGAGGCGGTACTGCAAGTGCGCCCATTATAGCACGCTTTTTCACAAGAGGCCAAACCCAAAGGGGCGTTTCACGCTGGCGGCAATGAGCCGGCAGGGCCGGTGCGCAGACGCTTTGCAACCGTCCTCTCCGCCTGGCTATCGAGAAAAGGGTAATGACGCGTTGGGTCATACGCGCCATTTGACAAATCCTGAAGCTGCGTTTATACTCCCGCCCATTCCGAGCACACAGTCTGTTATCCATTGAGGTAGCCGTGTTGGCTAGAACCTTGTCCCTTATTGAGATCATCATTAGCAAGCTCCTTGTCGGTGTACGCACCCGGCAGGAGCTGATGGTGGTTGGGGAACAGACACGGTAGGCTACACCTACCCTGGCAGCGCTGCAAGAACCTTCCCACCGCCGGGAAGGTTTTTTGTTACTATCTGTTATGCATCGGATTGCGTCCATCCCCGCGACGTGTCAAGGCGCGGACCGGCCCCCTGGGTCGGCCGGCGGACGGATTAACCGGCAATGGCGCCACCTGGGTTGCAATGACGCCCCTGGCTATGGAGAAGTCTTTCTTCGTGGCCAGGGATTTTTATTTCAACGAGCGTTTGGCTGAAAACAGACCACGCTGGAATCCAGCGCTTTGGCCGGTTTCCTGACCGAGCCAGGGTAGCGATGACAAGGAGGCTACGATGAAACTGAGCGGCGCCCAAATAGTCTGGGAAATGATGATGCGTGAAGGGGTGGAGGTTGTCTTTGGTTATCCAGGCGGCGCTAACCTGCCCATCTATGACGCCATGGTGCAATACCCGGTGCGTCATGTCCTGGTGCGCCATGAGCAGTGCGCGGCGCATATGGCTGATGGCTATGCACGGGCCACGGGTCGGGTCGGCGTCTGCATGGCGACTTCTGGCCCGGCTGCCACCAATCTGGTGACAGGACTCGCGACCGCGCTCTTGGATTCGATCCCCCTCGTGGCCGTCACCGGCCAGGTGCCTACCAACCTGCTCGGCGGCGATGCGTTTCAAGAGACCGACGTGACCGGCGTCACCCAACCGGTCACCAAGCACAACTACCTGGTCACTGACGTGCGCGACCTGGCGCGCGTGATGCGCGAAGCGTTTTACATTGCACGCGAAGGGCGCCCCGGGCCGGTGCTGGTAGATATCTGCAAAGATGTGCAAAACGCCAAGATCGAATTCGAATACCCTGAGAAAGTTTTCTTGCCGAATATGGCGCGCGCGCGCCGGCCGGCGCAACAGGCGGTCGAACAGGCCGCCGCCTTGATCAACCAGGCGAAGCGACCGCTGGTGATTTCGGGCCACGGTGTGCAAATAGCGGGCGCCGAGGCTGAGCTGATCGAATTGATCGAAAAGGCCGAAATCCCGATGGTCACCACCCTCCTGGGCATCGGCAACATCAAGGAGACTCATCCCCTGGCCCTGGGCATGGGCGGGATGCACGGCGAGGCCGCCACGAACCTGGCCGTGCAGAACTGCGACCTCTTGATCGCGGTCGGCATGCGCTTCGATGACCGCGTGACCGGCCGTCTCGATAAGTTCGCGCGCCAGGCCAAAATCGTCCATTTTGAACTGGACCCGGCCGAAGTGGGCAAAAATGTCTTGCCGGACGTGGCCGTGGTGGGCGATTGCAAGCAAACCCTGACCGACCTGCTGCCGCAGATCGAGCCGAAGCGCCACCTGGAGTGGCTGCAAACGATCCTGCACTGGCAGGAAGAAACGCATCAGCGTGACATTGTGCAGGCTGAAGTGGATGAGCTGATCCCGCCCTACGTGATGCGCGAACTGTGGCATGTCACCAAAGGCAACACCTTTGTGGTCAGCGACGTCGGTCAGCATCAGATGTGGGAGGCGCAGTATTTCATTCACGAGCGCCCGCGCCAGCTCATCACCTCGGGCGGCCTGGGCACCATGGGCTTTTCTGTGCCCGCGGCCATGGGCGCGAAAGTGGCCTTCCCCGATCAGCTGGTGTGGGCGGTCGTCGGCGATGGCGGCTTCCAGATGACGTTGCAAGAGCTGGGCACCATCGTGCAGGAGAACATCCCGATCAAAATCGCCGTTATCAACAACGGCTTCCTGGGCATGGTGCGCCAGTGGCAGCAGTTCTTCTACGAGAAGCGCTACTCCGCAACGCCGATCTTCAGTCCAGACTATGTCAAACTGGCCGATGCCTACGGCATCCCGGCGCGCCTGGTGGATCGTAAGGAAGATGTGGCGGCGGCCTTTGCCGAGGCCAACGCGCACGATGGGCCATTCCTGATCGAGTTCCGCGTCAAGGAAGAGGTCAATGTTTATCCGATGGTCGTGCCTGGCACTGCCGTGGACGAGATGATCCGAAGGCCGAAGGCGGTCGTGCAAGAGTTCAGCGGCGTGCAGCCAAGCTGGTAACGCGGGGCAATCCGCCGGATTGCGCTGGAAATCAAGGAGAAGCAGGATGAAACACACATTAGTTGCCTGGATGGAAGACACGCCGGGCGTGCTGAACCGGGTTACCGGTATGTTCCGCCGCCGTAATTTCAATATCGAGAGCCTGGCCGTGGGCCACAGCGAAACGCCGGGCATCTCACGCATGACCTTTGTGGTGGATGGCGATGAGCGCATGGTGGACCAGGCTGTCAAGCAGCTGGAGAAGGTCATCAACATCTACAGGGTGGAGAATGTCAGTCAGGCGCCGGCCGTCATCCGCGAGCTGGTGCTGGTGCGTGTGCGGGCTGAAGGCGCGCTCCGTTCGGAGATCGTGCAGCTGGCGGACATCTTCCGCGGCCGCATCGTTGACGTCGCCATGGATTCGATGGTGGTCGAGATGACCGGGCCAGAAAGCCGTATCAATAGCTTTTTGGACCTGATGCGCAATTTTGGTATCCAGGAGATGGTGCGCACGGGGCGCGTGGCCCTGGCCCGCGGCCTCAACAGCGTCACCCGCGAGGCGGAAATTACGCCGGGTTGGCACAACAACGGCAACGGCAAAGCGTAAGGCATGGCCTTGCGCCTGCCTGCAAGCAAGGGAATCAAGGGGACACAAGAGATCATGGCGAAGATTTTCTACGATGCAGATGCTGACCTGGGACGGCTGGCGGGTCGCAAAATTGCGGTGATCGGTTACGGCAGTCAGGGCCATGCCCATGCGCTGAACCTGAAGGAGAGCGGCTGCGACGTGCGGGTTGGGCTGTACGCGGGCAGCAAGAGCTGGGCGCAGGCCGAAGCTCATGGGCTGGCGGTGCGCACGGTGGCCGATGCGTGCGCTGAGGCAGACATGATCATGATTCTGCTGCCCGATACGACGCAGGCCCGTGTTTACAAAGAGAGCATCGAACAGGCGCTGGCGCCGGGCAAAACGCTGATGTTTGCGCATGGCTTCAACATTCGTTTCAGCCAGATTCAGCCGCCGCCGTTTGTGGATGTCAGCATGGTGGCGCCCAAGGCGCCTGGGCATCGGGTGCGCGAGGTCTTCGAGGAAGGCGGCGGGACGCCATGCCTGGTGGCTGTGCAGCAGGATGCCAGCGGCCATGCTCTGGCCGACGCGCTGGCCTATGCCAAGGCCATCGGCGGCACGCGCGCCGGCGTCATTCAGACCACCTTTGCCGAAGAGACCGAGACCGACCTCTTTGGCGAGCAGGCGGTGTTGTGCGGCGGGGTCAGCGCGCTGGTCAAGGCCGGCTTCGACACGCTGGTGGCGGCCGGTTATCAGCCGGAAGTGGCCTATTTTGAGTGCCTGCACGAGCTGAAACTGATCGTGGACCTGTTCTACCGCGGCGGCTTGAGCTTCATGCGCTATTCCGTCTCCGACACGGCCGAGCATGGCGACTACACCGCCGGGCCAAAGATCATCACCGACCAGACACGCGCGGCGATGAAGCAGATCCTGGCCGACATTCAATCTGGCGCTTACGCCGAGGAATGGATCGAAGAGAACGCGCAGGGGCGCCCGTGGTTCAACGCGGTGCGCGAACGTGAGCGCGATAGCCAGCTGGAAGAGGTGGGCCGTGGGCTGCGCCGCATGATGCCGTGGATCAATCCACGCGAAGTGGCGCCAGGACAGGGCGGCGCGTAGGAATGATGAACGCGGAATGATGAACGCGGAATGATGAACGCGGAACGATGAACGCGGAATGATGAACGCGGAACATTCAGCGTTCAGCGTTCATCATTCCGCATTGGAAAGAGGGGACCTGAAATGAAACCTGGCGTAGAACCGAATCCGATCGAACGCGATGTGGTGCTATTTTTCGATACGACGCTGCGCGATGGTGAACAGTCGCCGGGGGCAACGTTGAACACGCAGGAGAAGCTGGAAATTGCACGTCAGTTGGCCCGCCTGGGGGTGGACATCATCGAAGCGGGCTTCCCGGCCGCATCGCCCGGCGACCTGGACGCGGTGCGCCAGATTGCGCAAACTGTCGGCAGTGAAGCGCGACTGGACAAGTTCGGGCAGATGGCGCCCCCGCCCATCATTGCCGGCCTGGCGCGTGCAAACAAGCATGACATTGATGCGGCCTGGGAAGCGGTGCGCGCCGCCCAACGACCGCGCATTCACACCTTCCTGGCGACCTCACCGATCCACATGGAGTTCAAGCTGAAGATGGCGCCTGAGCAGGTGGTGGCAAAGGTGCATGAGATGGTCTCTTATGCCCGCAGCCTCTGCCCAGACGTTGAGTTCAGCCCAGAGGATGCCGGGCGCTCAGACCCCCGCTTTCTGTACCAGGTGCTGACCGTCGCCATCGAGGCCGGCGCGACCACGATCAACATTCCCGACACCGTCGGCTACACCACGCCGGCTGAGTACGGCAAGTTGATTCATGACATCCGCGAGAACACGCCAGGCGCCCGTCAGGTGGTCATTTCTTGCCATTGCCATAACGACCTGGGATTGGCGACGGCCAACACCCTGGCCGGAATCGAAAACGGCGCCCGCCAGGTGGAAGTGACCATCAACGGGATCGGCGAGCGGGCCGGCAATACCTCGTTGGAAGAAATCGCCATGTCGCTGTACACTCGTCACCAGATCTACGAGGTGGACAGCAACATCATCACCCAGGAGATCCACCGCTCGTCTGACATGGTCAGCCGCTACACCGGCATGGTGGTGCAGCCAAACAAGGCGATCGTCGGCGCCAACGCGTTTGCGCATGAAGCCGGCATTCATCAGGATGGCATGCTCAAGCACAAGCGCACGTATGAGATAATGGATGCCGATACGATTGGCCTGAGCCGCAGCCGCCTGGTCTTGGGCAAACATTCCGGCCGCCATGCCTTCCGCATGAAGCTGGAAGAAATGGGCTATCACCTGAGCGACGAGGACTTGAGCGAGGTGTTTTTCCGCTTCAAGGATTTGTCCGACAAGAAGAAAGTGGTCACCGACAACGACATTCAGGCGCTCGTGGCCGATGAGCTTTATCAGCCGCCGGAAACCTGGGTGATCGAAAATGTGCAGGTGCAGTGCGGCACCGGCCTGATTCCAACCGCCGTAGTGCGACTGCGCAATGTCCTGGGCGGTTTTGCCCGCACCGAGGCTGGTTTTGGCACCGGTCCCGTGGACGCGATCTACAAGGGCATCAACCAGATTGTGGATATTCCCAACAAGCTGGTAGAGTTCAGTATCCAGGCCATTGATGAAGGATTGGATGCGGTGGCCGATGTGACGCTGCGCATCGAAGCGCCAGAGCCGGTGGGCGCGGGTGAGTCCGCGCAGGGCGGCGTGGGGCGCCGTATTTTCAGCGGCCGCGGCGTAGACACCGATATCGTGGTAGCCAGCGCACGCGCCTATTTGCAGTCGCTGAATAAACTGTTGGCCGCCCGCGAGGAACACTCGGCGGACGTAGCCGTATAGTTAATGGTGAATGAGGGATGAGGGATGAGGGACTTGGAATGAACATCCGAGATCAACGATCGGGCAACGCCGCACGCCCGACCAACCACCAGCCTGGAATTTCGCATGACGACTATGGGCGAATTTCTACACCAACGCCCTGGCGGCAAAATTCAGAGTTCAGCGTTCAGGATTCAGCGTTTCCCTTCGATGTCTCTGGCTCGCTCTACGATGCGCGCTTCGAACACGACGCCTGCGGCATTGGCTTTGTGGCGCAGAAATCGGGCGCGCGCAGTTATGAGGTCCTCAGGCTGGCGCTCGACGCTTTGTGCAACCATGCCCATCGCGGCGCAGTAGCGGCCGACGGCAAGAGCGGAGACGGCGCCGGCGTCCTGACGCAGCTGCCTTACGAGCTGATCGCGCGGGAACTGACGCAGCAAGAGATTCAGGCCCCGGCCCGCGGCGACCTGGCCCTGGGCATGATCTTCCTGCCCCGCTTCAACCTGACGCACCGCGAGCGCGCACGCACCTTGCTCGAGGAGACCATTGCCGAGTATGGGCTGCTGAAGTTGATGTGGCGTGATGTGCCGGTCAACGGCGACGCCCTGGGGCAGTGGGCGCAGAGCTTGCGTCCTTACATTGAGCAGATCGTGGTGGCGCGACCGGCGCACGTGGCAACCGGCGAATTCGAACGCCGTTTGTACCTGGTGCGCAAGCGCGCCACGCAGCGAGCCTGGGCTGAGAGTATCAGTAACTTCTACATCCCTTCGTTCTCATCCCTGACCGTGGTCTACAAGGGCCTCTTTGTGGCCCCGCAGCTGCCCAATTTCTACACCGATTTGCACGACCCCGATTTCAAGACGGCCATCGCCGTTTTTCATCAGCGCTACAGCACCAACACCTTCCCCACCTGGGAACGCGCACAGCCCTTCCGCATGGTTTGTCACAACGGCGAGATCAACACGCTGCAAGGCAATGTCACCTGGATGAAGGCGCGTGAGGCCGATCTGGCGCGCGCCGATGTGTGGGGGCGTGATGCCAAGATCCTGCCGCCGGTCATCTCCCCGCACGGCAGCGATTCGGCCATGCTCGACAATGCGCTCGATCTCCTGGTGCAGTCGGGGCGTGATGTGCGCCACGCGCTGATGATGCTGGCGCCCAAGGCGTGGGAAAAGACGCGCGATGTCAGCCCCCAGCAGCGCGCTTTTTATCATTATCACGCCTGCCTGCAGGAGCCGTGGGACGGGCCAGCCGCGCTCAGTTTCACCGATGGCCGCATCGTGGGCAGTACGCTCGACCGCAATGGCCTGCGCCCGGCGCGCTTCGTTATTATGGACGATGGCCTGGTCATCATGTCGTCGGAAGTAGGCGCGGTGGCGGTGGATGAAGCGCGCGTCGTGCAAAAAGGACGCCTGCGCCCAGGTGAAATGCTGGCGGTGGACACCACCACCGGTTTGATCGAAAATGACGCCGCCATCGTGGCGCGCTTCGTGGCGCGCCAACCCTACGGCGAATGGCTGAATGATAACCTGGTAACGCTGGCGCAGGTCGTGGCCGAGAAAACCCGCTTCTTCCAGGGCGCCGGTTTTTCGGCCAGCGCGGCGGCCGGCGCTGATGGCCCCCAGACCGCGGTCAATCATCCGCAAGCGTTGATGGCCGCTTTTGGCTATACGCGCGAGGAACTGCTCGTGGTTCTGCGCCCCATGTGGAAGGATGGCCGCGAGGCCGTTGGCTCCATGGGCGATGACACGCCCGCGGCCGCCATGTCTGACGTGGCGCGCCCGCTGTTTCATTATTTCAAACAACGCTTTGCTGAGGTGACCAATCCGCCGATTGATTCGCTGCGTGAAGAGATGGTCATGTCGCTCAGTCAGCGCTTGGGCTGCCGCGCGGACCTGCTGAGCGAGACGCCGGCCGCCGCCAAACTGTTGGAAGCGCCCGGGCCGATCCTGACGAACAACGAGCTGGCGGCCATCAAACGCCTGGAGGTGCGCGACCTGCGCCCGGCGACCTGGCATCATTTGAAGCCCGCGACGCTCGATATGACCTGGGACGTGGCCGAGGGACATGAGGGACTGCGGCCGGCCGTCGAACGCCTGTGTGCACAGGCCGAAGCGGCCGTCATGGCCGGCTGCACCCTGCTGATCCTGAGCGATCGCGCCGTGGACGCGCAGCGCGGGCCTATCCCATCGCTGCTGGCCGTCAGCGCCGTGCACCATCATCTGATCAAGGTAGGCGAGCGCACGCACTGCAGTCTGATCGTGGAGAGCGGCGAGCCGCGTGAGGTGCATCATTTCGCCGTCTTGTTGGGCTACGGCGCCAATGCCATCAATCCCTGGCTGGCCGCGGTCGCCATTGCCGACAGCCTGCAAGAGGGCGGCCGCCATGCCGCCGGCCTCAGCTTTGCGGAGGCGGAGCACAACTTCGTCAGCGCGGTCGAGAAGGGCATCCTCAAGATCATGTCCAAGATGGGCATCTCCACGCTCGATTCTTACTGCGGCGCGCAGATTTTCGAGGCGATTGGCCTCAGCGACGATCTGATCAACAGCGCCTTTGTGGGGACGCCTAATTTTCGTATCAGCGGTATTGGCTACACGGACCTGGCCGAGGATGTCTTGACCTGGCACCGCAGCGCTTTCCCCCAGAGTCATGCGCTGGAGCAGCCGTCGCCTGCGGGCCACAATGGGCATGGCAACGGCCGTCTGACGACCGAGGCCGAGGTGAAGCTCGACAGCTACGGCTTCTACAAATCGCGGCGGGGCGGTGAATACCACGCCTTCAACCCGGAGGTGGTGCGCGCGCTGCACGAATTGGTCGGCCTGCTGAAGAGCAAGGATCAGAAGGCCGGGGCCGCAGAGGGGACGACGCCCATCTACCGGCGCTTTGCTGATCTGGTGGAACGGCGGCCGGTGACGGAGCCGCGTGATTTGCTGCGCATTGTCAGCCGCGGCCGCGCGGCCATTCCCCTGGATGAGGTTGAACCGGCGACGGCCATTGTGCGCCGCTTTTCCACGGCGGCCATGTCCTACGGCGCGTTGAGCGTCGAGGCGCACGAGACGCTGACTGTGGCCATGAATCGGCTGGGCGGCGCCAGCAACAGCGGCGAGGGCGGCGAGGGCGAAGATCGCTATGGCACCGACAAGGCAACCAAGATCAAGCAGGTGGCGTCGGGCCGCTTCGGCGTCACGCCCGCCTACCTGATGGCCGCCGAGGAACTGCAAATCAAGATGGCGCAAGGCTCCAAGCCCGGCGAAGGGGGGCAGCTGCCGGGGCACAAGGTCAGCGCGGACATTGCGCGTGTGCGCCACACGACGCCCGGCGTGGCCTTGATCTCCCCGCCGCCGCATCATGACATCTACAGCATCGAAGACCTGGCGCAGCTGATCTTCGACCTCAAGCAGATCAACCCGGACGCGGCGGTTTCGGTCAAACTGGTGGCCGAGGCCGGCGTAGGCACCATTGCCGCCGGTGTGGTCAAAGGCCATGCGGACGTCATTCACATCAGCGGCAATAACGGCGGCACCGGCGCGTCGCCGCTCAGCTCGATCAAGAACGCCGGCGCGTTCTGGGAACTGGGGCTGGCCGAGACGCAGCAGACGCTGCTCATCAATGGGCTGCGCGGCCGGGTGCGGGTGCGCGTGGATGGCGGCTTCAAGACCGGCCTGGATGTCGTGCTGGCCGCCTTGCTGGGCGCGGACGAGTTCAGCTTCGGCACGGCGGCGCTGGTGGCCGAAGGCTGCAAGATGGCGCGCCAATGTCACAACAACACCTGCCCGGTCGGTATTGCCACGCAGCGGGCGGACCTGCGCGCCAAGTTCCCCGGCGCGCCCGAAATGGTCATGACTTACATGCTCTCTGTCGCCGAGGAGGTGCGTGAGATTCTGGCCCGCCTGGGCGCACGCAGCCTGGAAGAGATCATCGGGCATACCGAACTGCTGGAACAGAAAATGACCGGCGCGGCGGCCCATCACTTCGATCTGCTGCCGTTGCTGTGGGTGCCGGACACCGGCTACGCGCGGCGCAATGTGGACGCCCGCAACCCGCTGCTGGTTGGCTCGGCGCTGGGCGATCGCCTGGCGGCCGATGCGCTGTCCGCGCTGGACACGGCGGGGCGCGCAGACCTGACCTATGAAATTCACAACACCGACCGCACCGTGGGCGCACGTCTGTCAGGCGAGCTGGCGAAGCGTTACGGCAACCAGGGGTTGCCGGCGCAAACGATTGTGGTCAACCTGACAGGCACGGCCGGGCAAAGCTTTGGCGCGTTTGCGATTCACGGCCTGAGCCTGCGCCTGACAGGCCAGGCCAATGATTATGCGGGCAAAGGTCTGGGCGGCGCGGAGATCGTGATCTACCCGCCGGCCAACGCGCACTTCGTTTGGCATCACAACGTCATCCTGGGTAATACGGCCCTGTACGGCGCCACTGCGGGTGAGCTGTACGCGGCCGGCCGCGCGGGTGAGCGTTTTGCGGTGCGCAACTCCGGCGCGCGGGCCGTGGTGGAAGGCGTGGGCGATCATGGCTGTGAGTACATGACCGGCGGCGTCGTGGTTGTCTTGGGCAAGACGGGCCGCAACTTTGGCGCGGGCATGACCGGCGGCGCAGCCTACGTCTACGATCGTTACAACCGCCTGCCCGGGCGCGCCAATACGCAATTGGTGACGCTGCAACGGGTAGAGCGGGCTGAGGACGCAGCCGAGCTGCGCAGTCTGCTGCTGCGACATCTTGAGCGCACGGGCAGTCCGCGCGCGGCCGCCATTTTGGCTGACTGGCAGAATCAGCTGCCGCTCTTCTGGCGCGTGGCGCCGCAGGAGCAGGTGGCCGCGATCGAGGCGGCCAATGAGGGCGTGGTGGATGAGGCGGAGGCGGAGCCGGCGGCGGAACTACGATGAACGATGAATGATGAACGATGAATGATGAGTGCAGAGTGGATAGTGCA
>DAISHS010000042.1:0-18964 GCA_036822415.1 Chloroflexota bacterium
GATTGCAAAGTCCACCTGCGTGGACTACACCCCGAAACTGAAATGCACCCCGCCCCAGCCTGGCTAAGCCGCCACGGCCGGCAGGGTCAAAGCGGCCTCTTCTTCGCCATCCAACGGCACTCGGCGCAACTGAATCAAAACATAAGCTTCGGCATGCTCGATGTACTGGGTGTGTTCTAGCCCAATTTTATGCAGAAGATGCAGCATGTGTGAATTGTCGGACTGGATATAGCCCCTGAAAGTGGTAATGCCCACCGCCACACAGGCATTGACCAGGCGTTTGAGCAAACGCAGCCCCACCCCCTGGTTCTGAAAATCATCCCGCACCACCACCGCGGCCTCGGCCTCCGTGCTGCCGGGGGCGCGATGCGCGCGCGCCACCGCAATGGCGAATGGCGCGCCCTTCGGGTTATCAACGAGGGCAATGAGCGCCACCCGATTCACCTGATCCACCTGAGCCAGCGAACGAAGACGCGCTTTGATTTCCGCCTCGCTGAGGTTGTCCAACGAAACTTGAAAGCGCCGGTACACCGATTCGGGTGACAGATGGTGAAACAAATCCAGCAAGAGCGCCGTATCGCGTTTGGTCAACGGCCGTACTTTGATCAGCACGCCTTTTCGACTTACGAATGATTCCATCGTCTCCCTGTTCTGGGGGCTGAGTTGGCCTGAACACCATCTACTCTGTCAATGATACATCAAGAGTCGCGATTCTGCAACGTCGTAAGGCGCCAGTAAACCAAGTATCGAAACTGGCAAGCCTTGACATTTTTTGTAACTCATGCTAAAATGGTTTAACTTGTTTCCTGACCGCATTGTGAACGTGATCGTCATTGCTCCGAGATGGCTACACGCATCGTACATCATCGCCCGATTCAACTACCGTCGCCAGGCTTCGCTGAGGGCATTTTCGGCCAACGCACACCCTGGCGTCGGGCCAGGGGCAAACTGTGCAGGGTAAGTTGTAAAGGGCTGCAAGGAGCTCATACCAGCTATGAGTGATTCAGATCAAATCCAAATTGAACCGAACAGTAGCGCCGAGCAAGCGGCTGCGGTTGAGGTTATTCCTCCCAGCATGGCCGCTTCAACCGACATCCCAGCGCCGGCAGATGACACACCGCCGCCGGCCGCCGTGGTTGAAGCGCCGGCTGCGGCCGCGCTGACCCCGCTGGCAACGGATGCAGAGCCAGACGGCGCGGCGTCCGTCGTTGATGCTGCCGAGCCATCCGCAACGCCCGCCGCGCCAGAGGAAACGCCCGCGTTAGCAGCTGCGGATGGGGGCCTCGAAGGCCGCGCCCCCCATGCGCTGCGCACAGCGGTGACGGAAAGCGTTGATCCCGATCAACCCCTCCTGGACATTCGTGCGCGGCGGCGCGCACGGCCCTCGGTTTGGGCCTTGGGCGCGTTGGGCGCGTCGGACATCAGCGCAGAACTCACCGAGTCGGTGCCGATGGTGGTGCAGCAGGCCGGCGAACCAAGCGCGGAGCCGGGCGGCCCGGGCGTGGGTGACGAAGACTGGGTGCGCGCCCAGGAGCTGCTTGACGCGCAGGAAGTCTTCGAGGCGCGCATCAGCGGTTACAACCTGGGCGGCGTCACCACCACGTTCGGTCGTCTGCGGGGGTTCATTCCCAATTCTCATCTCAGCATGATTCAACCAGAGATGAGTACAGAGCAGCAGCAGGTTGAGCTGAGCAAGCTGGTGGGAAAGACCATCCCCGTGCGCATCATCGAGGTGCAGCGCAAGCGGCGGCGTCTGGTGCTGTCCGAACGTCTGGCCGAACGAGCCTGGCGCGAGAAGCAGCGCGACAAAATTTTGAATCAAATCGAAGTGGGCCAGATCGTGACGGGACGTGTACGCAGCCTGACCAGTTTTGGCGTGTTCGTGGATATTGGCGGCGCCGACGGCCTGATTCACCTCAGCGAGCTGACCTGGAAACGCATCAAACACCCGCGGGAAATCGTCAGGGTAGGGCAAGAGCTGACGATGGAAGTGATTCGGGTGGAGCGCGAACGCGGCCGCGTTGGCCTCAGCCTGAAGCATACGCAGCCCAATCCGTGGGCAGACATCGAGGCGCGCTATCACCCCGGGCAGCTCATCACGGCGCGCGTCACCAACCTGGTCACCTTTGGCGCCTTTGCGGCGGTGGAGCCGGGGGTCGAGGGCCTGGTGCATATCTCGGAGCTGAGCGATGATTACATCGAGCATCCCCGCCAGGTCGTGCAGCGCGGCCAGGAGTACACGATGCGGGTTCTCGCCATTGACCGTGAGCATGAGCGGGTCTCGTTGAGTTTGCGCCAGGCGCCGCAGTGGATCGAAGCGCCCAGTCCCACCGCCAACGAAGAGGATATGCCGCATGACGACTAAACCGCCACGGTCCGCGGATGGACAACCGCCGCGCGATCGGGGGCCAGAGCAGGGGGCGCGTCATGCCCGACATTCCGACGAAAACACAGCGCCCAATGGGCCGCGTCGCAACAAAGCGCCGCGCCGCCCGCAACAAACGCCGCCGCCGCGCCAGGCCGAAAACATAGCGCAAGCAGAGGCCGGCGCCGAGGGCAAGAAAGGCCCTCCCCATCGCCGGCGTCAACGCGTCGCCACCCATGCCCCTAAACCGGTGTCAACCACGCCGATCGCTGTCGGCGGCGCGCGACCAGCGTCGCCAGCCGCGGGCCAACGCCCATCTGGCCCTGCGCACGCAACCAGCGCAGCCAATCAGGAGGAAGCAACCAAGTCACCCGAGAGTAAGGTCTTTATCTATACCTATACGATTTGGAACCGCTCGACCAGTTCGTAACTATGCGTGGCCCACGGCCGGTAACGCCCACCAGCCTGATGTCACACCAGAACGCAGGTCCGTGAGGATGGTGACATGAAAGATAGGATGCGCATCGTCGAAGAAACGTTGGCAAAACTAATCAGACAAGCAAGAACCCAAGGTTATTTAACATACGACGACATCCTCAGTCTGGTACCGAATGCAGAAAGCAAGGTACCTGAGTTAGAAACATTATTTGCGCAGTTGCAGGAAGAAAATTTACCGATTTATGAGACGGAAGAAGAAGTCCTGGTAGCGCTGGAGAGTAGTGGTGACAATGTAAACGCTATCGGCCAAAATGGACACGGCCCCACCATCGCAGACGTTTTCGCTAACCTGGGCGCGGGCGACATTACCGATCTCTATTTCCGCGAGATGAGCAAAGAACCGCTGCTGACCGCGGAAGAGGAAATGGTGCTGGCGCGAGCCGTGGAATCAGGCCGCCTGGCCCATCAACGGCTCACACGCACCGAACCCTTGACCGTCATCAAGCGCCGACAATTACGCAACCGGGTGGACGAAGGCGAGCAGGCGCGCGCGCGTCTCATCCAGGCCAACACCCGCCTGGTCATCAGCATTGCCAAACGCTACATGGGGCAGGGCGTGCCGTTTCTTGATCTGATTCAGGAAGGTAATCTAGGCCTGATGCGCGCGGTGGAAAAGTTCGACTATCATCGCGGCTTCAAGTTTAGCACCTACGCCACCTGGTGGATTCGCCAGGCCATCAGCCGCGCCGTTGCGGACCAGGGCCGCACCATTCGTCTGCCGGTGCACATGGGCGACAAGGTGCGCCAGCTGTACCGGGTCCTGCAAGAGACCGAGCAGGCTTTGGGGCGCAGCGGCACCGCGGAAGAGATCGCTGGCATTCTCAACACAACGCCCGATCGGGTGCGCTGGCTGCTGAAAGTGTCACGGCATCCCACGTCGCTCGAACAGCCGGTGGGCGAGGACGAAGAACGTGAGCTGGGCACGCTGATCGAAGACACCGATTCCGCGCAGCCAGCCGACACGGTGATTGGCTCGATGCTGCGCGAGCGCATGGAACAGCTGCTGACCACGCTGCCGCCGCGCGAAGCGCGCATCCTGCGCCTGCGCTACGGGCTGCAAAATGGCCGCACCTACACGCTGGAAGAGGTCGGGCGCAAGATGGGGTTGACACGCGAGCGCATTCGGCAGATCGAGACGCAAGCCCTCAATCGCCTGCGTCACCCCTGCCGCAGCCGCCTGCTGCGCGATTACCTGGAGTAACCGGCGCCTTGCCTGAGCTGGATTGCTCCTGGTTGATGATATGTCCCTGACCTGCGCCTTTGTGTTACTTGTCACAAAGCCCCCTGCGTAGTACAATGGCGTTAGATGAACGATGAATGGTGAACGGGAACTTCAATTCACGTTCATCATTCATCGTTTTTATTCTGGGGGGTTCACGTGCCAATTCGTATGCTCATGGCCGAAACCGGCCACATGCGCTGGTTCCGTCAACTGTCACTATGGACCGTCGTGGGAGCCTGGGTTGTCATCGTACTGGGCGGCTTGGTGCGCGCCACCGGCTCTACGCTCGGTTGTTCCACCTGGCCGTTATGTAACGGGGGTCTCGCGCTGACCGTCGCGCCCGGCGGCTTATTCGACCTGTGGCATCGCCTGGCAGCCACAATCCTTGCCCTGGCTCTCCTACTGCTTCTGCGGGCCACATTAACCAATCGCCAGCATTTGCACCCGCTTTCTCCCCGTCTTGTGACCATCGCCATCGTCACGATCGCCCTGCAAGCGTTGATTGGCGTCTTCTTACGCGCGTCGCCCATCCCCTCGCTGCTGGCCTGGATCCATACAGGCCTAGCCACGCTTGGCCTCGGCCTTCTCACCGCCAGCACCCTGCTCGCCTGGCCGCGCACCCGCAACCGCGGCGCCATTCTGGCGCGCATGGTGCAGACGCAAGAGGAGTATGGCGGCTTCAGCGCCTGGCTGACCCTGGCGACCGTGGTCGCTTTCATCCTGGTGCTGACGGGCGCGGCCGTGGCGCAAAGTCAAGCCGCCAGCGCGTGCCCGGCCTTCCCGCACTGCGGCCCCAGCCGCGCGCCGGCCAGCCTGCAGTTCATCCAAATGTTGCATCGCAGCGCGGTCTTTGGCACGCTCATTGCTTTCCTGTGGCTCTCCTGGCGCTACGTGGGTATCCTGGGGCGGAGGAGTATGAGCGCACGGCGCTGGAATCGCGCCATGCTGCTGCTCTTCGCCGCGCAAATTGCCCTGGGAGTCGCCAACGCGTTCCTGATCATTCCCGTCTGGATCAACGTCGCTCACCTGGCTCTGGCGACGGCCGTATGGGCCGGCTTTGTGGTTTTGTACACCCTCTATCGAGAAGGCCTGAACGCGGAGGTCATGCCCGGCGCCGAGGGCCAGAGCGCGGGCGCGCGTCGCGACAGCGTCGGTTCCATTCTCTTTGCCTATTTCTGGCTGGCCAAGCCCTACATCACGGTCCTGCTGCTCATCACCACCCTGGCCGCCATTTTGGTAGCCACGGCGGGCCGCCCACCGTGGGGATTGACCCTGTGGGCGTTGTTGGGCGGCGCCCTGTCGGCCTCGTCGGCCAACACCATCAACGCCTACATCGAGCGCAACAAAGATAAGATCATGCCGCGCACGCGCCGCCGCCCCCTGGCCACCGCCCGCATTGCGCCGCGCAACGCGCTGATCTACGGCCTGGCGCTTGGCCTTCTCTCCGTGCTGGTCTTCGTTGTTTATGTCAACATCTTGAGCGCCATCCTCTCGACGATTGCGCTTGTTTACTACGTCGTCGTTTACACGCTGTGGCTCAAGCCGCGCACCCCGTACAATATCGTCATCGGCGGCGCGGCCGGCGCCTTTCCCCCCATGATTGGCTGGACCGCCATCACCGGTCAAATTGACCCTCTGGCGATTATTCTGTTCGCCGTCGTTTTCTGCTGGACGCCGCCGCACACCTGGGCGCTGACCCTGCTGGCGCAGCGTGACTACACCATGGTGAACATTCCCATGTGGCCGGTGGTCTACGGCGAAGAAGACACCCGCAAGCAGATCGTCGCCTATACCTGGCCCATGCTGATCGTGACCATCCTGCCGGCGGTCGTGCGCCTGCTTGGCCCTGTTTATCTGGTGGCCGCGCTCCTGCTGGGCGGCATTTTTCTCTACCTGGCCCTGCGCCTGCGCCAGATCGGCAATAATGCCTCAGCGTTGAGCCTTTACAAATACTCAACGCTCTATTTAGCCCTGTTGTTTGCCGCCATGGTGGTGGATCGAGTCGTTTAACTACAGGTTTGCAGATCGGAGTCATGATGCAACAACGAACGCCAGGAATCGTGAGCTGGATCGTCTTGCTGGCAGTTGGCCTGGGACTGCTGACAGCCTGCGGTCGGCAAGACCAGGCCTTGCCGGTTTACTGGGACGCGCCCACCTTCACGCTCACCGACCAGGACGGGCAGCGCGTCAGCACGAGTGAGCTGGCCGGCCAGGTTTGGCTGGTCAACTTCATCTACACCACCTGTCCCGATGTCTGTCCCACGGAACTGATGCCCAAAATGCGCCAGGTGCAAACGCTGGTCAAAGCCGACGCCAGCCTGGCCGGCAAGGTGCAGCTCGTTTCCATCAGCGTGGACCCGGCCAATGACACCCCGCCGGTCCTCAAGGCCTATGGTCAACTTTTCGATGCCGACCCCACCATGTGGCGCTTTCTGGTGGGCACCGAGCAGGAAACCGTTGACCTGTTGCAGACCGGCTTCAAGGTTGGTTTGGCGCAACGTCACAGCCATGAGGCCGGCAGCGACGAGCACAGCGACATCAATCACTCTACCCGTTTCGCACTCGTGGACGCCAACGGCCGCGTGCGCGGCACCCCGCTGTCCAGTGATGTGAGCGCCGAGCAGTTCGTGAAAGAGATCCGTCAGCTCGTCAGCGAGAAAAAGTAAACCACGGCGCCCAAATGACGATCAACAGAGCAAAATGCCTGCAAACCAGGCAAATGGGAGGCATGAAAATGGGCGGCATGAAAAATAGCTGGCCGCTGGTCGCGCTGATTTTAGTGACCTTGTTGGGATTGAGCGCCTGCGGCGGCGGGCGCGCCACGCCGATGAGCGATCTACGCATTGAGCTGCGCACGGGCGAAGGCGCCGTCCACACCGGCGCGGCGACGCTGACCGTGCGCGTCACGGACACCAACGCCCACCCTGTGCCAGATGCTGCGGTCACGGTGGAGGGCAACATGACGCATGCCGGCATGGCGCCGGTGCTGGCTTCGGCCACCGGCGGCCAGAATGGCGAGTACGTCACGCCCTTCACCTGGACGATGGCCGGCGACTGGGTCGTGACGGTCAAAGTAACGCTGCCGGACGGGCGTCAGGCGCAGGCCGATTTTCCGGTTGGAGTGACCGAACCGTGAAGCCCACGCCGCTGGCATCTGCCAGGGTCGGCGCATCCCCTCCATCATCGCCGCGCCGCCGCAGACAGGCGGCGGACCTTCTGCGCTGGCCGCTGCTGGGCCGCTTTTTGCGCTGGCGTCACAGTCGCACAACCGTACAGGCCATCCTGCTCACCCTGGCCGGGCTGATGGTTTTTGATGGGCTGACCGGCCCTGCGCTGGCGCCCAAAAACCTGGCGACGGTCGCCGGCTGGATTCACTACCGCGGCTTCCTGGTTCTGGGCCTGCTGGTGGTCGGCAATCTCTTCTGCTTTGCCTGCCCCTTCATGCTCCCGCGGCGCCTGGGCAAATGGTTGCAAAACCGCTTCCTGAACGGTGGGCGGCCGCTGCCGCGCGCCCTGCGCAGCAAATGGCTGGCGTTAGCCCTGCTCGTTTTCTTCTTCTTTGCCTATGAACGCTGGGACTTGTGGGCCAGCCCCTGGTTGACCGCCTGGCTCATCCTGGCGTACTTCGCCGTCGCCTTCGTGGTTGATACCCTCTTCCAAGGCGCAGCCTTCTGCAAATATGTTTGCCCGGTCGGCCAGTTCAACTTCTTCGGCGCGCTCGTCAGTCCGACCGAAATCCGCGTGCGCGAGGCAGACATCTGCGTGCGCTGCACCACCAAGGATTGCATCCGGGGGCGCCCGCTGCCGGCCAAGCCCGGCAAGCCTGCGCAGGCCGACTTCGGTAAGTCAGCGCAGGCCGACTTCGGTAAGTCGGCGCAGGCCGACTTTGGCAAGCCAGCGCAGGCCGACTTCGGCAAGTCGGCGCAGGCCGACTTTGGCAAGCCAGCGCAGGCCGACTTCGGCAAGTCGGCGCAGGCCGACTTCGCAGTCGTTGCTGCGGTTTCAACCGCCGGACGCACTCCCATCGCCCTGCTCGACCATATCCAGCCGGGCTGCGAGTTGAACCTCTTTCAGCCGCTCAAAGTGGGCAACCAGGATTGCACTTTTTGCCTGGACTGCGTTCATGCCTGCCCGCACGACAATGTCGGCTGGCTGCTGCGCGTGCCCACGGCCGAGCTGTGGTCCGAACCGTGGCGTTCGGGCGTGGGACGCTTCAGCCAGCGTTTGGATCTGGCGGCGCTGCTGACGCTCCTGACCTTTGGCGGTTTCATGAACGCCTTTGGCATGGTGCGGCCGGTCTACGGGCTGATTGCCTGGCTGGCGCGCCTGCCCCTGCTGCACAATGTGACGGCCGTCTTGGTCTTGCTCTACGGGTCGGGCCTGCTGCTGCTGCCGGCCGCCCTGGTCTCCCTGGCCGCGCTCGCCAGCCGCGCCTGGAGTCACGAAGTCGCCAGCCTGCGCACGGTCATCGCCCATTTTGCGCCCACACTGGCGCCGACCGGGTTTGGCATGTGGCTGGCGCACTACATGTTTCACTTCTTGACCGGCGGCCTGACCATCATTCCGGTCGTGCAAAACGTGCTGTGGCGTTGGGGCTGGCCCGCGTTGGGGGACCCGCTGTGGCAATTGGGGCCGGTCGTCCCGCCCGATTTTCTTTTTCCCCTCGAAGTCGTGCTGCTCTACACCGGCTTGACCGGGTCACTGGTCGTGGGCTTTCAGCGGGCCAGCGCGCGGTATGCCGATCGGCGGCGGGCGCTGGCTGCCTTTCTGCCCTGGGCGCTGCTCTGCCTGCTGCTGGTGGCGGCCGGCGTCTGGATTCTTGCGCAACCGATGGAGATGCGCGGGACGTTGCGGATGGGAATGTAGAAATGCTGAATTCAGGAATGATGAACGCTGAACGGTGTTGGGGGCAAAGGGCAAAATGCAGAGGGGCGAGGGCAGAGGGAAGCGGAGCGTTGAGCAGCAAGCGTGGGACGTCAGGCAGCAAGCGTGGGACGTCAGGCAGCAAGCGTGGGACGTCAGGCAGCAAGCGTGGGACGTCAGATGGTAGGAGAGAAAGGCAGGGTGCGCTATTGAAAATTCAGCCTTCAACATTCAACATTCAACATTCAGCATTGGCCCGCGCGCTATTGGCTGTCGTGCTGTTGCTGATGTGCGGCGCCGCGCCGGCGTTGGCGGAAGGCCCGGGGACCGGCGGTAGCCGTATTTTCATCTCGGACAAGACGGTCGGCAATTATGTCTTGTTAGTGTGGGCCGGGCCATCACCGCCGCAGGTGGGACGCTACACGGTGTATGTGCGCGTCAGTGATTCAAGCGGGCAGCAGCTGCGCGACGGTTTGCAGATCAGCGTGCGTGCAACCGAAGAGGCAAACGGCGAGGTCATGGACAGCGAGGCCAATCATACCAATGCGGGCAATTCACTGGACTATGCCGCCCATTTTCAGCTGCCGCGCAAAGGTAATTACCAGTTTGCCGTGACCGTGCAGGGCGCAGCCGGGGATGCAGAGGTCTCGTTTCGCGACCGGGTGGTTGCCACCATCAGCTTTGGCCTGATCTCCGCCATTGCCGGCCCGTTCATCGTCCTCATCGCGGCCGTTTTCTGGTATATGTGGTCGCGGCAGAGCAAAGACAAACCGGCGGCCGGGGCATGAACTTGGTCGTAGTCCATGCAGGCAGAAGCCAACCTGTACGGCGAAGTGCCTGCCGACCCCGCCGTCAGGGGTAAAGCGTGGTAGCATCGCAAGGCGCCAGCAACACGAGACAACCGTGCCGCAGTCAATCGCATTACTCATGCTCGTAGTCCGCGACTACGAGGAGGCGCTCGCGTTCTTCACCGATGCGCTGCGCTTCGACATCGTCGAAGATTGGCCGCTGAGTGCAGGCAAGCGTTGGGTGGTCGTTGCACCCCCAGGATGGCAGGGTGCCTGCCTGCTTCTGGCCCAGGCCGCATCAGGGAAACAGGAGGCTCACATCGGCAACCAAACCGGCGGGCGCGTGTTCCTGTTCCTGGAAACGAGCGACTTCTGGAACGACTACCGTGACATGCGCTCGCGCGGAGTCAAGTTTGCCGAAGAGCCGCGCCAGGAACCGTATGGTACAGTCGCCGTCTTCTTCGACCTCTACGGCAACAAATGGGATCTGCTGGAGCGGAATAACGCCTAACCCTGTCAGCGAGCGAAACCATAAGCGGCTTCGTCCGTCGGTCCCGGCGAGATATGATTTGCTGCTGATGGCTGGCCAAATTATTCCTTAGCGCGCACAAAGACCGAAATTTTTCCCTGGTCATCGCGAAAAACCAGGCGGGAGTGGGAAAGCGTAATATCGCAAGTCAGTTGCCCTCCGACTTGCTCCTCCGTGGTACCACCAAACAGTCCGGTGGAAGTGCGCGTGCCTGACGCCGCGATATGGACACCCAACTGCGGTGTTGCGGCTTGATTGTTAGAAATTGCATGGTTCACTTCCTTTCCGCAAGCTGAAATCATGGTGCGAGCAAAACCATTCCTGCCCCTCACTTGAGGGTGTATTGTGCGATCCAAAGTCCGGCGCGCGCCCAGCCATCTATTTCATAAACTTCGAAGCGGACAGCATGGTTTCCAGCACTGAGAGTTCGTTGGACATCATGCTCTTCATGTCCCCAATGCCATTCGTCAAGAATAACCACATTGTCCACCCAAAGGCGCGCACCATCATCTTGAATGACATGGAAAACATAGGTGCCTGCGGCCAGATTGGTGAACGTCCGTGTCCAGCGAATGGAGAAGTGATCAACATTGACCCCGGCCCCAGGTGAAGCATATCCCCAGTCGAAATCAATGTCAGAATCATTACGTACCAAAATCGGGGCGCCCGATAGCGTTTCATTGTTGTAGTATTGACCCAACCAGCTAGAACCTGGTAGCGGGGTAGGAGTTGAGGTGTTAGTTGGCGTCGGTGACACTGTCCAGGTGGGTGTTGGTGTCCTGGTTGGCGTCAACGACGGTGTTCGCGTCGGCGTTGGCGACAACGCGCTCGTTGCAGTCCTGGTTGGTGTGGGGGTTGGTGTCCGAGAAGGCGTCGGTGATGGCGTGCGCGTGGGCGTTGAGGTTCGTGTTGGTGTTGGTGTCGGCGTTGGCGGCTCCCAATAGAACTGACCTTCCCAGGTATTATTGGACTCGTTTGCTTCCACAATGGTGTTGTCAGGATCAGTGATCAGGCGTATCGTGTGCCATCCCGAAGTAGGGATCGTGATGGACCAATCATCAAAACCACCAGATAGACCAATTCCATAATCGGCATACGGATAACGGATGTGTCGTGTGTTATCAACCCAAAGCTCGACATGAAAATTACCGGTCGCGACGGCATTACCCGCGTTGATAAAATGCCAGTCAAAGTAAGTCGGTTGATTCACATAGAGGGTATTGACCTGGTGCGTACCGGGGACAGAAGAAGGCACGACCGGAGACGCATAGCCGGCTGGGGCATAGGGCAACAAATCGGGTTGATGATTGGTGCACGAGGATGTAGCCAGGCTAACCGTATAACTGGCAATTTCTTCATTGTTGCCAAACTCACCGATTTTGATATAGTAGGTGCCGCTGGATAGCGGATCGGTATCGCAGAGACGGTCAATGCGCGAGAAGAGGCCTGCTCCATCATCATCATCGTACTCGAGTTCGGTTAAGTTGCCGTCATAGAGCCAAATCTCCGAATCTCCGGCAGAGCCCGAGGTTTCGACAATGACTTCGGAACTGACACTGACAGTGAACTTTACCCAGTCGACGTCACCAATAGGCACGATACTATGGTTTTGTGGAGAGCCGGCATCGATCCAATGCGCCGCACTGGCTGAGTTGTCCGGTTCGTACCCATCAACATTGGCCGAAACATTGATGTAGTTATTCCGTGTTTCTGAGTCTGATCCGCCTGGGCCGGTCACCGTAAGACGGACTGTATAGTTTCCTGCACTTGTATAGGTGTGGTTATGATAACCCTCGCATGAGGTACCGGTATTACCATCTCCATATTCCCAATAGCAACCTGTGATACTACCAGTCGAGATATTGTGCATGGCAACCGTCAAGGGAGCCACACCACTCTGTGGCCAGGCGTCGAAACCAGCGACTGGCGGCGGTGGTGACACGTTGATGTACCCGGTGCGTGTTCGTGTGTTGGAGCCGCCAGGTCCGGTTACCGTCAGCCGAACGGTAAAACTGCCGGCGTTCACATAGATATGGTCGTGGTAGTTGTCGCACGAGGTTCCAGTGGAACCATCGCCGTAGTCCCAGGAACAGGCCGTGTAGTTGCCCGTTGAAATGTTGTGCATCGCGACCGTGAGGGGGGCCACACCGGTTTGCGGCCAGGCATCGAACTCTGCTACCGGCGGTGTTGTGCAGTTGTAATTTTTGGTAATGTGGTAGTTCGTGTAATGCTCTGAGTAGACGTAGTGATTACCGGCATTATCCCATGCCTCCAATCCCAATTCGATGTCACCGTCGGGCACGCCAGCATCACACAGATCCCACGTATAAACATAGGGCGTGGAATAAAGAGTCTGAACGCCGTGCCAGGCGCCACTCCATTTGGCGCTTAACGCTACGCGGTTGACGCCGCTGGAATCATCAGATGCATTGGCCTGTAGTTGTACGGTGCGGGAGGCAATCGTCTGCCCATTAGAGGGGGTCACCCAACTGGCCGTTGGTGGCGTTGTATCGCTACTGCCGGCCACATATTTCCATAGGCCGATCTCGTCCACCCACGGCCCACGATAAACGACGCTAGAGTCACTGAAGAATTTCCATCCTACCCAGACGCTTGAGTCGCCTACATAGGTGGTGTAATAGACATCTTTCGTTTCCCAATCAACATTGCCGTCCCACACAAAGCCGTTGAAGTTAATGCCATCGCTCGAAACCCCGAAGAATAGGTAATCATAACCTATTTCAGTTTGACGCCAAAGGTCGAAAACCGTATCAGCATCGCTGGCATTGGACAGATCAAAGGGTCCGTACACCATCCAGGTGTCCATGTTGTCTGGGTAGCAATAGAGCGAAGGATCAACACGATCGTTCCCGCCATCAGCTGGCCAACCGGCCCAATAACCGACGTGAGGTTTGTAATTGCTATCATCCCAGTACCGATCATAGCCGTCGTTGCTCAAGTCGTAGAGCGTCCAACCGGTGTAAGGGAACGCCCCTTCAAATGTCTCATAGAGGATTTGTTCCCAACCTGATCGCGGCTCACCATGGACAGCCTGTCTATCACGTTGTGCATCTTGGATAGCCTTGTCGTCTTTGTCTGAAGGGGTAATTGGGCGAGCCGTGGGAGGTAGCCGCAAAGTCAAAGGAGTTCCTGGGGCACCGTTTTCTGCCACGCGCAGCATTGGGCCTTGAGCGGGATAAACAGGACGCAGGGCAAAGTCTTCCAGTATACCACTTTCGCCTGGCACGGTATCACGGACTCGCAACACCCACACACCATTGGCGCGCACCCCTTGGAATGCATCCAGATGTGTCATAGTTTGCTCAAGTGACCCTTTCTTCGACTCTTGATGATCCCACAAGATATATTCGCGTCCACTCTCCTGGTGACGTAGGCGTATTTCGAGTTGAGAAGGTATCGAGTGACTAATCCGATATTTGAAGCGAACATCTGTGACCAGGGCGCCAAGGGGTGCATCTGCTACCTCAACGACCCTTTCAGCCCATTCTCCCGTGTCAGGAATGGCAACATAAGCCGCTAGGCCCGGTGGAGGCGTACAACCGCTGGTCTCCGTAAAATTGGCCGTGGCGCTACGGTTGTCATTCATCGTGATGCTCACGGGATTCGAAGATCCACTCACGTCCCCACCCCAGTAGTTGAACGTATACCCCTGGTTAGGATCGGCGGTCAAATTGACCGTTGTTCCTGGTGTGTATTGCGTATTATTGTTGCAGTTCGGAGAAGGGGTGGCGCTGATGCTGCCACTTCCGCTTGGGCTGACGCTCAAACTCAATGAATAGCACGACTGGCTTGAGGTCTCAGCGCGGAACAAGCCACGCCCATGTGTTGCAGCCACCAATGCAGTATTCATCCAAAACAATTCATCTACCGAAACGTTGGCCGGTCCATCGTGAGGAACAGTCCAGTTTGCGCCCGCGTTCTCACTAACAAAGATGCCAACTTCGGTGCCCGCATAGATCCAACTAGAGTTTGTGGGGTGAATCACTAGACTACGTACAGGCACATCAGGCAACCCGGTTGATCCCGAACCAGTACGATCACTCCAGGAACTGCCGCCATCCGTGGAACGCCAGATATTATCTGAATTGAAACTGCCAAACGTAACATAGACGCTGTTGCTGTTCAGGCGATCAATAGTGATACGTGTCACATAACGATTAGGTAGACCAGGTGAGTTGGTGTCCACCTGTGTCCAAGTCGGTGAAGTGGACGTTCCATTGGTCGTCCGATACACATTGCCATTGTTATGGCCCACCCAGATGATGTTGGAGTTCCCAGGCGCCACTGCAATTGCGCTGATATTTTCATTTCCACTAATGGGTAATTTGATACTAGCCCAGGAAGGACCTGTGGTAGTAGTCGGTGTCTTGGGATCATTGGTGCGCCACAAAGAACGTCCGCCAACCAGGAGACGATTGGAGTCATTCGGATCCAGAATGATCGGAGCGATAAAATTGGCAGTGTTGTTGCACGCATCGTCAATGCGGTATGGAGCTGGTCTGCATGTCCATTGTGAGCCGTCCCAATACAGGCCATAGATGTACTCGCTCGTGGCGCCCCCATCATGACTTCGATGAACCTGTGCATTGACATATTCACCATAGAAGTAATTGGGGTCAGTTTGATCTGCAGCTGAGAAGCCACCGTCGCCGCCGAACATCGTGGTCCACGTTTCCGCGCCGCCTGTGTAGCGGAGCGTTCCGTTGTCTTGTGTACCACCAACAATGACGCCACTGGCCGGATTGCCAGCCGCGCCGTAGAACTGGGTGATACCCAGATTATTGTTCAGTTCCTGCCAGCCAGATGTGCCAGATACCGTATATACGTTGTCGGCTTTGTACACACCACCGTCATTGCCAAAGAAGACGGCTCTGTTTGTGTTGCCATCGAAACCGGGCGCTTCAACAATTGCATGATGGTCCGCATGAGCGGAATTCGGGGCGCTCCACCATTCGCTGATCTTGCTTAGCGATACCCCGCCATTTGTGCTGCGCCACAGATCAATCCCGCCCACGAGGAGTGTGTTGCTGTTCGTGGGGTCAACCCAAATGATGTTGTCGTACCACCCCTGCGCACCGAGATAGTTCGTTCCCGTATTGACAAGTGAGTATGTTTGTCCACCGTTTGTACTTTTCCAAATCTCGCCACTGTTTCGATCCACCGAGGCGTAGACTATTGTCGGATTGCTCGGCGCATAGGCTACCTCAACGCGCTCCGCCGCCGTAGAAGGCAAGCCGTTGGCGGTTGTCCAGGTAGCTCCCCCGTCGGTTGAATACCATGCTAAACCACTCCAACCGCTGGCGATTGCCCGGCTATTGTCTGAAGGATTGAAGTTAGCATCCAGCGCATAATCGTTGCGCACATGCCCCCAACTTGTCCCGCCGTTCGCACTACGCCACAGACCGCTGGACGTCGCCGCGATCAAGACGTTTCCGTTTGGCGAGATTGCCAGACGATTGACAAAATACCAATCTGCACCGGACGTAGATGCCAGTTGCAGCCACGTTGCGCCGTTATCTGTGCTCTTGAACACACCGGCGCCTCGAATGCCATCAATGTTGTAGAAACCTTCGCCTGTCCCGGCATAAATGACGTTAGGAGAACCGGGGTTGATCACTAGCGTTGCGACCGCCAGGTTAGCCATGAAATCATCAACTGGCTGCCAGGATGTCCCTCCATTACTGGATTTCCAGATACCGCCAGACACACTGCCTGCCCACATGAGAGCCGAGTTCGATGGGCTGATAATGATCGAACGTACGCGACCGCCGATGTTGCCCGGGCCAAGCCAGGTCCAGGATCCGCGCGTGATGCCTCCCGCTTCTGGATCAGCGCCGTCGGCCGCTCGCATGAGTTCTATATGTTCGTGGGCCTGCCGCAATCCATCTGGCGGGATGAATCCGTTTTCATCCTGAAGTTGCAGGCGTCGAAAAGTCACTGCTTCGTCGGGGTGGTCGGCTTTGGGATGCTCCGTTTTATCCACAGCTCGCGTGAGCTTGTCATCGGGCATCAGGCAAATCTCAGAATTGGTGAGTCCTCGAGCAGTGTGCAAACGCTGAACCACGGATTCCGGCATGTTCCTGCGGGCAGCAACCTGCCAATCGGTCAGGGGAACGTGTCCACACAGGGCAGTGTCAAGGCTCGAGTGGACTAAAAACGAAGTGTTCATCCAGGCCCAAAAGAAAATGCATACGCTAATGACAAGAATAGCGGCCGCACCAGCAAGTATTCGCGGCCAGCGCTGCTTGCGAGATTGGGAAACGATTGTCATGAGACTCCTCCTTGGGTAACAATAGCTCAGCCTGTGCTGTCACAACGCTCATGGTTGAACTTGAATGGTCACTCCGACGCGGGCAGGCATGGGGGCACAAGGCGTTCCGGGCAGACATGGTGCAGGTATACTCGTCACAACGAGGTCTGTTTCTCCGACTGCGACGGCCTGGAACAACCAACCTTCGGGCCCTGGCATGTTCATCTTGTCTGGTGGCGTGAGCGCAGTTAGAATGGAAGATTCATAATCAACTTGCCACGTAAGCTCAGTTGAAATTGGTACCAGATTGATTTGCTGATTAACATGGACAACGACCGTATGCCCTACGTCAGCAGGGCCAACAATGATCTTTGCCAATGGTGTGCTTGCCGGTGGCGGAGGAGTTATAGAGGGAGATGTAGTGGGAAACGAAGGTTGAGCAGTCGGCGTGTGGGCCGCTGCCGAAGGGGGTGTCTCAGGCAGCCAGGGTTTACAGCCTGACAAGGTCAAAATCGCCAGACCAATCAGGCAGACAATTCGGGCGCAAATAGGCGGATACCCGTGGAACCGTGTGTGAGACTCTATGTATTCAGATAATAAGATCGTCATAATCACCTGCCTTGATGAACGGTATATCGCGGCTTGCCTGTCTTGAGTCTATCAAGTTTGCCTAATAAGCACGTCATTTTTACCGCCTATGCTGAACTGTCTCAGCCTTCATTGTCACAGTGTGGTCTTCCATCCATCTTCGGCATCATCTACATGGTAATTATAGGACAAGATAGCCAAATCAGGGATGGATGGGAAGGAAGGTTGATCGGTTGATTTCGCTCGCTCTGGGGTTTTTGTGGGCGAAATAGGCATTGCCGTACCAGGGGCTGGAGATTCTCCATCACGAGCCACACTGTGACAATAATGGCAGCCACAAGAACTACGCCCATAATACCCAGCAAGTAAATGCCCTTGGTCGAACGTGATGTGTTCATAAACCTACTCCCTGTCGTCATTTACAGCGGATTTACCACCCGAAATAGAATGATCAAAGATTCTGCTCAAGTTTGGCTGGATATTCACGTCCCAATGCCTATTTGCGGGCCTTGACCACAATCTCATACAGGAATTCAGCAATCAGTTCGATAAAACTTTGTTGCTGCTCAGCCTTAATCTCCATCCCGCGGCGCGCCCAGGTTTTTGCTACCGGATCAGTGGCGGCAATCGCAGTAATCACGTTGATTGTGCCCGCCGAGGGAAGGTTGAGTTTGAGAGCAATTTTGTCTCCATTCGCGCAATTGAGCTGAACTACGTCATTACTTATGCCCTCAGCGCCTCGCAGGTCCGTATATGCATGAATAGCGACAACATCGGCCTTTGTGACAAAAATACCGAGACGACACCGGGTTGCCACAATAAACGCCGGATTGGTCGCAAGAAACCCCTTGGCTCCTATCGACGTAACATCTTTGCTGTTGCTAAAGACGCTTCTGATCCTCATCGTCTCGAGACTAGATGTCTTACAGGCAAAGACCCAAGGTTCAAATCGATCCTCGTCATCACGAGGAAAGTTGTGGGACTTAATCAGGTTCCAGCCGTTGTCATCTATTTCATCCAGTCTCAACCAGCCCAATTTGCGGAATTGTTCGCGCCAGGCCATCGCGCGATCAAGAAACAAACCAACGGGTGCGTTGACCAACTCAACCCCACACGCACGGCAGAACCTGGCGTTCATCAAGTTGTCTTCACTACAGACTCGGCACCTGGCGGTCAGCGCTGTACCACAATTGCTGCAAAATTGACCGTAAAGCAGGTTATCGGAACTACATTGAGAACAGCGGATGGTTGGCATCTTTTCCTCCAGTATCTATGACATGTAGAACAGTCATGCATCGTAAAGTGAGTTGACCCTCGCCCGCGTAGATTGGCGATGAAATCTCATTGAAACCTTGGCTTCTGCTTCAAGCCTTCTTCATGGCAGGATCTACCCCGGTTCAGTCATCGAACCAGAACGATCGATCAGGAATGCGTAGTCAATAGGGATACGCGATGTGCGGCGAATCTGCGCCACCTGTTCCCAGGAGAGGTTCCCGACCTCAATCCGCTGTCCGATCAACTCCGTTGAAACATTGATCGCAATTTGCAGGAAAACCATTTCCAGGAGGGGAAAAGCTGCAATCGTAATGGCTGGAAAACCACCGTGATCGCCAATCGCCCCCAACGCCCGGCGGTCAATTTGGTTGCCTTCACCAACACCGATCAGAAATGGGAAGTTAGAGGGCTCGTGATTGAATCTCTGGGCAATGATGCGCCCAATTTTCTCCGGGCTACGCCAGTCCTGGTGCGAGTATTGGCGGCTCTCATTATCTTGACCATCCGTAATAATGGTCAGTAACCACGGGCGCCCGCGATCCCCAGTGCGCCAAAACTCGGAAAT
>DAISHS010000043.1:0-18867 GCA_036822415.1 Chloroflexota bacterium
TCCGATCCGCCGGGCTACACCGCGTACCCCAACCCGCACATCGCGGAGTTCATCGCAAAGTGGGGCGCTCCGTCTGACGAATCGGCTGATAGTTACTACCGAGAACCATTTGTCGGCGACGTGAGTGAAGGCAAGACGGATCCCATCTACCAAGCCCACGCCTATCATACCAAGGTGCCGTACAAAGCAATCAGTGCTTACATTGCGCATTATACGCAGAAGAGGGACATCGTTTTCGACGGCTTCTGCGGAAGCGGTATGACGGGGATTGCCGCCCAGATCGCCGGCCGACGCGCCATCCTCTGCGATCTATCTCCTGCGGCCACGTTTATCGCTTCATGCTTTAACCATCCCATCGACGAAGCCGAGTTCACGTCGATAGCTAATCGGATTATTGAAGTGTTGCAGAAGGAATGCGGCTGGATGTACGAGACGACACACGCTGATGGCCGGAAGGGTGAGATCAATTTCACTGTGTGGAGCGACGTTCATGGGTGTCCGTATTGCCTGACTGAACAACTCCTATGGAATATCGCCGTGGAGCCGAGGGACAAAATCGTGCACGACTCGTTCCGTTGCGGTCATTGCGGGGCGGCTCTAGACAAGGACTCAATGCCAAAGGTGTTTGACAGCAGCGGACAAGCAAAGACTGTGCCCGTCCTAATTGACTACTCAACGTCGCAAGGCAGATATGAGAAAGCTCCCGACGAGGGGGATCTTCGCCTTCTGCAACTTATCGAACGCACAGAAATCCCATACTGGTACCCAACCGACAAGATGATGTTTATTGGAGAACGTTGGGGTGATATGTATGTGCCGCTGCATCATGAAGGGATGAGTAGGGTTGACCAGTTCTATACAAAGAGAAACCTTTGGGCTCTTTCGGCCATGTTCCACCAAATCCAAGTTGAGGCAAAAGGCCGAGTCCGACTTCGTAACGCTCTCCTCATGCTTTTTACATCGGTCTGCACGAGCCTTACATCCAAGTTGACACGGTACAACTTTGGGAATCGAGGTAACGGGTACCTTTCTGGAACCCTCTACGTTCCATCCTACGTAGCAGAGACCCGAGTGGACAAGGTACTCAGATCGAAAGTGCGCGATTTGCAGACGATTCATCAACGAAAAGAACTAGGGGACGCGATTGTCACCACCCAGTCCTCCACTGACCTGCAGAACATCCCATCAGATTCGGTCGACTACATATTTATCGATCCGCCTTTCGGACGTAATCTCATGTACTCTGAGCTCAATTTCCTCTGGGAAGCCTGGCTCCGCGTCTTTACTCAGAACGAACCTGAAGCCATCGTGAATCAGTCTCAACGTAAGCAGATTGATGAGTATCGAGATCTGATGCACCGCTGCTTTTTGGAGATGTATCGCGTGTTGAAACCGAACCGTTGGATCACTGTGGAGTTCCATAACTCAAAGGCATCGATATGGAACGCCATACAGGATTCTCTATCAAGGGCCGGTTTTGTTGTTGCCCAGGTAGCCGCGCTAGACAAACAACAGAGTAGCTACAAGCAAGTCACTGCCCCTGGCGCCGTCAAGAACGACCTGGTCATCAACGCCTACAAACCGCGCGCCGGCTTCACGCAGCGTTTCATCTCCACCGCCGGCCAGGGCCAGGAGGCCGACTTCGTGCGGCAGCACCTGCGTCAACTGCCGCTGGCCGCCAACGCCGAGCGCAGCCGCGAGATGCTCTACTCCAAGTACCTGGCCTACTACGTCCAGCACGGCTACCAGGTGGCCTACAACGGCGACCAGTTCTACCGCGCGCTCGCGCAGTGGGGCCTGGTCGAGCGGGACGGCTACTGGTTCGCAGACGAGGCGCAGGCCAACGAGTACGAGAAGCGCAAGGCCGGCGCGCCTGGTCCGGGCGCCAAGGGCAAGCGCGGCGCGCCCCAAACCCAGGCCGTGCTCTTCATCAGCGATGAGCGCAGCGCACGGCAGTGGCTGTGGAACACCCTGGCCGCCCCGCAGACCTACAGCGACATCTACACCGCCTACGTCAAAGCGCTGCAGACCTCGGAGGATGAGCTGCCGGAGCTGCGCGCCATGCTGGAGGAGGGCTTCATCGCCGTCGGCAGCCAGTGGCGCCGGCCGGACACGCTCACCCAGGCCGAGCTGGAGCGCCGCCGCCAGGAGCGGCTGCTGCGGCAGTTCGAGGAATACCTGGCGACCGCGCGGGCCGGCCGGCCGCTCAAAGAAGTGCGCAAGGAGGCGTTGGTCGCCGGCTTCACCGAGGCCTACCGCGCCGGCCGTTACGCCGACATCCTGGCCGTGGGCCGCAAGCTGCCCAGGCGGCTGCTGGAGGATAGTCCGGACATCTATGATTTCGTGGATATCGCCGAGGCGAAGGTGGAGGGGTGAGCGGAATGAGTGAGGCATACGTAAGCGAGATCCGTCCAGCGAATCGCCAGGCATTGATGCTGCTTGAGGCCTGGCTGAACGAACCAGATGACCTGGGCGATGCGTGGTGGGATGTCTTGATGCTTGAGCAACAAGATTGCCGGCTTTGCTTCGAACCCCTCCAGGTAAGACTGACCGACGCAGAGGTAAAGCCATGACTACAGGAGGGCAAACCTGGCAAGATGCCATCCTCGCCCATTTTACCCCCAAACGCGAATCCATGCTCCTGGCCATTGATCCGGACAGCCTGCTGCGGGATGATGCGCTGCTGGCCGCGATCCAGAACAGCAACTACGACGTGCTGGAGCTGGGCGACGAGGTGGCGTTCCGTGACGGGTTCGAGCGCAACTACCGCAGTCGCTGGGACGCAGGCGAGGCGCGGCACATCGTCGTGGTGGCGCATACCACCGACGCCGCGCGCCACATCCCCTACGACCTGTGGCAGAAGAGCCGCCGCGTCGAGCTGAGCGTGGCGAACCTCTTCACCCACCTCAACGCCATCGTGGTGCGTGACCTCGACAATGCCTACTACGCCGATCTCTACCCGGCCCACCAGCAGTTGGTCGCCCGTCATGAGATGCAGCGCGGAGAACGGCAGACCATTGAGTTCATCCTGCGTGCGGTCTTCGGCCTGGACCCCCTGGCGGCCGGCGATCCGGCGCGCTGGGTTGAGTTCCTGATTCACAAACACTACAGCGGTCGCACCCTGCCGCCTGCGCTGGAGGCATACGTCGCGGAGCGACTGCTACCGCTGGCCGGGCCGATCGGCCTGCGCCGGGCTTTCCTGACCGATGCCGCGGCCTTCTACGCCTGGCTGGGCAGCCAGTGGGCCGCGTACGTAGCTTCGTTCGATTCCCAGCCTGCACCAGCAGGCCTGGCAGGGGTTGCCGCGACTGCCAGTCGCCCACCAACCCTGGATTTCAGCGATTCCCGCCTGCGACCGTTGCTCGGTTATCTGTTCGCCGAGGGCCTGGTCGCCCGCGCCCCACTGCCTGCTGGCCTTTCGCCTGAGCGGGCCTGGATGGCGTACGGCCTGTCGCTGGGCGGCCTGCAGGCCGAGACGGTGGTCAAGCAGCAGGCGTTGGGCGCGGTCTACATGCTCAAAGCGCGGCTGGGCCGTTTCTGCAAGCTGGAAGAGGCTGGCCTGCCCGCCGGCCCTACCGATCTGCGCGACTGGCTCAACCTGGCGGCCGAGTGGGCCGAGGTCGTTCATGCCGTCAATACCCTGCCCGAGACGCTCTACGTTGAAATCAAGGCCGACCTGGCGGCTGCGCGGGCCGCGCTCGACCGCCACTTTTGGGCCTTTCTCCAGGCCCGCTACAGCGCGGCCGATTACTACAGCGACAACCGCGGCCCGATCACCGTGGCGGCGATCAACGGCTGGCTCTCGCGCGCGGTCAAGCCCGATGCCCGCCTGGCGCTGGTCTGCTGCGACGGCATGGCGCTGGACGCCTGGCGCCTGCTGGCCGATCATCTGCGCTCGATGCTGCCCGGTCTGACCTTCGACGAGAACCGCACCTTCGCCCTTGCGCCGACGGTGACGCCCGTCTCGCGGCAAGCGTTGTTCGCAGGCCGTCCGCCTACTGCTTTCGGCGACACCATCGGCCGCACCGATCAAGACCCTGCGCGCTGGAAGGCGTACTGGGTCAACCACGACGTGCCAAAGACACGGGTGACGTTCCAAACATTCAATGCGTCTGGCCCTGACCTGGCTGCGCTGCAGGCGGTTTTGGACAGCCCGAATCGCCGGCTCGGCATCCTGCTGAATCTGTTCGATGACGTCATGCATCTAACCAAAGAGACACCTACCGGCGCGGACAAACGGGTATATTACGATACCGTTCGCAGCCACCTGCGCAACGGGCATATCGAGCAGCTCTTCGACCTGCTGCTTTCGGCTGGCTACCGCCTCTTCGTGACCGCCGATCATGGAGGCATCGCCGGTCAGGGCATCGGCCTGACGCCGCCGCGGGCGTTGATCGAAACGTATGCCCGCCGCGTCGTCATCTTTGACCGGCCGGCCCTGGCCCAGGAATACGCCGCGACGCACGGTCTGCGCTACTTCCGCACGAAGGCGCTGCCGCCGGAGATGCACCCGGTTTACCTGCCCGGAACGGACCTGTTTGCCGGCCAGGGTGCGGCCCAGGTCTCCCACGGTGGGCTTTCGCTGGAAGAACTGGTCGTGCCCTTCGTGGAGATCCGGCGATGATCGGCCTGGACTTTCCGGTCAAGCCGGCCTGGATCCAGGATGTGCTGCGGCTCTGGCAGCCGGATCAGGCGATCAGCGCGCTGGTGCAGGCTGCACTGGCCCAAACAATGGCCGAGTTGGGTGGTGAGAAGACCCGGCGCAACAGCCTGACCGTCATCCTGCGCTATTTCGTCCCCACCGTAGGCGGCGGGCAGACACGGCGCACCACGCAAAGCAATGTTTGGGCTGCGTATGCCGCCGTGGACTCCCCAGAAGCGCTGGCGCCCGCGTATCTGGCTCGGATCATCGCAGGCAACGACGTGGCGCGCGAGACGGTGCGTTTCATCATCGGCCGACGCTCATCGAGCAACACGTTCACCAGCAGCGATTTGCGGCGCCGCATGATCGCCCACTTCGGCCAGCGCAACGTGGTGCTCAACTCGACCAGCGCGTTCCTGCGCACCCTTCTGGCGTTCGCTGTGCTGGATAGCGGCAGCCGGTTGGGCGATTATCGCGTCGCGTCGTCCCTCCCGGTCTCTGAGGCCGTTTTCCCATTGCTCGTCTGGGCCTGGTGGGAGCTGCATGGCGGCCCGCAGATTGATCTCGACGCGTTCGCCGCTGCTCCGGCATTTTCCTTCGTAGAAACGGCCCATTTCACAGAATGGTGGCAGGCCTACCAGGGCCGCTTGTGGTCGTTGGAAGATCGGCTGGATGGCCGACGCGCGGCGTTGAAACAGGTTACTCCACAAGCCCTCGAAAAAGCGATCAGCGCAGTGAGCGCAACGGCACGCGAATTCACCCCCTATCGCTTTGGTTACGGTCGCTAAGACCATGCCGCTGCTCAAAAATCTGTTGTTCACTCTTCTCGTGCCTACGACGGTGGCTCTCTACTTGCCCTGGCGAATTGCCAACCGGTCGCTGGCCTCGCTGACCTGGCCCTGGCCGCCGACCTCGTTCGCGGCGCTGCTTCGTTAGCCGGTTTGCTCTGCCTGTTCTTGCGCTTCCGCGCACAAGCGGCTACAATCGTGCTTGGCGCCGTGCCCGTGTCACTTCCGCCGATCCACCTGCAAAAAGGAGAGTCGCCACGCAAGATGATGACCGATCTACCTGGCTTCCTGGCCCAGATTCGGGCCTTTTGTCATGAAAACCTCACGCCCCTGGAACCGACCATGCTGCAAGTTGGGGTGGACGCCGTGCTTCCGCGCCTGGCCGAGCTGCGCAGCCTGGCGCGCGAGTTGGGCATCTGGGCGCCGCATCTGCCGCCCGCTTTGGGCGGGGCCGGCCTGTCGCTCACTGACTTTGCCCAGGTCAGCGAGGAGTTGGGACGCAGCCCATTCGGCCATTACGTGCTCAACTGCAACGCGCCCGACATTGGCAACCAGGAGCTTCTCCTGCACCACGGTTCCCCCGCGCAACAGGCCGCCTACCTGGCCCCCCTGGCGCGCGGCGAGATCCGCAGCGCCTACGCCATGACCGAGCCTGAACATGCCGGCTCCAACCCGGTCTGGCTAAGCACCACGGCGCAGCGCGAGGGCGATGAGTACGTTATCAACGGGCACAAATGGTTCGTGACCGGCTTCGAGGGCGCCGAATTTGTCATCGTCATGGCGATCACCAACCCACAGGCGCCCAAGCTGCATCAGCGCGCCAGCCAGATCATCGTGCCGCGCGGCGCGCCGGGCGTCGAGCACGTGCGCAAAATCAAGATCATGGGCGAAGAGGGCGCGGGCTGGGCCAGCCACAGCGAATTGCGCTTCGTCAACTGCCGTGTGCCCGTCAGCAGCCTCATCGGCGCGGAGGGCAGCGGGTTTGCCCTCGCCCAGGAGCGCCTCGGCCCCGGCCGGGTGCATCACTGCATGCGCTGGATCGGCATCGCCGAGCGCGCCTTCGACCTGATGTGCGCGTACGCCGCCGCACGTCAGCTGGCTCCTGGCAAGCCGCTGGCGCAGCAGCAGTCGGTGCAGCACGCCATCGCCGAACGCCGGGCCGAAATCAACGCCGCGCGCTTGCTCGTCATGGACACCGCCCACAAGATCGAAACCCTGGGCGCGCACGGCGCGCGCGTGGATATTTCTCTGATCAAGTTCTATGTCGCCAATGTCCTCAACCGCGTGCTCGACAGCGCCATCCAGGTGCACGGCGGACTGGGCGTGACCGATGACACCATGCTGGCGTTCTGGTATCGCCATGAGCGCGCCGCGCGCATCTACGACGGCGCAGACGAGGTGCACAAAACCGTCGTTGCCCGCCAGGTCATGAAAGCCTACGGCGTTGATATCTCGATCCAGGCCTGAATGTGCACCGGCCAGGACTGCAAAGGAGTAAGCGATGATTGACCAGGCGCGCGCCGTCCGGCCCGGCGAACAGCTTGACACCGAACGGCTGGCTGCTTTTCTGGCGCAGAATCTACCGAACGCCGCTGGGCCCCTGGTGATCGAGCAATTTCCCAGCGGTTTTTCTAACCTGACCTACCTGCTGCGCCTGGGCGAGCGCCAGCTCGTTCTGCGCCGCCCGCCGTTTGGCGCGGCCATCAAATCAGGCCACGACATGGCGCGTGAATATCACATCCTGCGCGCGCTGCAGCCGGTTTATCCCAAAGCGCCCGCGCCGCTGCTTTACAGCGACGACCTGAGCATCATCGGCGCGCCTTTTTACGTGATGGAACGGGTGAGCGGGGTCATCCTGCGCAATCGGCTGCCGCCAGGTCTGAGTCTGACGCCCGCGCAGATGACCGCGCTCTGCCACGCGCTGATCGAAAATCTGGCGGCCTTGCATCAGCTCGACCTGCGCGCCGCCGGCCTGGCCGATCTTGGCCGGCCTGAAGGCTACGTCCAACGTCAGGTCAGCGGTTGGATCAAGCGTTATGAAAACGCCATGACCGATGATGTGCCCGCGCTGACGCAGGCGGCCGCCTGGCTCCGCGCGCACCTCCCCCCTGACCAGGGCGCGCCGGCCGCGACCCTCATCCACAATGACTACAAGTTTGACAACGTGGTGCTTGCGCCAGATGATCTGACCCACATCCGCGCCGTGCTCGATTGGGAAATGGCGACCGTGGGCGATCCGTTGATGGATGTCGGTACCACCCTGGGTTATTGGGCAGAGCCGGGCGACCCCGAGCTGCTGCGCAATTTTGGCATTACGGCGCTTCCGGGCAGCCTGACGCGGCAGCAGTTTGTGGATGCCTACGCCGCGGCCAGCGGCCGGGATGTCACCCACGCCCTGTTTTACTTCGTTTTCGGCCTGTACAAAGTGGCCGTCATCGTGCAGCAGATCTACGCCCGCTATCGGCAGGGGCATACGCAAGACCCTCGCTTTGCCGGTTTGATTGACCTGGTGCGCGCCAACGGTGAGATGATGGCGCAGGCGATTGCCAGGCAGCGACTTTCGGGTTTGTTCGAATGAGAAGCAAAGGAAATTGGAGGACAGGCCATGAGTGATACGGAAAAGCTCGGCGCAGGCCACGCGGCCAATCTCGGCGGCGCGGCGGCTGGCGGCGACCAGAAATCGCCTGCAGCCAGGACCACGACTCGACGTAAAACGGCCGCTGCGCCGACCGAAGGCGCGCAGCCCCGCGTCAAGCCGACCCGCACGGCCAAGCCCAAGACCACGGCGCGGCCTAAAGCCGCGGGCGAGCCGGCCGCCGCGGCCAAACCCAAGACCCCGGCGCGACCGCGCAAGGCCGCGGAGGATCAAACGAGCGCGGCCAAGCCCAAGACCACGGCGCGACCGCGCACGGGCACTGCGCGCCGCGGCAGCAGCTCGACCACCAAGCCGGCCACGGTCCGCAAGCCTGCTCCCGCCACGGGGCGCACACGCCGCGCGCAGCCGGCGCCGGCCACTGGCTCAGCCCTCGATCAAGACCTGGCTAAACACGCGACCGAGACTTACACCGAGGCTGATTTGGAGGCGGGCAAGAAGTTGGTCATGAGCATTTTGAGCAAGGCGGCCACCGGCGGCGGCCTGGCCGCCATGTTGAGCGTATTGATGCCCGGCGCCAACGCGGCGACTGGCGGCGGGGGGCTGACGACCTTGCTGGCGAAGTTGGGCGAGACCTACGGCGACCTCAGCGCGCAAGATCAAAAGCACCTGCGCGCCGTCGTAGCCTGGGTCCAGGGCGGATTTCACCTGAAAGCACAGTAAAAGTACACGTCCCCAGCGCCCAGGCTGGGGACGTGATTTCTGAATTTCGCTCAGTTTTCCCACACCGCCGGATCATAGGGCGGCAGCTCACAGCGCAGCGGGCCGTCTGTCCGGTAGCCCAGGGCATAGCCGGCCTGCATCAGCATGTGAATTTCGCTTGTACCTTCGTAGATGATCGCGCCGCGCGAGTTGCGCAGATAGCGCTCCACATCGTACTCATCGCTGTAACCGTAGGCGCCATGAATCTGGATCGCCTCGTGCGCGGCCTGGAAGGAAGCATCGGTCGCAAACCACTTGAGCAGCGAGGTCTCCTTGGTGTTGCGCAGCCCCATGTTCTTCATCCAGCCGACCTTGAGCGTCATCAAACGCCCGTACTCATAGTCACGCACCATCTTGGCGATCTTTTCCTGCACCAGCTGGTGCTTGCCGATCTCCTTGCCAAAGGCGCGGCGTGTGTTGGCATAGCTGGCGCTGGCCTCCAGGCAGGCCCGAATCAGCCCCACCGCGCCGGAGCCAACGGTGTAGCGGCCATTGTCCAGGCAGGACATCGCAATCTTGAAGCCTTCGCCCTCTTCGCCCAGGCGATTAGCCGCCGGCACACGCACGTCCTGGCAGTTGACCCAGCCTGTGGAGCCGGCGCGCACGCCCAACTTGCCGTGGATGTCGCCCCGTGTCACCCCGGGACGATCCGTTTCGATGATGAACGCGCTGAGCTGATCGTGCGGATCGGGCCGTTCCGGGTTCGTGCGCGCCACCCACAAGATGTGGTGCGCCTTGGTTGCCAGCGAAATCCACATCTTTTCGCCATTGATGACGTACTCATCGCCTTCGCGCCGTGCCGTCGAAGCCATCGCGGCCACATCACTGCCCACGCCTGGCTCGGTCAGGCCGAACATGGCGTATTTCTCGCCTTTGGCCTGTGGCGCCAGGAATTTTTGCTTCTGCTCTTCTGTCCCCCATTGCAGGATCGCCAGGCTGTTGAGGCCCATATGCACGGACATCACCACGCGCAGGCTCGTATCCATCGCTTCCAGCTCTTCGCACACCAGCCCGAGCGTGATGTAGTCAAAGCCCTGGCCGCCATACTTCTGCGGAATGCAAATGCCCAGGATGCCTAACTCACCCATGCGCGGCAGGATGCTGGGGTGCATTTGCTGCGTGCGGTCCGATTCCTTGATGATCGCTGCGATTTCTTTACGGACAAAATCGCGCACCATTTGCTGCGCCTGTGCGTGTTCCGGGGTCAATCCAAAATCCATAAATCTCACTCCTTTGTGAACAAATTGAATTAGCGGTCAAATCAACGATGATCATGGGTAGTATACCACAGAATTGCATCGAGCGTATTTTGACGAGTTTTCAACTCTATGCTACAATCTTTACTGTAGGTTGCAGTAAGCATCTGTTCGGACGTGTGAACGCTGTCAGGCTTGCGATGCCAGATGGCGTTTTTGTTTTCTGCCAGCAGGGCTATCGCCTACAGATATCGTTTGGGAGGTTGCGCAGCTTCAGTGGAAAAGCGCATAGTCGGAACGGTCAAGTGGTTCAACGGTGCCAAGGGGTACGGATTCATCCTCCAAGATAACGGTGAAGACGTTTTTGTGCACTACTCCGCCATCCAGTCGGATGGCTTCCGCACGCTTCAGGCGGGTGAGCGTGTCGAGTTTGAGCTCCGTCAAGGCGCCAAAGGCGCACATGCCGCTAACGTAGTTAGAATTTAGGTTTCGTGCCAGGGGGCAAAGGTGAGTGATTTGATGAGTACTAGGTTGTATATTGGGAATCTTCCCTATACGATGACGGACAACGACCTTGCGCAACTGTTTAGCAGCGCCGGGGAAGTGAAGACGGCGGAAGTCGTTCGTGACCGCGAGACTGGCCAGAGCAAGGGCTTCGGTTTTGTGGAGATGAAGGACGCGGCAGGCGCAGAGAAGGCCCTGCAGATGAACGGAGCTACCTTCCAGAATCGTCAGATTCGTGTTGATGCTGCTCGCCCGCGCGAACCGCGTGAGGGTGGTTCGGGCTTCGGCGGCGGTCGCGGCGGCTTCGGCGGCGGCGGTGACCGTGGTGGTCGCGGCGGCTTCGGCGGCGGCGGCGACCGTGGTGGTCGCGGCGGCTTCGGCGGCGGTCGTGGCGACCGTGGTGGCCGCGGCGGCGATCGAGATCGCTAAGCAATAACCGGGAGACCGTTCACCGGTTCTCTTTGTGATTGAACACCCGGGGTCAACCTGACTCCGGGTGTTTTTTATACCCATGCCGCCGGGGGCCGGGGAGATTGATTGTCTCCCCGTAAACTTACTTCACGCGTTCGATATACTCGCCCGTGCGTGTGTCAATTTTGAGCGAGTCCCCTTCATTGATGAAGGAAGGCACGGTGATAAAGGCTCCCGTTTCCAGCGTTGCCTGCTTGGTGACGTTGGTGGCGGTGTCGCCGCGAACGGCGACCGGCGTTTGCACAACTTTCAAGACGACGAACGTGGGCAAATCAACATCGAGCAGGTTGTCGCCTTCCATCACCAGGTAAGCCGAATCGTTCTCGCGCAGGAAACGCGCTTTGTCGCCCATCATCGCTTTGCTAACCGTAATCTGCTCAAAAGTTTCCGGGTCCATGAACACAAAATCGTCGCCGTCGCGATAGCTCAACTGCATCGCGCGGCGATCCACACGGACCAGGTCAATTTCCGAGCCGGCGCGCACACGGTCTTCGACGATGCGACCAGTTTTCAAGCTCTTCAAGCGCAGACGCACAAACGCGCGCCAGTTGCCAGGGTTGATGTGTTGGTATTCGATTACTTCGCACAGATCGTCGTTATAGCGAATGATGTTGCCTGTTCTCAAATCAGAGGTGGTTGCCATATTTTTTACTTACCTTTTTACGTACCTTTTCTTGATTCAGGGCGGCTGCTCACTGTTTTCACGCAGCGCCCGTGTTAGCATAACGGCCTGACATTATCGCATGAGAAACAGAGATGGGCAAAAACGGCTTCCGTGCTGCGCCGCAGACTGCCCATCCACGTGTAAAGGGAGTCCCATTAACCGATGACGAATCAACGTTCCAGCCTGCCCGGTTGCCTCTTGGCCGTGGTGGCCTTTTTGATTCTGTTTGCGATCATTGCGCCTGGCAGCTTTCTTGCCGGCGCTCTTTTGGAGCGTAATGGCGTGTTGCCCGGCTCCACCGCCGGTCAAATCAACGAAGGCCCCGCGGAGTACAAACTTCTCTGGCAAGCGCGCGAGATTATCAAAAATCATTACGTGGACCGCAGCGCGATCGAAGATCAGCGCCTGGCCTACGGCGCCGTCTCTGGCATGGTCGAGGCCCTGGGCGACACCGGGCACAGCCGCTTTCTCACCCCGGAGATGATGAAGGCCGAAAGCCAGGCCTTGTCCAGCGATTTCGAGGGCATCGGCGCCGAATTGACCACCAAGGATGGGATGCCGGTGGTGGTCGCGCCGATGGAAAACTCACCGGCCGAGCGGGCCGGCATTCGCGCCGGCGATGTCATCGTGGCCGTGGATGGTCAAGACGTGACTGAAATGACGTTGAGCGCCGTCACTCAGCATGTGCGCGGGCCGGCAGGCACGAAGGTCGTTCTTTCCGTCATTCATCAAGGGGAGAACCAGATTACCGACATTACGATCACCCGCGCCAAGATCCCGCTGATCAATATCTCAGCCCAGATGGTTCCTGGCACCACCGTGCTGCTGGTGCGCATTGGTTCGTTCAGCGAGCGGGTGGGCGATGATCTCAAGGCGGCGCTGCAGCAGGGCCGGGCCGACGGCGCGCAAAAGATCATCCTCGATCTGCGCAACAGCCCCGGCGGCCTGCTCGACGAGGCGATCACCGTTGCCAGCCAATTCCTGACCGATGGCCTGGTGATGCAGGAGCAGGATGCTGAGGGCAACCGCAAGCCGCTGGCCGTCAAGTCGGGCGGCGTGGCGACCGATCTGCCCCTGGTGGTGCTCATCAACCAGGGCACGGCCAGCGCGGCTGAAATCGTCAGCGGCGCCTTGCAGGACCAGGGGCGCGCCCAGTTGATCGGCAAGACCACCTTCGGCACCGGCACGGTGCTCAATCAGTTCAGTCTGGATGACGGCTCGGCGTTGCTCCTGGCGACGCGCCAATGGCTGACCCCGAAGGGCCGCGTGATCTGGCATCAGGGGATCGAACCAGACGTCACCGTCGAGCTGCCGCGGGATGGAACGCTTGTCACGCCCTCACGCCTGAAGACCATGACGCCGGCTGAGCTCGAGGCTGCGCAGGATGCCCAACTCCAGAAGGCCCTGGAAGTTCTGGGTCAGGCGCCCAACGCCTCTCGCCGCTAACACGCGCCTTTTCAGGCCACGACCGCATCTCAGCCTCTGGGCAACGCACAGCGCCCAGAGGCTGAGTCATTCTGCGATCAGTTCAGCATGAACTTGCCCATGATTGGCGCGGCGCCCGGCTCGATTTGCGAGTTGCTTTGGTGTGGTGTATCCTGCCAGCAGCTGAGGATCAGACAGGAGGAAGGCTTATGCAATGCCCAACGTGTCAGGCAGAGATCGAGGATGGAAGCGGTGAATGTCCAGAATGTACACAGCCGCTGTGTCCCGCGTGCGGCGCGGCGGTGAGCGCCGAGGATGACGCATGCCCGGTGTGCGGGGTCGAATTCATGTTGACCTGCCCAAACTGCGGCGCCGAGGTGGAGGCAGACACCCTGGCTTGCCCTCAGTGCGGCGTCGAATTTACCTTTCCTTGCCCGTCCTGTGGCGCACCGGTCTTCGAGGGTAGTGAGGCTTGCCCCGCCTGCGCCGCCGACTTGTGCCCCGCGTGCGGCGCGCTGCTGCCAGACGATGCCCTGATCTGCCCGCGCTGCGGCCTGGCGTTCGATCTGGTATGCTCCGTCTGCGGCGCTGAACTTCCTGCGGATGCGGCCGTCTGCCCTGATTGCGGAACCCCGTTAGCGGTTGACCGGCTGGAGCCGTCATTCACGGCCCCTCCGTTATCCGAATTCCCTGGAATTTTAGGCAGCCCCACGGCTGTGGCTTCAGGGCCGGCGGTCAGCAGCGTGGTGGATCAGCCCACGGGTCGTTGCCCATCCTGTGGCGCCCAGGTCTTCCTGGAGCAGGGCAACTGCCTGGCGTGCGGCCAGCCGTTTTGCCCACGCTGCGGCGCCGGCGTGGCTGAGGAAGATGTGCTATGCGAGGCGTGCCGTTTAGCGCTGGAGTTTGCCTGCCCGACCTGCGCGTTTACCTTGCTCACGCAGGCGAGCGAATGTCCAAACTGTGGGCGTTCGTTCGTGCGCGTCTGTCCGCGCTGCGGCGCGCGTGTGTTTGGCGCGGCCAACGCCTGTCAGGCCTGCGGTCAGGAGTTCGACCTGGCCGATCGTCCCAGCGGGGAGGTGTTCAGCGTCGGTGGAGTGCTTGTCATGGTGCGCTGCCCGGTTTGCGGCAGCGAGTTCCCGTTGGCAAGAGGCGCATGCCGCACGTGTGGGCATCGCATCTGCACACGCTGCGCGCTGGTGTTAGCGCCCGAGGACAGCGCCTGTCCCCGCTGTGGACATACGGCCCCGCCAGTCGCCACCTTTGCCTGCCCTGAATGTGCGGCTCGTTTATCGGTGGGCAGCAGTGAATGTAACGCCTGCGGCGCCAGCCTGTGCCCGCAGTGTCAGCACGTTGTCGCCGCCGATGCCACGCGTTGTTTTGCCTGTGGTATGCGTTTTATCTTGACTTGCGATCATTGCGGCGGCGAGGTGGCCGGCGACGACGTTGTTTGTCCTCACTGCGGCGAGCGCTTCGAAGAGGCGGCGTGAGGGGGCGGTGACATCAGCGGCGCGCGGGGGTTGCCGCATAGATAAGGCTGCCCAGGGTGGCGAGCAGGGTGGCGAGCACAATGGTCAAAAGCGCCATCAGCGCGGCCAGGACGAAAATGCCCGCTGTGCTGAACACGTCGGCCGGGGCCAGCCCCAACCCGGCGATCAGGTCCGCCAGGGAAGGCGGCAGCTGGGCGAGAATGGCCTCGCTGCCGCCGGTCATGGGCAGCGCCAATGGCACCGTTGCCAGGCCGACCACGCCATCAACCAGGCCCGTCACCAGGCCGGCCAGGAAGCCGAGCTGGGCAAGGCGCTGTTTGGACGTGTGCGGGCGACGGCGCATTTGCAAATAGGCCGCCAACATTCCAACGCCCAGGTACAAAAAAAGGCTGATCGGCATGATCAGGCAACCGAAGAAAGGAATCAAGGCGAGCAAGGAGAGAACGACGCTCGCGGCTGCTCCTAGAATGCCGGCGCGCAGGCCGGGGTTACGTGTCAAGACAGGCTCCCCATGTGGTTTCTTGGGGCTGATTATACCATGCAATGACGTGCGGCTTGAAATCTGCCAATCAACGCGACAGGTAAATTTGACCAGCCGCCAATCTATGGTTATAATGCCGCCCATGTTAGGGCTGACGAGACAACGTCGGCCCTTTTTCCCGCCTCGCTCCCGTCCCGCGGCTTGTGGGATGAGAATGGCGCCGGTAAAGGCCTCAGGCCTGGCGCGCGGGCGGTTTTGTGTTGCCTGAGGTCAGTTATCGCGGAGGAAGAAATTGCCTACCATTAATCAGTTGATTCGTAAGGGCCGGCTGCCGCAAAAGGCCAAGGAAAAGGCGCCAGCATTGCGTTTTTCGTACAATGCCTTGAGCGGCAGGACGCAGCGCATCAAGACTGGCAACCCCTTCAAGCGTGGTGTTTGTACGCAGGTGCGCACCACCACACCGAAGAAACCGAATTCGGCGCTGCGCAAGATTGCCCGTGTCCGCTTGACAAACGGCATCGAAGTCACCGCCTATATTCCGGGCGAGGGTCATCGTTTGCAGGAGCACTCAGTGGTTTTGATTCGCGGCGGTCGTGTGAAAGACCTGCCTGGCGTGCGCTACCACATTGTGCGCGGCGCGTTGGACACCACGGGTGTTGATAACCGCAAGCGCGGTCGTTCCAAATATGGCTCCAAGCGGCCGAAGGCCGGTCAGGTCGCCAAGGGCAAGGCGCCAGCCACGCCAGCGAAGGGCAAGAAGTAACGAGATTTCCCATGCCGGGCGGGCGCCATGACCTAATCGTCAACGGGTCGCCTTCCCGCACGTGCAATCTCTTGCGGAGGTTTGTATGTCAAGACGAAATCGTGCCGAGTTTCGACCGATTATTCCAGATAGCCGTTATAGTAATGAAGTATTGACTCGCCTGATCAACCGTATCATGCAGCGAGGCAAGAAGAGCGTTGCCGAACGCATTGTCTATTCCGCGCTCGACATTGTCGAGGGCAAGACCAAGCGCGCCCCGATCGAGGTCTTCGAAACGGCCATCAAGAACGTGACGCCGCAGCTCGAAGTCAAGCCTCGGCGCGTGGGCGGCGCCACTTACCAGGTGCCGGTTGAAATCGAACCGGAGCGCCGCGACGCCCTGGCGCTGCGCTGGCTCGTGCAAGCGGCCCGCAATCGCCCTGGCCGCACCATGGCCGAAAGGCTGGCGAGCGAGCTGATGGACGCGGCGGCCAAACAGGGCAACGCGTTCAAGAAGATGGAAGATACGCACAAGATGGCAGAGGCCAACCGGGCTTTTGCGCATTATCGCTGGTAAACCAGCATCCGCTACCCGCCGCAGCAGTCTCAGTAAAACGATGCTGGGGAAGCGGATCAACCAGATTGACCGTCGTTCGTGAGAGATTGTATTTGACGGCGAAGGGCAGAGCGTGGCTTTGCCCTTCGTCCTTGTCTTAAGGATGATCAGTAGCAATGGCCCGTGAATTTTCTTTAGAACGTATCCGCAACATTGGCATTATTGCCCATATTGATGCAGGCAAAACAACGACGACCGAGCGCGTGCTCTTTTATTCAGGACGCACCTATCGCTTGGGCAACGTGGATGAAGGCACTACCGTCACCGACTGGATGGAGCAGGAGAAGGAGCGCGGCATCACCATCACCGCGGCTGCCATCACCACCTCTTGGCGTGATTATCAGATCAACCTGATTGACACGCCCGGCCATATTGACTTTACGGCCGAGGTGCAGCGCTCGCTGCGTGTCCTGGATGGCGGCGTCGTTGTGTTCGATGCCGTGGCCGGCGTGGAGCCGCAGTCGGAGACCGTTTGGCGCCAGGCAAACCGCTATGGCGTGCCGCGCATCTGCTTCGTCAATAAGATGGATCGCATCGGCGCCGACTTCTGGCGCACGATTGACATGATCCGCACGCGCCTCGGCGCCAGGCCTTTGCCGATACAGATTCCCATCGGTGAGCAGGATACCTTCAAGGGCCTCATAGACCTCATGGAGATGCAGGCCGTTGTTTTCACCGATGAGCTAGGCGCTTCACCTCAAATTGGCGAGATCCCGGCTAACCTGCTGGCTGAAGCCCAGGCCTGGCGAGAGAAGATGATCGAGGCCATTGCCGAAACCGATGAGGAATTGACGCTGAAGTTCCTGGAAGGCGAGGAGATCACCACCGCGGAACTGCGTCCGGCGCTGCGCCGGGCCACCCTGGGCAGCCACCTGGTGCCGGTGCTGTGCGGCAGCTCGCTGCGCAACAAGGGCGTACAGCCCCTGCTGGATGCCGTGGTTGACTATCTGCCCTCGCCCCTCGACATTCCAGCCGTGCATGGGCTTGATCCTGATACCAACGCGGACAAAATTCGGCCCACGGATGACGCCGCGCCGCTTTCGGCGTTGGTGTTCAAGATCGTGGCCGATCCGTACGTCGGGCGCCTGGCCTATGTGCGCGTCTATTCAGGCGTGCTCAACGCCAGCAGCGGCGTGGTCAACTCGACCAAAGGCCGCAAGGAGCGCATCGGCCGCTTGATGCGCATGCGCGCCAATCAGCGCGAAGATTTGACCGAGATCCCGGCCGGCGACATTGGCGCCATTATTGGCCTCAAGCAGACTTTTACGGGCGATACGCTTTGCGACCCATCCGATCAGGTAATCCTTGAATCCATCTCTTTCCCGGAACCGGTTATCATGATCGCCATCGAGCCGAAGACCAAGGCCGACCAGGATAAGATGTCCATGGCTCTGCAGCGCCTGGCCGAAGAAGACCCGACCTTCAAGGTCAAGGTGGACGAGCAAACCAGCCAGACCCTGATTGCCGGCATGGGCGAGCTGCACCTGGAAGTTTTGGTGGATCGTATGCTGCGCGAGTTCCGCGTGCAGGCCAAGGTGGGCCGCCCGCAGGTGGCTTATCGCGAGACGATCACCCGAAAGGTCAAGGTGCAGGGCCGTTTTGTCCGCCAGAGCGGCGGCCGCGGCCAGTACGGCGATGTGTGGCTGGAACTGGAGCCGTTGGCGCCCGGCGAAGGCTTCTTGTTCGAAGACAAGACCGTGGGCGGCGTTGTGCCGCGCGAGTACATGTCGGCGATCCAGTCAGGCATCAAGGAAGCGATGGAAAATGGCGTGATTGCTGGCTTCCCGCTCATTGACATGGCGGCGCGCCTGGTGGATGGTTCTTACCACGAGGTTGACTCCTCAGAATTGGCCTTCAAGATTGCGGCCTCTATGGCGCTGAAGGAAGGCTCACAGAAAGCCGGGCCGGTTCTGCTGGAGCCGATCATGAAAGTCGAAGTGGTGACCCCTGAGGACTATGTGGGTGATGTGATTGGGGACCTCAGCTCGCGGCGCGGTCAGATTGACGGCATCGAGATGCACTCGACCGGAACCCAGGCGGTGCGCGCCTTCATTCCGCTGGCCTCCATGTTTGGCTATGCCACGGATCTGCGCTCGCGTACGCAGGGGCGCGGCGTTTTCACCCAAGAGTTCGATCATTATCAGCCCGTGCCGGCGGAGCAGACACAGAAATTGCTGAATCGCTAACTCACGCATCCCAGGAACGCAGGACAACGCTCTGTCGCCCGGGCTGTCATGGACTGGCCGCGGTGGATTTTCACCGTCTGACCCAAATGATTTGCCAAGATCGTTGTTCTACGTATAATAATTAGGTTTGCGTAGCAAGATTCAAATAGATACGAAACAAGAAAATTATAGAATTTACGACCTGGAGTGCGCATGACGACTCTTGGTGTCGTTGCAGATTTGTGAAAGGAGTCATTCGGAGCTATGGGGAAGCAAGTATTTCAGCGAACGAAGCCGCACGTGAACGTGGGGACGATTGGACACATTGACC
>DAISHS010000044.1:0-18817 GCA_036822415.1 Chloroflexota bacterium
CGTCCGAACTGGCCGGACAGGTGGCTATCATCACGGGCGGCGGACGTGGCTTCGGGCGCGAGATCGCTGTGTACATGACAATGCTCCGAAAAAATGACAATGAATTGTCGTGATTTGGCAAAATTTTGACATTGCGCTGCCGATTTTGTCATGCTCTTCTGACATGTACAACTTGCGAGAGGCGCAGACACAGATCAATAGACGCTCGCCCCGCCAGCGGGACGACGAGGGATGAAAACCGACACAGGGATTGCCGCCGATAAAATTCAACGGAGATGAACATGACAAACTGGGACCATACCACCGAAGTGCTCGTCGTCGGCGCGGGCGGCGGGGCGATGACCGCGGCGCTGGTCGCCAAGCAGGCCGGGCTGGATGTGCTGGTGATCGAGAAAACGGAATACTACGGCGGCTCGACGGCCATTTCGGGCGGCGGGCTGTGGGTTCCGAACAATTACCTGCTGCAACGCGACGGCCTGGACGACTCGCTCGAGAAGGCGCGCACCTACTTGCAGCACACCATCGGCAGCCGCACGCCACAGACCCTGCAGGACGCCTACCTCGAGAACGCCCCCGAAATGGTGAAGTACCTGGCCAGCAATTCGCACGTCCGCTTTCACCGCTCGGTGGGCTACGCCGATTACTACCCCGAACGGCCCGGCGGCATGGCCGACGGCCGCGCCATCGAAGGTTCGCCCTTCGACGGCAGCAAGCTGGGCGAAGACCTGGCGCAACTGCGCCCGATGAGCATGAAAGCCCCGGCAGGACTGGCCTTCACCGCCAGCGAGTACAACAAGCTGGGCATGATCACCTCCACCTGGGCGGGCAAACGGACGGCGCTCAAGGTCGGCGCGCGCACGCTCTTCAACGTGCTGACCGGCGTGAAGTATCTGGCGCTGGGGCAGGCGCTGATCGCCCGATTGCGCCTCTCGCTCAAAGATGAAAACGTCCCCATTTGGCTCAACGCCCCGCTCAAAGAATTGGTCATCGAAAATGGGGCGTGCGTGGGGGTTGTGGCGGAAAGAGACGGCCAGCCGCTGCGGATTCGCGCCAGCAAGGGCGTGGTTCTGGCCGCGGGCGGATTTGCGCACAACCAGGAGATGCGCGAAGAATTCCAGAAAGCGCCGATCAACCACGAATGGAGTTCTGCCAGCCCGGGCAACACCGGCGACGCGATTCAGGCGGGGATGAAGGCCGGCGCAAAAATTGATCTGATGGACGATGCGTGGTGGGGGCCTTCGAGCATGCCGCCCAACGCGCCGGTGATGTTCCACGTGGGCGAGCGTTCGTATCCCGGCGCGATCATGGTCAACGCGGCGGGCAAGCGGTTCACGAATGAAGCGGCGTCGTATGTCGAGGTGGTGCACGCCATGTACGAAAAGCACATCGCCGAGGTTCCGCACATCCCCGCGACCTTCATCATGGACAGCCGCTTTCGCAGCAAATACATCTTCGGCACGCTGTTCCCCATGCAGCCGATCCCCGAATCGTATTTCGCGAGCGGATATTTCAAGCGCGGCGACACCCTGGCGGAGTTGGCGCAGAACTGCGGCCTCGATCCCAAAGCCCTGACAGAGACGGTGCAGCGCTTCAACCAGTTCGCCCGCGGCGGCGTGGACGAGGATTTCCAGCGCGGCGACAGCGCCTACGACCGCTACTACGGCGACCCGACGGTGAAGCCCAATCCCTGCCTGGCGCCCATCGAGAAGCCGCCTTTTTACGCGGTGCAGATGGTGGCGGGCGATCTGGGCACCAAAGGCGGCCTGGTGATTGACGAATTCGCCCGCGTCCTGCGCAGCGACGGCGCCCCGATTCCGGGGTTGTACGCCGCGGGCAACAACTCCGCCTCGGTCATGGGTAACACCTACCCCGGCGCGGGCAGCACCATCGGCCCCTCCATGACGTTTGGCTACATCGCCGCCAAACACATCGCCGGCGGCAAGATCCGCCCGCTTGGGAAGTTGCCGTAACGCAACTACTCAGCCTCTGCCACGAATTACACGAATGATCACAAGCAAAATTCGTCAAATTCGTGCAATTCGTGGCAACAATCCAGACAGGCTGAGCAGTTACGCCGTAACGACTCAGGCGCAGGCACACCACTCAGCATAAGGACACGACACCATGAAAGTACAAAACAAGATCATCGTCGTCAGCGGCGGCGGGAACGGTATCGGGCGCGAGTTAGTGCTGCGCCTGCTGACCAAAGGCGCGCACGTCGCCGCGGTGGACATCAACGCAGCGCGACTGCAGGAAACCGCAGAAGTCGCGGGTGGGAAAAAGGACAGACTCTCCCTGCACGTCGCCAACGTCGCCGATCGCGCGGCGGTGGAAGCGCTGCCCGGCCAGGTCATGGCCAAACATGGCGCGGTGGATGGGCTGTTCAACGTGGCCGGCATCATCCAGCCCTTCGTGCGCATCAACGACCTCGAATATGCGGCCATCGAGCGCGTGATGAACGTCAACTTTTACGGCACGCTCTACATGACCAAGACCTTCCTGCCGCACCTGCTCAAACGTCCCGCCGCGCACATCGCCAACATCTCCAGCATGGGCGGATTTCTGCCTGTGCCGGGACAGGGCATCTACGGCGCGTCGAAGGCCGCGGTCAAGTTGATGACCGAGGCGCTACATTCCGAACTTGCGAACACCAACGTGCGGGTGACGGTCATCTTCCCCGGCGCCATCGGCACGAACATCGCCAGTAATTCCGGCGTGGGGGACACGCTCAGCGTGTCGAGCGACAGCCAGGGCCAGTCCATCAAACCGCTGGCGCCCAGCAAAGCCGCCGAGATCATTGTCAAAGGCGTCGAAAGGGACGAATACGAGATTCTGGTCGGGCGCGACTCGGCCTTTATGAACTTCATCTACCGCGTCAGTTCCAGGCGTGCGGCGAGGTTTATTTCAAGGCAGATGGCGTCGCTGCTGCCAGATTGAGCCTCAGAACGGAGATTCATTGTCGCGGCGCGATCGTGCTTCATCCTCCTGCCCAAAGCGCCGCCGCCAAGGTTGCCAACTCTTGGAGAGTTGGCAACCTTGGCGGGCAATGAGTGGCCGATACGGTCGTCCTCGGCATACTCGCAAAGGGCTGCCGGCGCATCGGCGGGATGACCTGTCCTGAAATAAAAAAGACCACTCGACGAGTGGTTTCGATAGGTCAAATAACTTGGAACAGCAAGTCAACCAAAATCCACACTAGAAAGGAATGTTCGCCATGACGACATCCTGGCAGGAAACGCTTATTCACCTGCTGGCCCTGGCTGCCCGCCTGGAGGGCGAGGGCCAGTACAACATCGCCAAGCTGGCGCGGGCCGCGGCCGATGCCCTGGGCCGGCAGGCGGCCTGGGGACTGGCCCGCCCGGCCGGCGGCGCGGACCTGGCCGCTGAGACCGTGCAGGCCGCAGATGCACTGGCCAGCCTGGACGGCGACGCGGAACTGATCGCCGCGCTGCGCCGCGGCGCAGCCGCGCTGGCCGCCGGACGCGTCCCCCTGATCGAAGAGACGCCCCACCCCTACGTCTGCCGCACCTGCGGCCACGTGACCCTGGCCCCGCCGGCCGCGCCCTGCCCCACCTGCGGCGCGTGGCCCGACACCTATCAGCGTTTCATGCCTATCTACTGGCTCGACGCGCTGGAACCCCTGGCCGCGCTGGAGATGCTGCGCCAGACGCCGGGCGAGGCGGCGGCGCTGCTGGCGGGACTGTCCGAAGCAGATCTGCACCGCACACCCCAGGAAGGGGGCTGGGCCATGCGCAATGTCGTCACCCACCTGCGCGACGCCCAGCTCGTCTTTGCCCACCGCGTCGAGCTGTTCCAGCAGGAGGAGCACCCCCTGCTGGAGATGAAGGCGGTGTGGACGTGGGCCGCCCGCGAGGAGGAGCGTCCACCCACGACGCTGGAGATTTTCGAGACGTACCAGACCTCGCGCGCCGCCACGCTGACCACCCTGGAGCGCATGCCCCTGACCCACTGGTGGCGCAGCGGTCAGCACCAGGAGTTCGGCGCCGTGACGTTGCGCCAGCAGGCCAGCTACTTCGCCGCCCACGAACGAACCCACCTGCCGCAGCTGGCGCGGCTGCGCGCCACGTTCGCCGGCGCGTAGAGGGACAGACCCTGACGAAACGCCCAACCTCAACCTGGGCATCGTCAACCTGCGGAGAAATGTGGCCTTGCCGCTTATGCGCGCGGCTGACGCGCGGCAATGTACGCCAGGGCGGCTTCCGCGATCAATCCTGACCGCGTTTCGCCGTGCTCCACCGCGTACTTGTCCATCAACGCCAGGATGCGCTCTGGCAAGGTCACATTGACGCGCCGGGTTTTGCCCGACAGGTTGCCCAGATCAATCGTCACCACCGCCCAGACTCCGCCTGCATAATCGGGATTGCTTTGATGAAAGTCGAGCGGGCGCGGAACGGGCGCCGGTTCGCCGTCCAGCAAAAGCCCCTCCAGGTGACATTCAATCGCCTCCACGACTTCCTGCAAGGCCTGATCGAGTGTCTCACCCGCGCTGAAACAACCTGGTATGTCCGGGACTGTTACACCATAATCACTCTCTGCATCTTTGTGCACAACCACGGGATAACGCATCGGCCTTTACTCCTGTCCTGGCCAGGTCCAGCCGGCCTGACGAAAGATACTGCGCAGCGTTCCGATAGGCAAATCCCTCTTGGGAGGCGGAACAGTCACCCTGCCCGGCTTGACCGGATGTTTGAAATGATGATGACTGCCGCGTCCATGAACCAACACCCAGCCATCCGCTTTCAGTTTTATTATGATATCGCGGCTGTTCATGGCGTTATTATACACATCATACACACATCGTCAACTTTGAGTAGCAGAAATGCCTGGCGCTGCGGAGTCGGCCGGAACGAGACGGGCGTTGGCGTCCGAAACCTCCAGATAATAACCGAACAGACGGCCTGCCAGGCTGCTGTATCGCAAAGCGGTACCCGCAGCCGGCAGTTTTCTGCTACACTCCATACAGTCGGCCCGTTGGAGACGCCAACCGCAGTCACCTGTTTCCCCACCCCCCGGTTTCGCCCACTGCGCAACCCAGACGCTCTGGCGTCCTGAGTCGTCGGCATTTCTGCGGAGAGAAGCTCCCACAGTACAAGGAGGGTATTTATCATGCAGGGTATTATGATGCAGCACAAATTGCGTCCCGTTGTTGTGTGCGCGGTGTTGAGCCTCCTGGCCGTCTTGATCGCTCCGATCAGCGCGCAGGAGACGCCGGGAAACCCCACGGTCGGCGCCTGCGCCGCAGGCGGTGGCTACGCGTCCGGTTGTGATGTGAATCAAGATGGCAGCATTGACATCAACGACATTCAGCTGACGGCCGGTCACTGGGCCAGCAGCGGAACCTACACGCCTGGTCACACCCACTGGGGTGAGACATGGGCAGGCGCCGTCGGGCCGCACGGTCTGCGCGTCGAACATACCGCCAGCAGCGGCGCGGCCGACGGTCTGGTCGGCGTCTCCGCCAGCACGGCCGGCCGCGGCGTATTTGGCGAGGCCACGGCCACGAGCGGAGCGACTGTGGGCGTTGCCGGCCAGGCAGACAGCGTAGGGGGTGATGGCGTCCTGGGTGCAGCCACCGCTGCCACCGGAACTACCAATGGCATCCATGGCACGAGCAACAGCACGTCTGGGCGAGGCGTCTATGGCCAGGCCCTCGCCGCCAGCGGCATCGCCCTGGGCGTGTATGGCCGCTCGGAAAGCAGTTCGGGGTACGGCGTCTATGGATACGCAACGGCCGCGAGCGGCGTCACTTACGGTGTGGCCGGCCGTTCAGCCAGCTCAGGCGGGTACGGGTTATACGGAGAGGCGACTGCAACCAGCGGCGTGACCTACGGCATCTTTGGTCAATCTGCCAGCACGGACGGCCGCGGGGTACACGGTTATGCATCAGCCAGCAGCGGCACAACCTATGGCGTTTATGGCCAGGCCTTCAGCACGGGAGGTCGCGGCGTGTACGGCCTGGCGTCAGGCGTCAGCGGCGCAACCTATGGCGTGTACGGCCAGTCGAACAGCGCCAGCGGCACTGGCCTCTATGGCCTTGCCGCGGATGGCGGCACGGGTACAACCTTTGGCGTGTATGGCCAGTCGAACAGCGCCAACGGCTACGGGGGCTATTTCGTCGGTTACGGCGCGGACGCCGTCTACGTCGAGAATCTCAGCAGCGGCCGGGGCATCCAGGCCTATGCGCCCAACGACACCGCCGTCTGGGGCCGGACAGACGCGGGCACCGCGGGCGTTGATGGCCGCAACAGCAGCGCCGCCGGCCGGGGTGTGTATGGCCGGGCCTCGTCCACCACGGGCGTGAACTACGGCGTGTATGGCCGCACCGACAGCGCCTCCGGCTACGGCGGCTATTTCGTCGGCAACCTGTCCACCACCGGCACGCTGAGCAAGGCCGCGGGTTCGTTCAAGATTGACCATCCCCTGGACCCGGCCAACCAGTACCTTTACCACTCCTTCGTCGAATCGCCCGACATGATGAACATCTACAACGGCATGGCCACGCTGGACGCAAAGGGCGAGGCCTCGGTGCAGATGCCAGCCTGGTTCGAGGCGCTGAACCGGGACTTCCGCTACCAGCTGACGCCCATCGGCGCGGCGATGCCCAATCTGTACATCGCCCAGGAGATGCAGGGCAACGTCTTTCGCATCGCCGGCGGCGCGCCGGGCCTGAAGGTCTCCTGGGAAGTGACCGGTATCCGCCACGACGCCTACGCCAACGCCCACCGCATCCCGGTGGAGGAGCCGAAGCCGGCCAGCGAGCGCGGCCTGTACCTGCACCCGACGGAATTGGGCCAACCCGCCGAGCTGGGTCTGGACTATCAGCGCGACGGCCCCTGAGACCCGCTACGCAGACGTTCAACTTCTCTCAGAAGTTGAACGTCTTCCCCAGATTATTGAGAAGACACCTTCCACACCGTGAATCAAGGAGAAACCAGAAATGAACAGGAAGTCTGTTGTGATCGTGTTGGTTGTGACGCTGCTGACACTGACGGTTGTCATGGGCCTGGCGCGCGCCCAAGAACCGCTGGAAAGCCCCAGCGTGGCGGGCTGCTCGCCCGGTGCGGTCTACGACCCCGCCTGCGACGTGAACCACGATAACATCGTTAATGTCACTGATATTCAGCTGACTGCCGGCCACTGGAATCAGGCCGGCGTCTATGTCAGCGACAACAATCACAACCACCTGGGGCAGACGTGGGTTGGCAGCAACAACGCACTGAAAATCCAGGGGGCATTCAACACGCCCGACCAGGCGCCGTTGGTGCTGAGCAACTCCTCCGGTGAGGGCCTGGTTGTGTCTTCGGCGAGCGCCGACGGTGTTTACGTGAACTCGGCGGGCGCCAATGGCTTGTATGTGTACTCGGCGGGCTACAACGGCCTGATTGTCAACACCGCGCCAAACTACGGTATCTACCTGAACTCAATTGGCAGCGATGGCTTGCACCTCAATTCAACCAACGCGAATGGCCTGTTCGTTGGCGCCGCCGTTGGCGATGGCGTCGTGGTCAACCAGGCTGGCGCGCCGAGCACGACCTTTGCCGATGCTGGCAATAGCAACGGATTTGAAGTGGCCGGCGCGCAGGCGGATGGTTATTATGTTGGACGCGCCGACCACAGCGGCCTATATGTGAAATCGGCCGGCTGGAGCGGCGTAGATGTCGAGCAGACGGCCACGAACGGCGTCTACGTCGGCGCTAGTGGCTGGACTGGCTTGTATGTGCAACAGGCAGGTACGCCAAGCTCCAGCGTAAGCTCGATCACGAACCCCAACGGTTTCGGGGTTGCGGGCGCGCAAGAAAACGGGCTGTACGTTGGCCGTGCGGATAACGATGGTGTGTATGTATCCTCGGCGGGCGCCGACGGCATGTTCGTGGCTGGGGCTGCCCGAGGCCTGGCAGTGAACTTCGCAGGCGCCGATGGCGTGTTTGTCAATCAGGTTGGCTTTCCAAGCTCGTTGGTGCCCAGCAGCGCCAAGAACGGGGTTGAAGTGGCAGGCGCAGAGGGCAACGGCCTCTGGGTGGGGCGAGCGCAGGCGGACGGCGTGGCGGTCAATTCTGCAGGCGGTAATGGCGTCAGTGTGCAATCGGCCGGCGGCTTTGGCAATGTGGTCTACAACTCGGGGGCCAGCGGCATGGCCGTGGGCAACGCGGGGAGCTACGGCATCTCGGTTGGCTCGACCAACTGGGACGGCATGTACATCGGTACGACCGGCTGGTCTGGCGTCTGGATCAATGCAGCCAGTCAGAGCGGCGTCTTCGCCAACACAACCCAGGCATCTGGTGAATGGGGTTTCTACACCGATGACAAGATTCACGGCAGCAACGTCACTCTCGATTCGGTGACCATCGTGGCCCGGGTGACAGGAGAACAGCCGCTTGCCGCGGGTGATGTCGTGGCCGCGGTCGGGGCGGCCGCTCCCCTGCCTGGCAGCACGGTCTCGCTCGCCATGGTGCAGCCGGCGGCGGCTGAGGCGGCAGCCGGTATCATGGGCGTCGTGGAAGGGCGCCTGGTCTTGACACCCCGGCCGCACCCGGCAGTTCAACCGGGTGACGTCGCGGCGACCGAGGCTTTCGAGCTGCACCGTGCCGACGGCCCCGCGCAGGCTGGCGACTACGTCGCGCTGACGGTGCTGGGTGTGGCGCAGGTCAAGGTTGACACGCACGCAGGAGCGATCCAACCGGGGCAGCGGCTGACGGTCGCCGGCGCGGGCCGAGCGCGGGCCTTGCAGACGCGCACCGTGGATGGCATGGTGGTCGCGGAAGGGCTGCCGGGCCTGGGCATCGCCCTGGCCGCGCCTCAAGAGGGCCAGCAGACGATCCCCGTTTTTGTGACACTGCGCTAACCGGCCAGGATTGGCGATCCGGCCTGGTCTGGCGCGGCCATTGGATGCACGAGTCGAATTGCCTGGCCTTGCGAGGCGCGTTATAATGGCGTCGCCTGCTGGAACAGGAGCGGTTCCGTCAGCGGCAGTTGGGGCCAGTCGCAGGTTGACCTGAGCTACCTGGGGTTGGCCCCGGGCGACAGCGTACGCCTGCGCTTCAGCTTTGGCAACGACGGCTGCACCGGCGTTGATGGCTGGTACCTGGACGATGTCCATGTCTTCGCCTGCACCGTCCCCACCGCCGTCTCCCTGAGCAACCTCGAGACGCCGACCCAGCCGGCCGCCTGGCCGTGGCTGGCGTTGGTCGCCGGGCTGACCCTGACCCTCGGCTTCGTCGCGCGGCGCCGACGCCACGCCTGAGACACTGACAGGCTGGGGATTGATAGCCTCAGGCGTCGGGCGCTTGCTTGGCAATTGAGTCAAAAGCGCCAGGCGCCTGAATAAGCGCACGACTGAAACAAACCGGGGTGCAGGGACGCGCGCTTGCGTTCCTGCACCCCGGCCGGTGTGGCATGTTCGCGGGTGTTGGTCTATCAGGCTTTCCGATCAGACCGTGAATTCATTCATAGGGGGCTGATGGCGTTGGGCATGGGGGCGGTGTTGGCGCTACTCCTGGCCCGTCGCCGCAGCCTCGAAGCTGCTGACGCCTTTCACTGGCTGCAGGACGTGGCCCGTTTCCTAACCGGGTTCTGAATCCATGTCCGCTTCTGCCGCCGCCAGCTCTTCCGCTCGCAACAGCCTCAGATTCTCGCGCTTCCCCGTCAACAAATCCCGTGATCGGCAATTCAACACCGCCTTCGCCGCGTTGATTCCCGAAGCGGTGACCCCCGCCACGCCGTGACTTGTCGTGTTTTGCCCGCACAGGAACAGACCGTCGAACTCCGTCCGTGCGCTGAAGCCGAACGGGCCGATCTGCGACGCCCGCTTGTCAATCCCGTACAGATTGCCGCGCGTCGCGTTGAGATAGTGTTCGTTGGTCAGCGGCGTGCCAAGACTCCAAAACACAATCTGCCTGGTCAATCCGGGAATGTGCTTCTCCAGCCCGCGCACCATGCGCCATGCCAGATCTTCCTTCATTGCGTCATAATCCACCGATCGCGCGCCATAGTGGGTGTGCGCCCACTTCGCAAAGGCGTCGTAACTCACAAACGCAAACGACTCGCAGGTGTGATGTCCGGCCGTCGCGCCTGTCTTGCGCATCTTCGAGGGATCTTTCAGGGTTGTCACTGTCAGGAACATCCCGGGCGGCGTCTCCTCTCGCAGCAACGCATCGGTGAGTCCATCCGCGTAAATCTTGTCCACGTCCGCATGATCGTAGTACCACATGTTGCCCGAGTCGAGTCCGGCGCCGCGCAAATCCATTTTGACCGCAAAGAACAGGCTGAGGCACGAGGTCGAATAGTGGACCGAATCAATCTTCCGTCGGAGCCGAGACGAGAGACGCTCCCTCCCGATCAGTTTGCCAAACGTCACTTCGGGGTCCGCATTGGAGATGACGACGCCCGCGCGGATTTGCTCGCCCGATTCCAGTTCGACGCCGATCACTTTGCGCCCCTCAAGCAGCATGCGCTGCACGCGTGACTTGAGCCTGATCTGCCCGCCCGCGCGCTGCAGCCCGCGCACGAACGCGCGCGGAATCGTGAACGCGCCGCCGAGCGGATACCAGGCGCCCTCCAGATAGTGATGGGTGATGCCCGCATGCATGAACGCGCTGACCTGCGACGGCGGCATCCCATGATCGCCCGCTTGGCCTGCCAGCACGCCGCGCAGCACGGGGTCGCTGACGTGGGCGTTGATCAAGTCCGCGCCCGTCGCGCGCACCCACTTGAGGACGCTCCCCGCGCTCTTTGCCGCCTGCAGCGGCCTGGACAAATTCCCAATCCGCCGCAGACCTTCGATCATGTTCGTCAGATCGTTGAAGTAGCCGTCAATCCCCCTGGCCTCATGCGGAAACTGACTCTGCAACCGCTCGATTAAGTTCTCTTTGCCTTTGGGAAAATCCACCTGCTTCTCGCCGACGACGATGTGATCGTAGCCGTCGGGATTCAACTCGACGAACGCCAGGTCTTGCGACACATCCAGCCCGTCGTAAATGCGACGCAACCCGCCGCCCGCCTGCAAATCGCCGATGTAGTGCACGCCGGGGCTGAAACGATAGCCGTTCAACGTGAACGAATGTGTCCACCCGCCGGGGCGGTCGTGCTGTTCGAGAACCAAAACGCTTTTGCCCGCGCGCGCCAAAGCAAGCGCGGCCGTGAGTCCGCCCGCTCCCGAGCCGATGACAATGATGTCGTAGTCTGTCATGCAAAAGTCCTTCGAGATCAAAAATCGAGACGACCTTCAGTCGAAAGGGTTGCAGGGTTGCCAACTTTCGGAAAGTTGGCAACCCTTAGCTACAATGTGCGTGATTTCACTGCTGGCGCTTGATGGCGAACGCATTCTCCAGCTTCTCGAACCCCACCTTCGGATAGTATGCCATCGCCGCGGGCGCAGAGAGCAGGAGCAGGGTACATTCTGGCCCGGCCGCGGCCTGCGTGCGCCGGATCAGCTCCCGGCCGATCCCCGCCCGCTGGTAGGCCGCGTCCACCGCCAGGTCGGAGAGGTAGCAGCAGAAGGCGAAATCGCTCAGCGAGCGGGCGACGCCGACCAGCGTATCGCCGTCCCAGGCGGTGAGGGTCAGGTTGGCGTGCGCCAGCATGCGTCCGACGCGCGCGGCGTCGTCAAGCGGTCGGCGGGCGGCCAGGGTGGACCGCTGCAGTACGTCAATGAACTGTTCGACGCTCAATTCCCCGTTGACCCGATACTGGATTTCCTGCATGGACGTTCTCCTTCGGCGGCGCTGTGCGATGGGGACATCTGAGGGCGCAGTATACCACAAACGCCGGGCGGCAGACGTTTTCTGAATGTACGTATGTGCGCCAAACGCAACACGGGCAGGCGACAGGTTCGCCTGCCCGTGTTGTACTGCCTCACATCTCGAATTTCTTGTGGCGAGGTTACGGCCTACGACCACCCCGCGACCACCCCAACTCCCCTGACGCCGACCTTGACCATTTGAGCCAGCGATGATCGCATCGTAGGCGGTCTGGCTCAGGTACTCGACGATGGCTCAAACAATTGCCATGCCGTCGTAGACGCTGCCGCTACTGTATCGCAAAGCGGTACCCGCAGCCGGCAGTTTTCTGCTACACTTCATACGGTTGGCCCGTTGGAGACGCCGACCGCAGTCACCTGTTTCCCTCACTGCGTAACCCAGACGCTCTGGCGTCTTGAAAGGAGCCGATATGATCTCGATGCTGGCCGTCGAAGATAACATTCTGGCCTACTATCAGGGCATCGCCCGCTACCTCGGCGGCCAGTTCACCGCCGACGCGCAGGTCGTGTGGTTCAGCACCGGCCGGCGCAGCCTGACGCGCCTCAACGGCGTCCTGCGCCTGGTCGCCGGCCGGCCGGCGGAGCTGCGCCGCGTGGCCGCCCCGATCCTGGATGCCTTCCTGGCGCAGAATCTGCCTTTCCTGTGGGCCGCCTGGCCGCCGAACGGCGCGCCTGGTCTGGCTGACTTTCTAAACGCGACGGGGCTGCCGCTCGTGCATGCCGTCATGCCGGGCATGGCGCGGCATCTGGACGACCTGCCGCCCGTCGCGCCCCCGGCGGGAGTCGAGATCGTGCGCGTGCAGACGGAACAGGATCAAGCCGACTGGCTGGACGTGCACATGGCCGGCTTCGAGGAGCCAGCAGCGGCCCGGCCCGACTTGCGGCAGTATCTGGCCGCCGCGCTGGCCGATCCGCAGCCCACCCTGGCGCATTTCGTGGCGCGCCGCGCTGGCGCGCCCTGCGCCATCTCCACCCTGCTGTACGCGCCCCTGGTCGCCGGCATCTACCACGTCACAACCCTGCCCGCCGACCGCGGCCGCGGCCTGGGCAAAGCCTTGACCCTGGCCGCCATGCACGCCGCCCGCGCCGCGGGGTATGCGGACGCGTTCCTGGCCGCCACTCCATCTGGCTTCCCGCTGTACCAACGCCTGGGCTTCGAGACGGTCGTCTCGGCGGAGATAGATGTTTGGAATGGTGAACGATGAACGATGAATGATGAACGATGAATGGCCACGGAGTGAGCATCCTCAGATGCGAACTTATTTTTTGGCGGCTGAGCCGCCGGCCGGCAGGAGGTCAAAGAAACCATGTCGCTTGACGCAGACTCTCCGCAGCAGACCGAACCGCCTGCGCCTTATCAGCCCAGCTGGGTTGATCGCATGTTCGTGAGGATCGAGCAGCTGCCGATCCCCGCGCTGGCCTTCTATGGCGGCCTATGGGCGCTGCTGGCCGGGATTGCCCACCTGGTCATTTGGAGTGACCGCTCGGCGCCGTGGGGCGCCCTTGACGGTAGGATCCTGTTGATCGCGTTGTGGACGCCCTACTGTCTCGGCCTCGTCGCCTATCTCAGCCGCACGGCTGGCCGCGCCCTGGACGACTTCCGCCAGGCCCTGGATGTCAGCGACCATGAATTCGTGCGGCTGCGCCATGAGTTCGCCGTACTGCCGGCCAGGCCGGTCGCCCTGGCCAACGCGTCGGGCGCAGTCCTCTGTTTGGTGACCCTGTGGACATCGCCCAAGATCGCCGCGCCGCTGACACGTTCGTCCTGGCTGGGCGCCATCAACGTCGGAATCGCCGTGATCGGTGTGGCCTGTTCGCTGGTGTTGGTCTATCAGACTTTCCGGCACCTGCGCTTGATCCGTCACACCTACCAGCGCGCCAGCCGCTTGAAGCTGTTCCAGGAGAATCAGCTCTACGCTTTCTCCGCGCTCACCCTGCGCATCGGCATCGGCTGGCTGGTCATCGTGTATACGGGCGTCCTCGTCTTTCCGGGCCTGCTCACCAGTCCGCTGTGGCTGGGCACGGCGGCAACCTTGATCGCGAGTATCGCTGCCTCGCTCGTGGCAACACTGTCTGACATCCACCAGCGCATCAGCGCCGACAAGGCCCGGCAGCTGGATGAAGTGCATCGCCTGTTGGAAACGGTGTTCAGCCGGCTCAATCAGCACGTGCGCGAGGGCCAGACCCAGGAGGTGTCCAGCCTGCGCGAGGCGGTGACCGCGCTTGATCTCGAGCGCAACGTGCTGTTGAAGGCGCCAACCTGGCCCTGGCAGCCGGGCACAATGGCGACTTTTCTCACCGCGCTGAGCCTGCCGCTGCTGATCTGGCTGCTGCAGAAGCTGATCGGTCGGCTGATGGGCCTGTAGATGGGCTGAGCTCGGGTTCTGTCATGAACATCCCGGGCGGCGTCTCGACGCTCGGCAAGTCGAGTCGGATTGTCTGGCGCAGACAGGCGCGCGCGTTTGTAACGTTTTTGTAACGCTTATCGTGTATAAGGTGTTGTCAGGGCGTGTCGCGCCGACTGCCTTTGTATCATTTGCCCAGTTTGCCACTGGCGTTGCGAGGAGCGTACGGTATGAACCTTGATGCGACGATCGTGACGGACGATCCCAACCAACTGCCGCCAGATTTCCAGCGCCTGGTTGATCCGCAGCAGCCGCTGCCGCCGGAGGTGCGCTTCTTCGAGGAGCGCAAGACCTGGCGCAACCTGGCGCAGCCTGGCGCAGCGCGTGGGCGTCAGCCTGGTCTTGATCCTCGTGGGCCTGCTGCTCATCGCGGCCGACCTGGGGCTGACGCAACTCATCGGCGAGATTGATCTTTTCATCCTCACGCTGATCGGCCTCGGCTGCTGGCTTGGCGCGTTCCTGTTGATCCGCTCACTGTGGCCGCAGGTCAGAATCATGCGGCGACAGCAGGCCGGCGCGGCCACCCGCTACGGCGTGTTCATCACGGATGAGGCGCTGCTGATCCACACCGACCTTGATCTGACCCTGATTCCGCGCCTGAACACCATCCAACTGGACGGCGGTCAGTTGCACTACACCTGGCAGGACAAACCAAAGGCGCTGTCGCTGCCCGCACAGGTGGTAGGCGCCGACGTCGAGACGTTGCGGCAGGCGGTCCAGGCGTGGCTGAACGGCTGATCTGTCAGGCGGCTGGCGGCTGCGAAGACGCCCCGCAACCCAACCTGCGCCGCTGCCGCTTCCCGCGGCCGGGCCAGGGCGTTACAGTGGCGCCGTGACCCGATTCTCGGCGCCATGAGCTGGGAGCGACCGCATCCCTGTGGCGGCAAAATCGGTCGTCATGCCGCGCATCATCAAGAAAGGCACGTGATGAATGAGTCACATCAATTGGTTTGGCCCGGCGATCTTTGCCGGCGTCGCGCTGGTCGCGGCGCTGATGGCGGCCTGGTTCGAGGCGGGGCTGCTGACGCGACGCGCTTGGGGCGCACGGTCACGGGTGCTGACCTTTGCGCTTCTCGCCAACGAAGCGGGCGCGTTGGGCGTCGCTGCGCTCGTTTTCGCCGTGATCAACGTGGTCTTCCTGGGCGCGCTCTCCGGCACGCGCGACGTCGCGGCCACGACGATCGTGCTCGTGCTGCTGCTGCTCTCCCCCGTGCTGATCTTTCTCCTGCGCCTGGGGCTGCTGCGTGCGCTGCAGATCGGCCAGCCGACGCAGGCGGGCTGGCGCTACGCGGCCGTCAGCGCCGCACTGACCTGGGTTTTCGATCTGACGGCGCTGATTCTGGCGATTGTGCTGCTCAGCCGCACGGGAGGTTCACCACCATGAGCGATGAAGTGCAAACACCCACCGCGACCCCTGCTGTTTCGTCCACGCCGCCAGCCGGCGAACCGTCGGCGCCCGCCGGCGCCGGCAACCAGGGGCTGGCCACGCTGGCCTTTGGCGTCGCCGGCGTGACCGGCTGCATCATGCTGGCCGTGACCGCCATCGCCACTCTGATTGGCCTGGCGATCATTGTCTTTCTGATTTGGTTCGCCTGGATGTTCCTGACGCATCCCATCGGGTATTGATCGGACGCAGGACGAATGGGAATGGGTGAAAGTTGATCGAGACCCGCACATGGTCGCGACATGACTGGAATCAAACCATCAGCGACGGCGACTATCTCTATCTGGCCGATTGCGACAACGCGACGGTGTGGGCGTTCAAGCCGTGAGCGTCGGCGGTCGTGACTGCCACTGCGCGGCCGTATGACGCCGACGCTCGGCTGAACAACGAAACTGTGGAGACAAGAAACCTGATGATGCCTGTATCCTCTGATCACCCCGCGGCGCGGCGTCGCTTCGGGCTGCTGACCCTCTCGTGTGCGCTGCCGCTGCTCACCCTCGCCCTGCTGCTGGCGGGCTGCGCGGGAGGCGGCGCCACGCCCAAGCCCCTGTGGCGCGACCGGCTGGCCAATGCACAAACCTACCCGCCGCTGCTGCAGATCGCCGGGCCGCGCGTCCTGGTGGAAACCGACAATCCCGACCGGCTGATCGCTCTCGATCTGGCGACCGGCCAACGCCTGTGGGAGCAGCCCTTTGCAACCGCATCCGGCAACCAGTGGCTGGCGTCAGACGAGCGCATCCTCTACATCCCGCCGGTTGCAGAAGGAGCCGGCGCCCAAAGCGTTGTCGCCCTGGACGCCGCCGCCGGAACCGTTGCCTGGCGTTTCGATGAGATGCAGGTGGATGACACCCTCCTGCTGCGCGGCGGCTTCCTCTTCATCCTCGATGTCCAGGGACGCCTGCTGTGTCTCGACGCGGCCAGCGGCGGCATCATCAGCCGCTATCCCGGCGTCCCGGCCGCCGAGGTGGGCGAGGCGGGCGCCGACGCCATCCAGATGGCGATCACGGCGGAGGCGTTCTACCTGCTCTCGCCGGCGGGCGTGCTGCGTACGTACAACATTCCGCAGGCCACGCTGACGGGCCGCGTCAACCTGCAGCTCGAGGGCGTTCCCACGGCGCTTGCCGTGCAGGCGGGACGCGCCTTCGTGCGCACGCAGATCGCAGAAAAGCAGCTGCAGCCCAAGCTGCACGTCTTCGACCTGGCGACGGGGCAGCTGCTGTGGGCGGCGTTCGATGTCGGCCCGCTGCAAGAGGTGGTCGAGTCTGGCGGCCGCGGGTATGCGCTGGTCTCCCGACCGAACTACAACGATGTCGTGGCCGGGCTGATCGTCTTCGACCTGGAAAGCGGGCAGCAGATCCAGGCCGTGGACGCCCTGGGGCGGGCGTACTGGCTCAGCGCCGACGGTCGGCTCATCACCTACAGCGCCGCGGGTCAGCTCAGCGCCCACGATCTGTCCACAGGCCAGCCGCTCTGGCGCGCCCGGTCCGACTCCGACGGTGTGCAGGAGATCGGCGGGCAGGGCCAGGTTGCCTATCTGATCGCCAGTCACAAGCCGGCGCTGAGCGTCACCGCCAACATTGACCGTTTCGAGGTCTTTGATCTGCAGAACGGCCAGCTGCTCTGGCGGCTCGAAGCGTGGGTGCGGGCCGCGCCTGCGCCGGCGGGCGTTGTCGTCGCCGGGGCCGGCCAGGTGGCGCTCTACCCATTTGCGCGCTGAGCCAATTCGCCGCGCCCCCGTGCGGCTCGCAGAAGGAGAATATCCATGCGCAACCGTACCGTGTCGAGCCTGCTGTACGCGCTGTACAGCATTGGGCTTTTTGGCGCCATCTTTGCCATACCGGCGCTGGCCTTCCTGCTGTTCGAGATTCCCAACCCCAACGCGACCGGCCGCACCCTGATCTCGGTCGCGCTGGTGAGCGTGGTGGTGCTGGTGAGCCTGGCGATCGGCGGTCGCATCGCCATGCGGACATTCTACGACCGCGTCTGCGGCCGTGCGTTCGCGCAGTGGGAGGCCAACCCCAGCCTGGGCGACGACATGGACGCCCTGCTGCTGGCCGAGATGGCCGACCTGACGCCGCAGGACGCCTGGAACGCCCGCCAGTTCCTGGAGCGTAAGGCTGCCGCGCTGGGCATTGACTACGAGGAGGCCGACCGGCCCAACCTCCGGCGCTATCGCTTCCCGCGGCCGGGTGGAGGCGTAAAGGGAAAGTCATCATGAACGCCGCCGGAGGCTCTTGCCAAGAAGCGGCCGCCGGGCCTGGCGGGCAAACACGACTTGTCCGGTTTGCCCATGCGCGCGATAATGCGCCTGGTTCGTGGTTCCTGAACCGTACCCGGATGCGCGCGAGACGAGTTCAAACGAATGGCAGCCGTCGGTCTACAGATCTACCTGCTCGGATCGTTCCGCCTGCTCCACCGCGGCGAGGCGGTCAAAGGCTTCGATCAGGCGCGCCTGCAAGAACTGCTGGCCTACCTGCTGCTGCGGCGCGACTGCCCGCTGCCACGGCAGCAGCTCGCCTTCCTCTTCTGGCCTGATTCGGCCGAGGAGCAGGCGCGCACCAACTTCCGCAACCTGTGGCACCGCCTGCGCCGCGCCCTGCCCGAGGCAGACCGCTTTCTGCGCACCGACGACCTGACCGTGCAGTGGCGCGGGGACGACGCCTGCTGGCTGGATGTGGCCGAGTTCGAGCGCCACGTGCAGCCGGCCGGGTCAGCCGCTGGCGACGACGGCCAGGCGCAGCGCCTGGAGCAGGCCGTCGCCCTCTACGGGGGCGAGCTGCTGCCGGGCTGCTACAACGAATGGCTGTTGGCCGAGCGGGATCGGCTGGCCCAGGCCTATGCCGCGGCGCGGGAGCAGTTGGCAGAACGATACGAAGCGCGGCGTGAGTATCGCCGGGCCATCGGCCAGGCGCAGGCGTTGCTGCGCCACGACCCGCTGCACGAGCCGGCCTACGCCCGGTTGATGCGCCTGCAGGCGTTGAACGACGACCGGGCGGCGGCGCTGCACACCTACCACGCCTGCGCCACGGCGCTGCGCCGCGAACTGGACGTGGAGCCAGGCCCGGAGACGCGCACCCTCTACGAGCGGCTGCTGAAGGTCGGCCCCCAGCCCGCGGTGCAGGCCGCAGCCGAAGCTGCCATCCCGCTGGTGGGGCGCGAACCCGAATGGCGGCAGCTGCTGCAAGCCTGGCG
>DAISHS010000045.1:0-18708 GCA_036822415.1 Chloroflexota bacterium
GGCCACGCCCACCGCAGCGCCAACCGCGACCGCTATTGTCACATCGGCGCCCACGCCAGCGCCCACAGCCACCGCCGTCGCCACGGCAGCGCCCACAGCCACGGCCGTCGCCACGGCAGCGCCCACGGCCACCGCGTCGCCGACGCCAGCGCATCCGCCGACGCCAGCGCCCACGGTGAGCGTGTATGAACGAGAGATTCCATTCGGCGTCTACCCTTTTGCGGCCTTTCAGCGTGAAGTGACTGACCCTGTCTTCAACTGGACCTGGCGTATGCTGGATCGGCCCGCGTATGAGGCCGCGCAGCCGCAGCCAACGCCGCAGATGGTGCGCGAAGTGGTGCTGGAAAACGAATTTCTGCGTCTCGGCGTACTGCCTGACCTGGGCGGACGCCTGATCGAATGTTACTACAAACCGACGCGCCACCAGGTTTTCTATCGCAATCCGGTGCTCAAACCATCGCCGTGGGGCCCGCCTGGCCGCGAGGGGTTGGAAGCGGGTTGGTTGGCGGCCGGCGGCGTCGAATGGGACATTCCGGTTGAAGAGCACGGCTACGCGTGGGGCAGCCCCTGGGGCTACGACACCCCGCAGCCCAGCCCGGATGAAGCGACCATTACGGTCTTTCAGCAGCCGCAGGGGCGTTTGCAAATCAGTGTGGACATCACCCTGCGCGCCGGCGAATCCGCCTTCACCGTACGCACGCGGTTGACCAACGCAACGAGCCAGGCGACCACGTTCAAGTATTGGATCAACGCGATGCTGGCGCCTGGCGGACGCAATCGCCCTGGGCCAGAACTGCGCCTGATCCTGCCCAGCGCGGAGGTGACCGTTCATTCCAGCGGGGATGCGACGCTGCCGGCCGCGGGCCAGGCCATGAGCTGGCCGCTTTTTCAGGGACGCGACCTCAGTCGCCTGGGCAACTGGCATGAGTACCTGGGCTTCTTTGCCAGGCCCGCGGCCGCGGCCGGTTTTGCCGGCGTCTATGACCTGGCGGCCGATGAGGGACTGGCGCGTGTTTTCCCAGCCGACGTGATGCGCGGCGTAAAATTTTTTGGCCTGGGCTGGAGCGATCCACTGCCAGCCGCGCTCTATACCGACGACGGTTCGAGCTATCTTGAGCTGCACGGCGGGTTGGCGCCAACCTTCGATGAAAGTGTCAGCCTGGGGGCGGGGCAAACGCTTTACTGGGAAGAAACCTGGTTTCCAGTGGCCGGCATCGGCGCCTTCGTCTATGCCGACCAGGATGGCGCGGTCAATTTGCGGGCCGTGGGGCAAGGGCTGCAGGTCGCTGTTTTCCCGGTGCGCCGCCTGCGCGGCGAGCTGACGATATCTGTGGCAGGGACAGCCATTGCCAGGCTTCCGGTCGCACTCAAGGCAGCGCAACCGTTCGCTCAGATCATTGCCTTGCCGGCGAATGTTCCTTCTCGCGCCGCGGTAGCCATGCAGCTGCTAGACGCAGAGGGTGGGGTCACGTTACAGTTCGAGCAGGAGATGACACTACGGTGACATCGTTCGAGACAGATTTAATTTCTAGCAACAGCGCTTCCTCGGCTGCCCCCGCAGCCGACATCCAGAGCGAAGCGTCAGCGGCCAGCACAGCGGCTGGTCAAGCCGCGCCCATGACGCCAGCGCCAGGCCGACGTCGAGCGGGCGCGCGCGCGTCGGCGCGTACGCGGCCAGCCAAGCGCGGCTGGCGGGGGCCAGGCTGGCGTTGGCTAACACTCTACAGCCTCGTGCTGATCTTTGGCCTGCTTGGGGTGCTCCTGGCTGGCTTCTACGGTGTGCGTGCGGGCCTGGAACAACGGCAGGTGGCGTTGGCCACAGCCGTAGCCGATCACTTTCAGCGCGGGCTGGCGCACGCCGCCGCAGGCGAAAATGCGCTGGCGATCGCTGAGTTTGAAGCCGTGCTGCGCCTGCAGCCCAACCACGTCGCGGCCCGGTCTGCCATGTTGCAGGCGATGGCGACCACCGCCACGCCGCAGCCCACCTCCCCGCCGCTGCCCACGCCGACGCCGCCGCCGGTCAGCACCCCGTACACGCTCGATATCCTGCTGAGCGAAGCACAAACGCTCTACGACCAGAAAGAATGGACAGAGGCCGCCGAACGCCTGGAACGGATTCGTTCGGCGGACCCTGCGTATCAAGCCGACACGGTCGTCAACCTGCTGTACAAGATTTACTACACGACCGGTTCCGACCTGATTGCAGCCGGCCGGCTGGAAGAAGGCATCCGCCAGATCGAACGCGCGCTGCTGCTGCGTCCGAATGATAAAGCGGCCCAGGAACAAAAACAGTTAGCCGTGGCCTATCTACAGGCGATGGGCTATTGGCAGGCCAATTGGCAAAAAGCGGTCAACGCCTTCGCCGACCTGTACAAACAGCGGCCCAACTACCTGGACGTTGAAACGCGCTTGACCAACGCGGCCATTGCCTACGGCGATTCCCTGGCCCAGCGCGGCGCCTGGTGCGATGCGGCGGCGCAGTATAACATCGCCCTGGAAGTGCGCCCCAGCACGGCCTTGCGCACCACGCGTGACGCGGCCAACAACCGTTGCAATGATCAAGCGGCCGCCGCCACGCCGACCAGCAGCGGATCGGCGACGCCAGGCAGCCCCGACGCCACGCCCGCGTCTCCGGCCGCTGGCGCATTGGCGAGCGGACGCATCTACTTTAGCACCTGGGATGGCGAGCGCAACAACTTTGTGCTTTATCGGGTTGCAGCCGCAGTCGGCGCGCGGCCTGAGCCGCTGCTGAACAACATGCGCCAGCCACGCGTGGCGCCGGGCGGCACGCGCCTGGCGGTGCGCAATGTCAGCGGCAGTGAAGTCGGGCTGACAACGATCAGCGTAAAAGGCGAAACCCTGCGGCGCGTCACCACCTTTGCCGAGGATGAAATTGCCACCTGGTCGCCGGACGGTCAGGAATGGATTTTTGCCTCGAATCGTGAGGGAGACCGGCGTTGGCGTCTCTATCACGCCTGGGCCGAAGGCACCGAAGCCACAGAGTTCATCTTTTTTGGGCGCAGCCCAGCCTGGTACCCTGGCAAGAATATCGCCTACGAGGGCTGCGATGATCAGGGCAACCGCTGCGGTTTGTGGCAAATGACCCCGGATCGCGCGCAACGCACACCGCTCACCGACGTGGCCGGCGACACCTCGCCCGCCTGGTCGCCTGGAGGCAGCCGCCTGGCCTTTATGTCAGCGCAGCGCAGCGGCAACTGGGACATTTACATGCGCGACACCAAAACAGGCAAGGTGACGCCGGTAGCGGCCAGCCCAGGCATCGAAGGCTTGCCCACCTGGTCGCCGGATGGGAAGTGGGTCGCTTTCATCTCCAATCGCGATGGAAACTGGGCCTTGTACATTACACAGCCTGGCGCGGAGCCGGTGCGTTTGCTCAGTCTGCCCGGCTCGCTGCCAGACTGGATGGATGAGCAGATTACCTGGGGGCCTTGAGCGCGGAAAGGCGCGTCTCGCGATTAAAATGCGCCCGCTTCTGTTTGCCCGCTGTCCGTTTTTGCAGTATACTAAGCGCCTGTTCGAATAATTCGCAGCGCCGGGCCGTGGGTTCGTTTGCGAACACCCCCAACCGGGCTACGCTGCCTCTTTCGAATAGGCTCTCGGTCAGGTTCGGGGCGTAGCGCAGTTGGCAGCGCACAGCGTTTGGGACGCTGGGGTCGGAGGTTCAAATCCTCTCGCCCCGACTACTTGCGGGTGTAGTTTAGTGGTAGAACACCAGCCTTCCAAGTTGGTCGTGAGGGTTCGATTCCCTTCACCCGCTCACATGATAGGCCGCGCCTCGCGGCCGCCGCGGGTCCCTAGCTCAGCGGTTAGAGCGGCCGGCTCATAACCGGTTGGTCCTCAGTTCGAACCTGGGGGGACCCATGCATTGAAAAGGACGAAGGTCATCCGACCGTTCGTCCTTTTGTTTTGATTTGTCGCTGTGATTCGATGCAAGTTGCAGGGCGCCTGCTCAGGCGGCTGAGGTCAGGCGATTTTCCAACACCATCTCCGCGCTAAAGTTATCGAGCTGCAAATACCACTGCGCCGCATCCAGCAGCGCCTGCTGCGGGATCATCCCCACCAGTTCGGTCCGTTCGATCACGCAGCCATAGCGCGCCGCCTCTGAGCGAATCATCTCCACGGCTCGGTGCATAGGCGTCTGCCTGAAATCGGTGAGATTCATGGAAACCTGCGCCTTGCCCTCGACCAGCAGCCCCAAGGCCTTGACGAAACGCAAGCCCCCGCTCGAATGACGCAGGGCTTTGGCGATTTTCTTGGCGACCTCGACATCGGTCGTGTTGAGGTAGGCATTGAACGCAATCAAAAAGGGGCGAGCGCCAATGATGGTGGCCCCGGCCGGCCCCACGCGACTCGGCCCGAAGTCTGGGGTGCGCGCGGGGTTGGTGGCAATTTCCGTCTTGAGCAGCTCGTACTCGCCGCGGCGCACATCCGCCAGGTTGACGCGCTCCGGCCGGGTGGCGGCGGCCTCGTAGAGAAAGACCGGAATCTCCAGCTCAGCGCCGACGCGCTGCCCCAGACGCTGGGCCAGGGTGATGCACTCAGCCATGGTCATGGAGTGCAGCGGCACGAAGGGCACCACATCGGTCGCGCCTAAGCGTGGGTGGGCGCCCTGATGTTGATCCAGATCAATCAGCCGGGCAGCGACGGCAATGCCCTGCCAGACCGCTTCCAGCACCGCGTCAGGTTCGCCCACCAGCGTCACCACCGAACGGTTATGATCCGCGTCACGCTCGACGTCCAGCACAGAAACGCCCGGCCGGCGCAGCGCGTCTACAATCGTCTCCACCACCTCGGGGCGGCGCCCTTCGCTAAAATTGGGGACACACTCGACTAGTTTTTGCATCTGCATCTCCTTCTGATCTTCTTCCTGGTTTTCTGCGGTTCAGCTCAGGCTGTCATTCTAAAAGTGGGCGGGTGATTGTGCAAATTGGGCGCGCCCTGTTTGGCGCCCCTTCCGCCGTGTGGTAGAATCCACGGCATACCTTAATGACAGTGAGATTGCGGTTTTGAGTTCTACTCTGGCGTCTCCCATCGGGCCGGTCATCTCCCTCTTGGCGGGAGCGCTTGCTCTCATTTTTCTCGTTCGCTGGCGTCAACCTGGTTGGCACAGCGGGCTGGCCCTGCTGTCGGTGCTGATAGCCAGCCTGCTTTGGTATCGCCTGCGCAATATGCCCGACCAGATGGTGCTCACCTGGCCCTGGGAAATGATGGTGCTGCCTTCTGCTCAACTGGTGTGGCAGATAGATGGCTGGGCCTGGTTGTGCGGCTTGCTGGCTCTTTTGGTAACGGCCATCGAAATTATCTTCAATTGGGATTCCGCCGGCTGGAACACGCCCCAGGTGCATAGCCGGCGATTGCTGGCCCTGGCGGCGGCCTTGCTCGTGGCCTCATCCAACAACCTGTTGACGCTCGCTGGCATGTGGATTTTGCTGGAAATTGCCTTCATTGCCCGCAGCGTGGCGCAGCCCCAACAGCCCCTCGTCGTCGCCGGCGCTCTCGGCGGCCTGCTTGTCTGGCTGGCCATCAGCCTGACGGGCCTCGATTCGGCGCAACTTCCGTTGAGCGCAGGCGCCCTGGCCACACTGCCCACCCTCTTGCTCTTGCTGGCCGGTCTATGGCGCACAGCCTTTTATCCCTTCCATGCCTGGCTCCTGACCGCGGCCGCCTACGCGCGGCCGGCCCGCCTCACTGAATTTCTCCTGCCGGTGACGGCTGGTCTCGCCCTGCTGGGCCGCGTCTACCAGGTTGACCTGGCCGTCAGCCTGAGGCAGCCGGTCTGGCTGGCGATCGGCCTGCTGGGCCTGCTTGGCAGCAGCCTGGCCGCCTGGCTAGACAACAACCCGGAACGCAGCCTGCTCCTGCTGGCCGTCAACCGCGTGACATGGTGTGTGGTCGCTATGATCTTAAGCCCGGCGACCGGTCCGATGGCCGCGGCCTGGCCCATCCTCACCATCACCCTGGGCCTGAGCGGCTTGGTGGTGGGTCTGGCCCTGGCGCGAGTTTCGGGCTGGCGACTTCCACTGGCGCTGGCCATGCTGGCGCTCATCGGCCTGCCAGGCACTGTGGGCTTTCCGGTGCGAGCCACCCTGGCAACCCTGCCGACGCTGCAAGACGCCCTCCTGCCTGGTCTAAACATCGTGCGCTGGCTGCTCACGCTGCTGGCTGACCTGATGGCGGTCGCGGCCATTTTACGCCATTGGCCAACAGCCGCGCCCAACGCCACGCGAGAGATGCTGAACGGGCAGCGCTGGCTGGCCGCGCGTCATCTAGGCGGTTTTGTGCTTTTTGCCGCGCCCCTGCTCGCCCTGGGGATGCAGCCTCCCCTGCTGGCGCGCTGGCTCGGCTTCCTGGAACCAAACGTGCTGTTCGATTCCTTGTGGTCGCAGATGCGCCAGCTGTCGGTCTGGATGTGGTTAGCCCAGGGGCTGGCGCTGGCGGCCGGTTACCTGGCGTCGCGCGGGCGCGCGCGCCTGCTCGGCGCCCAAATATCGCAGCAACGCGTGGTCGCCCAGATTGTGGACCTGAACTGGCTGATGACCGGCCTGCGCTTCGTTGGCCGTGGAACTACGTTCCTCGCGGCCAATATCACCAGTCTGCTCGACGGCGCAGGCTACGCCGGGTGGCTGGCCCTGGTGATCCTGTTGGCCTGGCTTCTCCAGGCTGGAATCTAGGAGGACGTCTGTCATGCCACCCTTAGCTCGCCTGGTCGCCATGCTGGATGTCCTGGCTGGTTTGCCCGCCATCGCCGTGGCCGTCATCGCCGCCGCGCTGCTCATCATCATGACCGATTGGCGCGGGGTCGTTCTGGCGCTGCAGCTCCTCTATCTGGCGCTGGCGGTCGTCAGCACCCGCCTGCTGCCGCCAGAATGGGCGGTTCTGCGTATGCTTGTGGGCGCGCTGATTGGCATCATGTGGTACCTGTCGGCGCGTCAAATCAAACGCGATCAAGCGCAGCCCGATGCCACGGCCAGAAAGCCGCGTACGGAGGCAACCCCGCCGCCCCGCTGGCCTCTCCTGGCCACGACGATCACCTTCCGCATCGTGCTTGTCGCCATGATCGGCATCGGCTTCCTGGCGACAAACGTCAACATCGTCTTGCCCGGGCTTTCATCCGAAACCGATTTCCTCTGCCTCTGGCTGACCATCATGGCCTTGCTGGCCCTGGCCATCGAGGAAGAACCGCTCAAGGCTGGGGCAGGCCTGCTGATGTGGCTGGCAGCCGTGCAGATCTTCTACGCCAACCTGACGCATGACGCACGCATGATCGGCGTCATCGGCGCCCTGGAGCTGCTGGTCGGCCTGGCCTCTGCCTATCTGACGGTGGCGCGCGCGGCGCCCATCCCTTCATCTGCAGATCAGGAACAGCGCGTATGATTAGCGGAACCCTTCTGCTTGCCATTGTGCCGATGGTCGCGGCCGCGCTGACCTATGCGCTGCGCCGTTTTGCCACCCTGGCCATGGCCGTCGCCGTCGCCTTGATGCTGGCCCTGGGCCTGCTTATCTGGATCACGCCGCCCAACATGGTCATCACCCTGGCCAACCGACCGGTGCTCCTGGGGCTGGATGTGACCTGGGGCGGCATGACCTTTCGTTTCACAGAAGCCCTGCGTCCTTTCCTCAGCTTTCTGTACCTGATCACCATGATTGCGCTTGTCTTTGCCTGGCGTATTTCGCAAGGGCGCACTTTCTTCGCCGCTTCCCTGATCGTGACCAGTTTGACCAGCCTCATCATCATGGTGCGGCCGCTGGCGCTGGCGCCATTGGGGCTGGCCTTCAGCGCCTGTGTGGCGGTTTTCATCGTCCAATCGGGTCGCGCGGGGTCGACGCGCGGCGCTTTTCGACAGCTCTGGCTGCCGCTGGCCGCCTTCCCCCTCTTCCTGACCGCGGCCTGGTTTTTGGAGCAGATTCAATTCAACCCAGATGATCCCATTCCTCTGAGCACGGCGATCACCCTGTTTGGCTGGGGGTTGACCCTGCTGTTGGCGCCGACGCCGTTACACGGGCCACGGGTGGCGCTGGCCAACGAAGCGCCGCCGCTGGTGGCCGCTTTCTTGCAGTTGACCAGCGAAGCGGTCATTCTCTACCTGGTGCGCGCGTTCACATCGGATTACCTCGCCATCATCAACAATTTCAACCTGGCGCGCATCCTCATCTATGGCGGCCTGGCCAGTATGGCCTGGGGAGGGCTGGCCGCGCTGGGGCAGCGAGATTTTGCGCGTCTCTGGAGTTATGCTGGCCTCTACAACTACGGCACGCTGCTGCTGGCCATGGGCCTCGGCTTGCTCAGTTCATGGGCCTTAGTGCTGCTTCTTTTTGGCGCACGCACCATTCTGATTTTGCTGGGCGCGATGAGCCTGGCCCTCCTGCGTCAGCAGGCTGCCTCCACTGAATTCGACCGCGTGAGCGGCCTGGCCAACCGCCTGCCGTGGACGGTAGGCGGCTTGTTGGCGGGAGGCATGGGCTTGATCGGCTTCCCGCTGACGGCCGGCTTTGCCAGCCAGTGGACCTTGCTACAGCAGGTTGCCGTGCGCGATGGGCGCTGGCTCTGGGTGATGGCGCCAGCGGCCGTGGGGGTGGGCATCGGTTTCCTGCGCGGCCTCGCCGCCCTGGGCGGCAGTACAGCCAACCCCCAGGTGCGCCGCGAGCCGCTGGCGGCAGGCTGGCTGGTCGCCATCGCCGTCCTGGTCAGCGCGCTGCTTGGCATCGCGCCGCAGCTGCTGACAGGGCCAGTGTCCGCCGCGCTCACAGCCCTGGCCACGCTGGTGGGGCGCTGAACAAAGCGGCTGACGTTCGCCGATAGCCCTTGAAAGCAAGCTGATAGGTTTTGACAGCGCCTGGCTTGTAAAATTTTAGCGCAATGAGCATCAAACTAAATAATGGCGCCCGCCGGCTGGCAGCCGCAGCGGGCGCGTTGTCTGTGAGTGGAGCAGCAAACCAGAAGCGCATGAAAAAATCGTCACGTCTGAGTGGTTTCTATCAACTAAAAAACGAAGAACGGGCCGCGATCGTGGCTGCCTGGGCTAATTTGACGCCGGAAGAGTGCCGCGCGTTGCAGGCAGGGTTGAGCCTGGAGCAAGCCGGTTACATGATCGAAAATGTGATCGGCCTGCTGGCCCTGCCGCTGGGCGTTGCAACTAATTTTCGCATCAATGATGAGGACGTTCTGGTGCCAATGGCCGTCGAAGAGCCGTCCATTGTGGCCGCGGTCAGCTTTGCCGCCCGGCTGGCGCGCGCCGGCGGCGGTTTTCGCACCGGCAGCAGTGAGCCTGTCATGATCGGCCAGGTGCAGCTGCTTGACATCCCGCAATCTGAGCTGGCTGCGGCGGCCGCGCAGGTGCAGGCGGCGGCGGCCGACATTCTGGGCGTTGCCAACCGCCTTCACCCCAGCATCCAGGCCCGCGGCGGCGGCGCGCGCGCGGTGGAGGCGCGTCCGCTGCCAGATACGCCCGCCGGCCCGATGCTCATCGTGCACCTGCTGTTCGACACGCGCGAGGCCATGGGCGCCAATGCGGTCAACACCGCGGCCGAAGCGATTGCCCCACTGCTGGAAACGCTGACCGGCGGCCGCGCGCTGCTGCGCATCCTTTCCAACTTGACCGATCAGCGGCAAGCCTGGGCCGAAGTGACCATTCCGGTGGACGCCCTGGCTACCGCCAGTCTGGCCGGCGCGCAGGTGGCGCAGGGCATCGTGGAGGCCAATGCCTTTGCCCTGGCCGATCCATATCGGGCCGCCACCCACAACAAAGGCATCATGAACGGCATCGACGCGGTCGCCCTGGCCACGGGCAACGACTGGCGGGCGCTGGAAGCTGGCGCCCATGCCTTTGCCGCACGCACGGGACAGTATCGCGCCCTGACCGCCTGGCAGCTGGCGCCTGGGCCTGACGCGCTGGCCGCTCCCGCCCTGCATGGGCGGCTGCAGATGCCATTGGCCGTGGGCACCGTGGGCGGCGCAACCAGGGTTCATCCGACCGCGCAGGCGGCGCTTAAAATTTTGGGGCAGCCCAGCGCCCGCCGCCTGGCCGAGATCATGGCCGCGGTCGGACTGGCGCAGAATCTGGCCGCCATCCGCGCGCTGGCGACGGATGGCATTCAGCGCGGACACATGGCCCTGCACGCGCGTCAGGTGGCCCTGGCCGCCGGCGCGCAAGGTGACGAGGTTACGGCCATCGCCGTCCAACTGGTACGCGAGGGGCAAATCCGACAGGCGCGGGCAGAAGAACTGGTGCGGGCCGCATCAGCCGCGCGCATGGGGAGTGAGTCGAGGTAATTTGTATGTTAATGAAACCAAAACGAGCGGTGGGCATCGTTGGTTATGGCGCCTACATCCCACGTTTTCGCTTACCGGTGACCGAGGTGTCACGCGTTTGGACCGATGGCGAAGGCGGGGCGCCGATCAAAGAGAAGGCCGTGCCTGGTCTGGATGAAGACACCGCCACCATGTCCATCGAAGCGGCGCGTAATGCCCTGACGCGTGCCGGCATTGACCCGCGGCTGATTCGCGCGGTCTGGGTAGGCAGCGAATCGCATCCGTACGCAGTCAAGCCGACCTCCACGATTGTGGCAGAGGCCATCGGCGCGGTGCCCACCACGCAAGCGGCCGATTGGGAGTTTGCGTGCAAGGCCGGCACCGAGACCTTGCAGGCAGCCTTCGGCTTTGTCGGCTCACACATGGCCGACTACGCGCTGGGCATCGGCATGGATGCGGCGCAAGGGCGCCCCGGCGACGCGCTGGAATATACCGCGGGCGCGGGCGGAGCCGCGTTCATCATCGGCCCCGCCGAGGAGAGCGTCGCCGTCCTGGAAGGTTCGCTTTCCTACGTGACCGACACGCCCGATTTCTGGCGGCGACCGTACGCGCATTACCCGTCGCATGGGCAGCGTTTCACGGGCGACCCGGCCTATTTTCATCACATCACATCGGCGGCGGAAATGCTCCTGAGCGAAATGGGCCGCAAGCCGTCTGACTATCGCTTTGCTGTCTTTCATCAGCCCAACCTCAAGTTCCCCCAAAAAGTGGCAAAGAATTTGGGCTTTACCGCGGCGCAGATCGAGGCGGGCCTGCTGGTTGGTCTGATTGGCAACACCTACGCCGGCTCTTCGGTGATCGGCCTGACCGCCATCCTGGACATCGCCGAGCCAGGCGACCGGGTGTTGATCGTCTCCTTTGGTTCGGGCGCGGGCAGCGATGCCATTTCCTTCGAGGTGACCGACCAGATTGCGCGCCAGCGTGACAAAGCGCCGTTGACCCGCCAGTATATCGAACGGCGCAAAGAGATTGATTACGCCACTTATATCCGCTACCGCGGCAAGCTGCAGACGGCGTAAGGAGTGTTGTTGTGAGACCAGTCAGTATTATTGGGATTGGGCAAACGCCCGTGGGCGAAATTTGGGACCGCTCACTGCGCCATTTGGGCCATGACGCCCTGATCGCCGCGCAAAATGACGCTGGCGTCGAGGCGGTTGACGCCTTGTACGTGGGCAACATGCTCTCCGGTGAATTGGCCGGCCAGGAACACCTGGGCGCGCTGATGGCCGACTTCGTCGGTTGGCGTGGCATCGAAGCGCTCAAGATCGAGGCCGCCTGCGCCTCCGGCGCGGCCGCGCTGCGCGTCGGCTACCTGGCGGTAGCCAGCGGCCTGCACGATGTGGTCGCCGTCCTGGGCGTCGAAAAGATGACCGATACGGCCGGCGAGGAAACGACGACGGGCCTGGCCCTGGCCTCCGATCAAGAGTATGAAGCGGCCGAAGGCGTTTCGTTCGTTGGCATCAACGCCATGCTCATGCAGCGCTACATGCACCAATATGGCGTCAAGCATGAAATGTTTGCCAATTTCACCGTCAACGCGCATCGCAATGCCCTGAACAATCCGAACGCCATGTTCCATCTGCCGCTGACGGTCAAGGATTATGTCAAAGCGAGCATGATTGCCGCGCCGGTCAACCTGCTTGATTCCTCGCCGATATGTGATGGCGCGGCGGCGGTCATCCTCTGCGCGCACGAGCGCGCGCGTGAATTTGGGCTGAACCGCCAGCCGGTACGCATCCTGGCCTCCACGGTGGCGACCGACACCCTGGCGGTGCATGATCGCCGCGACCCATTGAAACTGGAAGCCGGTTTTCTCAGCGCACAGCGCGCTTACCTCCACGCGGGTGTAAGCCCACGTGACATCAGCCTGTTCGAGGTTCATGACGCCTTCACGATCATGTCTGCGCTATCGCTGGAAGCAGCCGGCTTTGCCGATCCGGGCTACGGCGTGCGCCTGGCGCAAGATGGCGAAATCGCCATTGGCGGCCGCGTTCCCATCAGCACGATGGGGGGATTGAAGGCGCGCGGGCATCCCGTGGGCGCGACCGGCGTTTATCAGATTGTAGAACTGGTGCTGCAGCTGCAAGGCCAGGCCGGCGCCAACCAGGTGCAAAATGCCCAGATTGGCATGGCGCAGAACATCGGCGGCAGCGGGGCCACCGTCATTACGCACATTCTCGCCAATTAAGCCCATTCTTGGCCTGCCAAAAGCTGTCAAACCGGCTCATTGTTGTGAAAGATGGGACAGATTGATAGGTTTTGAGAAAAATGTGTGGTAAAATAAGATTCATAGAGGGTTTTTCACCCTGATTTGTGGAGGTCAAGGACCATGGGAGTTGCACAAAATTGGCGGACGCGCCGCCAGCGCTATAGCCTGATGGGCGAAATCTGTCATGAGTGTGGGCAGGCGATCTTCCCGCCGCGGGATGTGTGCCCCCACTGCGCCGAACCAGCCCAGTCGTTGCAGCAGATGAGTGGGCAGGGCGAGGTCTACTCGTTCACCACGATGTACGATGCGCCGGCTGGCTTCGAGAGTTACCTGCCGTATACCGTGGCCCTCGTCAAGTTGAGCGAGGGGCCGATGCTGACCGCGCAGCTCACCGATGTCGAAGCGGATGATGTCAAAATCGGTATGCCGGTGGAAATGGTCACCCGCAAGTTGACCGAAGATGGGCCAGAGGGCGTCATCGTCTACGGCTACAAATTCCGTCCGGTGTTGGCTGCCGCCGGAATCTCTGCCTGAAACCAAACAAAAGACAAGCGCCGGGTGTTGAGAAACGCCCGGCGCTTTTTTGCGCCCCGCGCCTGACTAGCCGCCGTAGGACCAGGGCGATTCCCACAAACCAAGCGGGGTGAAGACGCCCGGACGCATCCCCGCTTCGACCACGTCGGCGATGATCAGCGTATGGTCGCCGCAATCCTCGATGCTGCACATATTTTGACACTCGATCCAGGCGGCCGCATCCACGAACAACGGGCAGGCTGTTTCGCCAGGCCGGCAGCGGTAGCCGTTCAGCGTATTCTGATCGAAACCGGCGTGTATATAATGGAAAAAGGCCTGCGCCATTTGATCCTGCTCGCGAGTCATGATATTGAGGGCAAAGACTTCGCTGTTCAGGACGTGCTGCAAAATGCGTGAGGAGGTGCGCAGGGCAACGGCCACGCGCGTTGGCTCGAACGACATCTGCATCACCCAACTGACCGAGGCTGCGTGCAAACCCTCGCTGTCACGCGTCGTGATAATGTGAATGCCATACGGAATATGCCGCAGCACTTCGACGCGCGTCCCTGTAAGTTTGAAATCACTCATCGTTTGCTCCTGGTAGTTCTCCATCTGACGCTCATTCGGCAAAAGATCGTGTGCGCCTGGGCACTGGCCAGGCCGCATGGCTTGATCGGCTGCTTTATTTTAGCATGGAGTTTAGCCCGTGGTCAACCTGAGGCGTATCGCGGGGTCTAACGCCGGGGCGCACCAGACGACTGCAAGTCATGCCCTTGCGGCCCGGCTCTGCCCAAGAACGCAATAGACCCCCAACCTGACTGGCGCGCTGGCGCGCTTCGACTATAATCATGCCATGACAACAGCGGTTGACCTTCCTGTCCTGACGCGACAGACCATTATCAACATTGCGCGGCGGCGGCAGCGCCCTGGCAGCGGCAGCGCGCGTGATTTCTTATGGGAAAGAACGACGATGACACAATGGCCTGATCTTACGCCTGTCCTTTCGCCTATCTTGTGGGCAGTGGTCGGCGCCGCGGCGACGCGCCTTTATATGCCTGAACGCTTCACCCGCGACCTTGACATTGCTGTCGGTGTGCAGGACGTCCAGGCAGTCAGGCGTAAGTTGAGCAACGCCGGCTACCTGCTGCAAGGCGCCCTTAGTATCGGGGGCACGCGTTGGCAGAGTCCAGGCGGCGACACGATTGACGTGATCGAAGGAACTGACCCCTGGTGGGCGGTTGCGCTGCAAGCCGCACAAACAAACCTGGATGCACAGGGATTGCCGATATTGCCTCTCCCTTACCTGGTGCTCATGAAGTTCAACGCCAGCCGTACCATTGACTTGGGTGATATCACCCGCATGTTGGGACTGGCGGATGAAGCGGCTCTGACGCAGGTGCGCGACCTGTTTCGCCTGCTTGCGCCAGATGGCCTGGAAGACCTCGAGAGCCTGATCGCGTTAGGAAAACTTGAAACCGGCTTACCGCCGGCGTCCTGACGTCGCCTGGCCGCGCCGGCGCGCCCCCTGAACTACCACAGACTGGCGCCCTGCCCGTTGTCCAGCGCGTGCACGATCTCGTCACGCCAGTTGCCAAAATGATCGGCGCACGCCCGCAGCAAACCGAAACATCCGGCCATCATCTGATCGCCGTGCGGAACCGCCAGGTACAAAGGCAGGCGCGCGCCGTTGAGCATGGCCCGTCGCGGTCCGGTGACGGCCACGAAGTCGAGCGCCACCGGGGTCTGATCCAGCACGACAGCGCCATGCCCATGCCCGGCAAAGACCTCCTCGTGACGCAGAGAACCATCGGCCAGGCGCTCGATCAAGCCGGTCAGCCTCTCTGGGTTCAGCAGCCCCGTGTGATGCTCGACCAGGCGCACGAAATCCCCGTCGCGATACTGAAATGCCAGGCAATGAAAGTTGCCTACGTTGGCAATCAGCGCCGACGGATGGGCCTTGACCACCGGGTCGTCCCAGGCCCCCAGCACGGCCGCCGGCGCCGTGTCCATCACCAGCAGGGGCGCGGAAACCTCCGCCTGCGCACTCTCCACCACGGCCTGCAAGCGGGTCATGATCGACGGCACGGCTCCGGCCGGGAAGGCGAAAGTGGACAGGCGGCTGTTGGCTTGCAACCGCGTCGCCAGGTAGTCCAGGCGAAACTGCCGATCGCTCACAGTCGGTGGGGCGTCGCCATGATCGAACACCGCCACCGCCACCGCAGCGGGCCGCAAGGTCAGGTCAAAGGCAGCAAAAGCCTGGGCAATGGCGGCATAGTCGAAATCCTTCATCTGCACGTGCGCCATGTCTCGCCGGCGGGCCAGGGCTGCGGCTTCGTCGGCGCTGACGACCTCGATGCCCAGGTCGCGGCGCACAGCCTCCAGATCATCGTTGAAGCTGCGGGCCGCAGGCGCCGTGGCCCAGATGGGCAGCCCGGCCCTGTGATGGTCTTCCGCAGCCCAGGCGCTCGGCCCGCCGCCCATCAGCACCCCGGTCAGCAGCAGCGGCTGCGCGGCCGCGGTGGCCCGGCGAATCTGGCTGGCCACCTGCAGCGTGGGCGAAGGCATCACCAGCTTGAGGCAGTTTTCTGGATCACGCGTGGTGTCAAACCACAGGATATCTTGCGTGCCAGTGCCGATGTCAACAGCGAGAATGTGCATTGTCGTTCCGTATTCCCAGCAAAATGCTTGTCCAGCGTCCATTATACACGGCGCGGCGCGATGGTCAACTCAATTGCGCCAGTTTCTGCGCACGACCCGCCGCGCCTGACGGCCTCGTGCGCCCGCTGGGCAGCGCCACCGATTGCACAGGTTATGTCATCTGACGCCGCAGGCTCAATTGTGAGCCAGATGACTGGAATATGACCGCTGCCGGTGCTTTAATACCCTCCACGTCACCAGGCCCCTGTCGAAGTCAGGATCCACACCGTCGGTCCCCGTGTCTGATCGCCCTATTGAAAATAAAGCCTTGCGGAAGAAAACGCAGCTGCGCTGGCGCAGAGACGACGCTTTTCTTCTGCAAGGCGCTGTTCACCGCTGCTCCGAAAGCAGATTTTTGCGGTGTGAAAGTGTACAGTCATGTCGACCTTGGTTGTTCGCCTTTTTGGTAAATTAGCGGTCGAACGGGACAACGCCGCTGTGGCAGGGATCGAAGCGCGCAAGGTGCAGGAGCTGCTTGGCTACCTTCTCCTGCACCGCACGCGCCCGCAGGCGCGCGAAACGCTGGCCGGTGTGCTGTGGCCTGACTACCCAACGGCAGCGGCCAAGTCTTACCTGCGCAAAGCGCTCTGGCAGCTGCAGACCGCACTCGACGAAGCAGAGGGCCAGCCCCCCGTGCTCCTGGTTGACGCCGAGTGGATTCAGCTGAACCCCGCGGCCGACCTCAGCCTTGACGTTGCCGTGCTGGAGGATGCGCTGAGCCTGGCGCGCGGGACGGCCGCCGCGGCCCTGCAACCGGGCGCCGTCGAACGGCTCGAAGCCGCGGCCGCCTGCTACACCGGCGACCTGCTTGAAGGCTGGTACCTCGATTGGTGCCTCTACGAGCGCGAGCGCCTGCAACTCCTTGCCCTCACCCTGCTCGACAAGCTGATGGATTTCTGTGAAGCGCATCAGCGCTATGACGCCGGCATTGGCTACGGCGCGCACATCCTGCGCATTGATCCCGCGTCCGAACGGACCCATCGCCGGCTCATGCGGCTCTACTACTGGAGCGGTGATCGCACAGCCGCCTTGCGCCAGTTCGAACGCTGCGCCTCCATGCTGGCGCGAGAGCTGGATACCGAGCCAGACGAGACCACGCGTGCGCTCTACCACGACATTCGCTCCAACCACAGCCTCAGCGTCAGCCCCGCCAGCCCCCACGGGCCAGAAACGGCCAGCCTCTCCCTGCTCGACATTCTCGGTCGGCTCAAACAGTTCCACGCGCTCCTGTCCGACACCCAACGCCAGGTGCTGCAAGATATCCAGGCCGTCGAGCAAATCATCAGCCGCTGGCGCTGAGCAGCCAGGTTCCGCCGGCTTCCGCCCACCTGCGCCCGGCCAATTGCGCGCGTTCCGCCGTTGTCCTGAAGGAGAACGCGTCAAGATACGCTGCCGCTACGCCTGCCGCCATCCCGCCCTGCTACACTGCGTCCATCATGACCGTAGACCAAGTCATACCTCAGGAGCAAGAAGCGTTGAACCTGTTGGAACCTACCCGGCAGTCGTTCATCCTGCGCGTCTGGATTGAGCGCAGCGCCGAAGAGGCCGGCCACGCCACCTGGCGCGGGCGCATCGTCCATGTGCCGAGCGGTGTGCAGGCTTTGGTGGATGATTTGGACGAAGTTGGCGTCTTTGTAGCCACTTATTTGGAACAAATGGGGGCCCGCTTGACGCCCTATTGGCGTCTCAAGCGCTGGATCGAGCAACACAAATGATGGATGACCATGCCCTGCACCTCGCATCCGAAGCGCTGACCGGTTTGCTGCCCGAACTGGAGCGGCTCGATCGCCGGCTGGCGCAGGCCGCCGCCGCGGCCGCCGTGCGCTACGGCCCGCAGGCAGCCCGTGACGCCTTCCGCGGTCTCTACCTGGAGGCGTCCGACATGACGCGGCTGCTGGCGCAGCCCCCGGCCGCGCCCTGGCTAACCGAGGATGCGAACGCCGCCGCCGAGCCAGCCCTGGCCCCGAGCCTGGCCTGGCTTGCCCAAACCTTTGGCCTTAGCCGCTTCGATCTCGACCTGCTGATCCTTGCGCTTGCCCCTGAGATTGACTCACGCTACGAACGACTCTACGCCTATCTGCAGGACGACGTGACGCGCCGCCGGCCCACGGTTGACCTTGCCCTCAATCTGCTGTGCACGTCTGCAGCGGCCAAACTGGCCGGCCGCGGTCACCTGGCCGCGGACGCCCCCCTGCTGCGTCACCAGCTCCTGGGGCTCCGCCCGGCGGCGCCGCAGGACGCGCCGTCGTTTCTGGACTACACCCTGCAGGTTGATCCGCAGATTGCCGATGCCTTATTGGGCCAGGCTGGCCTCGACCGCCGCCTGGCCGCGTTTTGCCGCCTGGAGCAGCCCAGCCTGACCTGGGATCACACCCTGGCGAATGCCGGGCGGCTGACTGCACTGCCGGCCCTGGCGCGGCAAGCGCAGGCAGCTGGACAGGCGCTCCGTTTGTATTTTCACGGCCCGGCCGGCGCCGGACAACGCCAGGCCGCGACAGCCATGGCGTCGGCCCTGGGGCGTCCGCTTCTCTACGCCGACCTGGCCAGGCTCACCAGCAGCGCCGCCGATCACGATTGGCTGCGCGTGCTGTGGCGCGAGGCGCACTTCCAAGGCGCGCTGCTTTTCCTGGATCAGCTCGACGCCCTCCGCCAGCCGGGGCAGGCCCTCTACGCGGCGCTGATGGCCGGACTGGCAGAGTTCAGCGGCCTGGTCATCCTGACCGGGGCGCAGCCGTGGACGCCAGATCCGCGCCGCCTCACCGCCGTTACCGTCGTGCCGTTTGTCGCGCCTGACGCGGCCAGCCGCCAGGTCTACTGGCAGGCGGGCCTGGCGGCCGCCGGCGTCACGGCGCCGGCGCCAACCGTGGAGGCCCTGGCGTCACGTTTCCGCCTGCTGCCCGGCCAAATAGATGAGGCCCTGGCCGACGCCTGCAACCGCGCCGCCTGGCGCGCCGCCGCG
>DAISHS010000046.1:0-18523 GCA_036822415.1 Chloroflexota bacterium
GACCGGCCGGGTCTGCGCGCCATGGTAGAGCGCTACGAATGCGGCCTGACCGCCGACGAAAGCGACCCTGTCAGTATCGCCGCTGCAGTCAACACCTTGCTGGACGATCCCGAGCGCGCCCGAAAGATGGGCGCCAATGCCGCGCGCGCCTTCGAGGAAGAGTTCCGCTACGACAAGCAGTTTGCGCCGGTATTGACGGCAATAAAAGAGATGGCATCGCGGAGAAGATCATGACTACACCGTCAAATGTCACCTTTCCTCCGCCAAACCAAAGAATGGCTGCCCCTGGGCGGCCGCGGCGGTCGCCCGGCGGTGGCGCCACATTTCTATATCTCGCAACTGTACTCGCCTATGCCGCGATCTTCTCCTTCTGGCAGGTCGAGCCGTTGCCCGCCAGAGTGCATGCGCTGGGGCTGCTCATCTTCGCCACCAGCCTCATCCCTCTGACGCTGTGGACAGCACGAGGTCGGCGCGGCCTGCCGATGTTTGAGTTGATCGTCCTGTCCTACGCTCTGCAATTCAGCTTACCACTCTACACCCAGTCGCAAGGTCTGGTGATCCGCGGCCAATTCGTACCGGTCTCGTGGCAGGCGCTCGTGCAAGCTCTGGTGCTGGTCGAGGTCGGGATCGTCGGCTTCATCGCCGGCTACTATCTGTTCCTGCGCAGCCCCCTGGCCGCGGCGACACCATGCCTGGATCTGCCCTTTGTCGAACAGCGCCGAATGACCTACATCTATTCCAGCTTTCTCCTGGGCGGCGCGGTCATGCTGTTCAGCTCAGCGGGCGTTGGGTTCCTACAAACGCCCGCGCTGGGCGCTTTGACACGCTTGCTGGCCAGCCAGTTCAACATCGCTCTAATCGTCTTGGCGTATCAAGTCTACCAGCAGCCACGTGCGTCGCAGGGACAACATGTTCTGCTCTTTGCAGCTCTCACCTTCGCCTTTCTCATCGGCCTGAGCACCGGCCTGATCGAGAATGCCTTCATACCACTGGTGAGCGTTTTCATCGTACAGTGGCAGGCTCGCAGCCGATTACCGTGGCGCTGGCTGGCGGTAGCCGCGGCCCTGTTTGTGGTACTCAACCCGGCGAAGTTCACCTTCCGCAGCCTGGTTTGGTTCGGCGGCGCGGACTACTCGTTGGGTGACCGCATCGGCCTGTGGTCTGACCTGGCGGCAGAGAGCGCCGGAAACCTGCTACAGCCAACCTTTGCCGGCGACCGGGAAAACGCTGTGCTCGGCGCTCTGAGTCGCTTCGACCTGGTGCACAAGTTCGCCTACGTGCGCACCATGACGCCGCAGATCGTGCCGTATTACCAAGGCAGCACCTACACCTACTTTCTCGTCGCCTGGATCCCGCGCGCGATCTGGCCCAACAAGCCGACCGCCACCGGCGGCGCCAACGACCGCATGGACGTGGACTATCAGCTCAAATATGAAGCCCAGGCGACTTCCATCGGCATCGGCCTGCTGCCGGAGGCCTACGCCAATTTTGGCGTTGCCGGTGTGCTTCTGGTGATGGCGCTGCAAGGCGCGGTCCTGGGTTTGCTGAGCGCCATGCTCGATGGTAAGGACAGCGACGGCGGCCGGGCAATCTACCTCTCAGTCGGGGTGTACTTGCTGAACGGCATCGGTACGTCGGCCTCCGTGATGTTCGGCGCAATTCTCCAACAGGTTCTGGCCAGCGCCGTAATCCTTCGCCCCTTCACCAAGGGTTGGCGCGCAACACCCGAGCCCGCATCCCCAGCAGGCAGCAATCGCTCAGGTGTCTCGTTGTTGTCGAGATGAAAGCCCGCCTGATCTATCTCGTCCCTAACCTGTTGGGGCCCCCAGGCGGCATTGCACGCTACTGCCGCTTGGTGTCGCAGGCCTTGCTGGAGGCGGCCGTGGATCTACACGTACTGGCGTTGATGGACGAGCAGCGCAACGATGAAGCCCCTATCGAAGGCTTCTCCGGCATGACCTACACCCCCTGCGCCGGCTCGCGGCCGGCTTTCATCCGCCAGGCAGCCCGTCATGCGCTCCAGACCCGTCCCGGTTTGATCGTGGCCGGCCACGTCAACTTCGCGCCGCTGGGCTGGGCGCTGGCGCGGCTGGCGCGGGCGCCGCTGGCAACCTTCGTCTACGGCATCGACGCCTGGTCGCCGCTGTCCCGCACCCGTCGCCTGGCCCTGCAGCGCTCCGATCGCATTATCGCCATCAGCCGCTTCACAGCGACGCAGGCTGCCGAGGCCAATGCCCTTAACCTGTCCAAGGTACGGGTGCTGCACAACTGCCTGGACCCGCAGCTCGAGATGGCGCCGTCCAGGCCGCAGCGCAATGGCGCGCCTTCCCTGCTGACCGTAGCCCGCATGAGCCTGGCCGAGCAGTACAAAGGGCACGATGTGGTGATACGCGCCATGCCCGAGCTGCTGCGCCGTTTCCCTGACCTGCGCTACGACGTGGTCGGCGACGGCGACGCCCGGCCGGGCCTGCAGGCGCTGGCGCAACAACTGGGCGTGGCGCAGGCGGTGCGTTTTCACGGCATCGTGTCGGAGGCAAAGTTACAAGAGCATTACGCCGAGGCATCGCTCTTCATCATGCCCAGCCGCGCCGAGGGCTTCGGCTTTGTCTTCCTGGAGGCCCTGGCCCATGGCCTGCCGGTTATTGGCGGCAACATGGATGCCACGCCGGAGGTCGTCGTCCACGGGGAGACGGGCTTGCTGGTCACGCCGACTTCCGTCGACGAGATCGTGACGGCAGCCAGCCGCTTGCTGGAGGACAACGCCTTGCGTGCACGCATGGGCGAGGCAGCGCGACGGCACGTGGCTGCCCGCTTCTCATACCCCGAATTCCGGCGCAGGCTGGTTGAGGAACTGTCTCAGGTCGCGCCGACCATCTTTGCGGCCTGACAGAAATCGCAGACTTCGGAAGTCGCCGCCTTAAGGAGAATGTTCACTTTGGACGGCCAATAGCGCCTTCTTGAGCCTTGCGGCGACTTCCGAAGTCTTCTTGCCAACATGCGCATCCTACAAGTCACGCCAGTCTACTATCCGGAGCTGCAGTTCGGCGGCCCGCCCCAGAAGATTCACGCGCTGAGCCGCGGGCTGGCGGCGCGCGGCCACCATGTGCAGGTCGTCACCCTGGCTCACGGCCAGCGTTCGGCCCGCCATCAAACCGTCGTGGAGGGCATCCCGGTGCAGTACCTGCCCTGGGTAGGGCGCAAGGCCTGGCAGGCGCCGGTGAACTGGCATCCGCTGATCGAAGCGGTCCGCTGGGCCGAGATTGTCCACGGTTACGGGCTGTACAACCTACTCTGCCCGCTGGCGGCCTGGCAGGCTCAGCGCTACAGCAAACCCTTTGTGCTGGAACCGCAAGGCATGGCCGTAGCCAGGGCCGGCAACCTGCCCATCAAGCGCCTCTATCACCGCAGCTTCACGGCCTACTTGCTGTGCTGCGCCGCCGCTGTGATTGCCACGTCGCCGGCCGAGGCCGCGGAGTTGGGCGCCATGACGCCAGCCGACCGGTTGATCGTGCGCCGCAACGGCATCGATCTGGACCATTTCCGTTCCCTGCCCCAGGAAGACAGCTTTCGCAGCCGATACGGCATCGCAGGCGCCGCTCCGCTGGCGCTTTTCGTGGGCCGCATCAGCCCGATCAAGAACCTGGAGATGCTGCTGCGGGCCTTTGCTCAGGCCCGGATCCCCGGCGCTCGTCTGGCTTTGGTGGGACCGATGTTGGAGCCAGACTACGCGGCCCACCTGCGCGCCGTCTGCTCCGAGCTGGCGCTGGGTGACGCTGTGGTGTTCACCGGCCCCCTTTACGGCGCTGACAAGCTGGCCGCGCTGGCCGCGGCCGATTTGTTCGTGCTGCCCTCGCTATTCGAGAGCTTTGGCAACGCAGCCGCCGAAGCTGTGGCGGCTGGCCTGCCGGTGCTGTTGACTGATACCTGCGGCATTGCGCAGCAGATACACGGACGGGCGGGCATGTCCGTGCCCGTTGATCAGACGGCCCTGGCGTTGGCGTTACGCGCCTTGCTGACAGACGCCAGCCAACGGGCCAGGGTCACGCGCCATCGCAACGACGTCCTGGCGAAGCTTTCATGGAGAGAACCGCTCGACCAAATGGAACGCGTGTATCTGAGTGTTATCAACCCGCCGGCCGCCTCTGCGGTAGATGTGGCAGATCTCAAAATGACATTGTGAGGAGAAAGCAGCAGAATGTACATTCTCGGCATCAACGCCTACCACGGCGGGGCGTCCGCCTGTCTCATCGCTGACGGCCAGCTCATCGCCGCGGCCGAGGAGGAGCGCTTCACCCGCATCAAGTACTGGGCCGGCTTCCCGGTGCGGTCCATCCGCTTCGTGCTGGCCGAGGCCGGCGTCGAGCCGCAGGACCTGGACCACATCGGCATTGCGCGCAACCCCAGCGCCAACCTGATGAAGAAGGTGCTTTACACGCTGCGCCGCCGGCCCAGCCTCAATCTGATCAAGGACCGCCTGGCTAACGCCGGCAAGGTAGGCGACCCGAAGGGGGTTTTCAGCGAGAAAATGGGCCTCAACCCGGCCAGCCTCAAGGCGCAGTTCCACAACGTCGAGCACCACCGCGCGCACATGGCCTCGGCCTTCTTCGTCTCTCCCTTCCGCCAGGCAGCTATCCTGTCGGTTGACGGCATGGGCGACTTCGTGAGCACGATGTGGGGCGCCGGCAAAGACAACTCGTTCGTAGTGTCCAATGCAGTCAACTTTCCCCACTCGCTAGGCTACCTCTACACCGCCGTCTCCCAGTGGCTGGGCTTCCCCAAGTACGGCGACGAGGGCAAGGTGATGGGCCTGGCCCCCTACGGCGCGCCGCGCTACATGGACGAGTTCCGCCAGATTGTGCGCATCCAGCGCGACGGCTCCTTCGAGCTGGACCTGGACTACTTCGAGCTGAGCGGCAAGGGCGCGCTGATGACCTGGGAGGACGATGAACCCTCTGTGCCCACCATGTTTTCGGCCAAGATGGTCCAGGCGCTGGGCGAGCCGCGCACGCCGCGCACGGAGATCACCACGCAGCACCAGGATGTGGCGGCCTCCTTGCAGGCTATGCTGGAGGAAGCGGAGTTCGCCCTGGTCAACAAGCTGCAGCGGGAGACCGGGCAAAAGGCGCTGGTCATGGCCGGCGGCGTGGCGCTCAACAGCGCCTTCAACGGCAAGGTGCTGCCGCAGACCGCATTCGAGGACATCTACATCCAACCTGCGGCCGGCGACGCCGGCGCCAGCCTGGGCGCCTGCTATTACATCTACCATCAGGTGCTGGGCCAGCCGCGCGCCTTCGTGCAGGACAACGCCTATACCGGCCCGCGCTACAGCAATGACACGGTCGCCGACGCCCTGCGCCGCTACAATCTCGCCTATCGGGAGCTGGACGAACAGGAACTGACCGCCGAAGCCGCGCGCATTGTGGCTCAGGGCGACGTGCTGGGCTGGTTCCAGGGGCGCATGGAATGGGGGCCGCGCGCACTGGGCAACCGCAGCATCATCGCCGACCCGCGCCGCGACGACATGAAGGAGATCCTCAACGCGCGCATCAAACACCGCGAGCCTTTCCGCCCCTTTGCTCCATCTATCCTGGAGGAAGCGGTCGGCGACTACTTCGACCAGAGCTATCCCGACCCCTTCATGATCAAGGTCTACAACGTGCTGCCCGCCAAGCACGCCGAGATCCCGGCCGTGACCCACGTGGACGGCACCGGTCGCCTGCAGACGGTCAGCCGGAACGTGAACCCACTCTACTGGCGATTGATCAAGGCTTTCGAGGCCGAGACCGGTACGCCGGTGGTGCTCAACACCTCGTTCAACGAGAACGAACCCATCGTCTGCACCCCGACTGAAGCCATCGAGTGCTTCCAGCGCACCCGCATGGACGCCTTGGCGATCGGCAACTACCTGGTGCAGAAATAACCGATAATAAGGTGACAGGATGACAATATCCTACCTACTCCTCTACCAATAACCAATCTACCTGCCTACCTGTATCCTTGTCCACTTGCCGACTCATGCCGCGCCTGATCGTTCTCAACCAAAGCGTGGGACCGGCCTTCCTGGATTGGCTGGCCAGTCTGGCGGCTGCCAACGGCCCCATCGAGCTGTGGAGCGGCAACGCGCCAGACACGGTGGGCGCGGGCGTCACAGTGCGTCGCTTTGCCGCCTACGACAATAGCAGCGCCGGCCGGCGGCTGGTAACGTGGAGCCGGTTCACACTGCAGGCGGCGCGGCGGCTGCTGCGCACTGGCGACCAGACGCCGCTCTTCGTGGTGACCAACCCCCCGCTGATGCCGCTGGCCGCGCGCTGGCTGCGCCGGCTACAAGGGCGGCGTTACGGCTTGCTGGAATGGGACATCTACCCGCAGATCCTCGCCCCCATGGGCCTGGCTGGCCCCAACCACCTGCTCTATCGCCTCTGGCGGCGCAGCCACGCCGGCGCGTTACGCAACGCCGATCTGGTGGTCACCCTGGGCGATCACATGGCGGCCGTGCTGCAAGAAATGGCGGGCGAGACGCCGCTGCCGCTGGTGATTGCGCCCAACTGGGTTGACACCGATTGGCTCAAACCCCGGCCGCGCGCGGAGAACCCCTTTGTCCAGGAGCAGGGGCTGCTGGACAAGCTGGTGGTGCTCTACTCCGGCAACCTGGGCGCGACCCATGCCATCGAGACGATCCTGGCGACGGCGCGCCTGTTGGCCGACAAGCCCCGCGTCTGCTTCCTGGTCATCGGCGAGGGCAGCAAGCGCGGCCTGGTCGAGGCGGCCATCAACCGCGGGGAGACGCCGACCCTACGCTTGCTGCCGTTGCAGCCGGCCGATCGCCTGCCGCAAACCCTCAGCAGCGGCCACGTGGGCATTGTCACGTTGGGCGCGGGCTACGAGGGCTTGTCCATGCCCAGCAAGACCTACGCGCTGATGGCCGCGGGCAACGCCATCCTGGGCATCAGCCGGCCGCCCAACGACCTGTCGGAAACCATCGCCCGCCACGACTGCGGGGCCAACTTCCACCCCGACCAGCCAGAGGCCATCGCCGCCTGGATCCACAGCCTGCTGGCCGATCCGGCAACGCTGGTGCGCTTGCAAAACCAGGCCCGCGCGGCTGCGCTGGCCAGCTACAGCAGCGTTCACTGCACAACCCAGCTCAACGCGGCGGTTTCGGGCGCCCTGCTGGATGGGCTAAGGCAGGGATGATCTTCCTCGCCTCCAACCCTTGGCCCTTGACCCCTGTTTGCATCGCATCGTCCCACATGTTACAATCAGGTCATCCTGACCGGTTGGAGGCTGCCGTGAACCAGACCATTGGCATGATGGAAGCTAAGAGCAAGCTGGCCGAGTTGGTGGGCCGCGTGGCCTATGGCGGTCAGCGCTATGTCCTGGAACGCCGCGGCCGACCGATGGCCATGCTGATCAGCATCGAAGAGTACGAGCAATTGCAGGAACAAGCAGCAGCCAGGGCTAGTGGGAAGACATCACCGCTGCCACCCGAATTGCAGCAGCGCCAGAAGCTGCTGGTAGAACGGGCACGCCAACTAGAGAAACGTTACGGCGATCCTGTGGCTGGGCTTGCCGAGCTTTTCAGCACACTGCCGCCGAGCGAAGATGATTTTTGGCTGGAGATCCAGGAGATCTGATCATGGCGCTGTTCGATCTTGCAAAACCAGACGCGCCGTTGCCGACTCAGATCGTCTTCGACAGCTCCTTCTTGCTGGCCCTGCGTCCTGCTGACGACAATCCGCAGGCGGCGCTGGTTCAAACGTTCGCTCGTCGCTTGCGCCCTTACATTGCCGCGATCGAACTGGCTGCCTGGCTCGTAATACCTGTCTTGCAGGAATGTTATCACGTCATCCTGACGGGCAGCCTGCGGCAAGCATGGCAGGTGCTTGACGCCACTGCGCGACCAGCCAATTGGTTAGCGTTGTACAAACGAAACCCCGCCATCCTGAAGACTGGTCTGGCAGAGATCACGCGCTTCGATATCCTGCTGGAGACCTTTCCCATTACCTTAGCGCAGCCGCACGATATGGCTCACGGCACTCCTTCCAATAGGTTAGATGAACGCCTACGGTACTTCATCACCTCGTATGACTTGCTTCCTCAAGACGCTTTGATCCTGGCTGAGGCCGAAAGACTGGGCGTCTCTGCTGTGGCCACCCTGGACAGCGACTGGCGTCGCGTCGCCGAATTCGACATCTACACGACACCCGTCTGATCCCTATAAAAGCATCGTCGAACCATCGAAGGCAAGAACTGAGACCAGGTTATGTATCGCCGATTTGGCAAACGTCTGTTGGATGTGACGCTGGCGCTGGCCGCGCTGGTCTTCCTGCTGCCTTTCATCGGCCTGATCGCCCTTCTGGTGCGCACACAGCTCGGAACGCCGGTGCTCTTTCGCCAGCAGCGCCCCGGCCTCCGCGGCCGCCCCTTCACTATCTTCAAGTTCCGCACGATGACCGATATGCGCGACGAGCAGGGCAACCTGCGACCCGATGCAGAACGACTTACCCCCTTCGGCCGTTTCCTGCGCGGCGCCAGCCTGGATGAACTGCCTGAGTTGTGGAATGTGCTGCGCGGCGACATGAGTTTGGTGGGGCCACGCCCCCTGCTGATGCAATATCTCGAACGCTACAGCCCTGAACAGGCGCGCCGCCACGAGGTGCGCCCCGGCATCACCGGCTGGGCGCAGGTCAACGGGCGCAATGCGCTGACCTGGGAGCAGAAGTTTGCCCTGGATGTCTGGTACGTGGACAACTTGTCGTTCTGGCTTGATCTGAAGATCATCGCCCTGACCGCCTGGAAGATCCTCAAGCGCGAGGGGATCAGCCAGCCGGGGCAAGCGACGATGAAAGAGTTCATGGGAACGCACACTTGACCACACGCGTACTGATCTTGGGAGCCGGCGGCCACGCTCAGGTCGTGGCCGACATACTGTTGCGCATGCACGAAGCTGGTGACGACCTAGCGCCCATTGGCTACCTCGACGACAATCCCCAGATTACCGGTCAGCGCTTGCTGGGCTTGCCGGTTCTTGGCCCGTTGGCCGCACTAGAAACCATCGAGCATGATGCGACCATCGTGGCGATTGGCGACAATCGCACCCGTTGTCGCATCTTCACACACCTCGTCGCTCAGAATGAGCGCCTGGTTACCGCCCGGCATCCCCGGGCGATCATTGCGCCCGACGTAGCAATTGGCGCTGGCAGCGTGGTCTGCGCCGGAGTGGTGGTCAATCCTGGCAGCATGATGGGATCGAACGTGATTCTGAACACGGGTTGCACCGTGGACCACCACAACACGATCGGCGATCACGCCCACATTGCACCCGGCGTCCATCTGGGCGGCGATGTCCGCATCGGCAGCGGAACATTGGTTGGCATCGGCGCCACAGTAATCCCGCAGCATTCGGTCGGCGCATGGTCAGCCATCGGAGCAGGCTCAGTAGTAACAAAAAACGTGGCGGATGGCATGATCGCGGCAGGCAATCCCGCACGCGTGATCCGCGCCCTTAACGAGGCGGGCAGCCGTTGACAGAAAAACGTCTTTGCCTCTCCCCGCCCCACATGTCTGGCCGCGAGCAGGGCTATGTTCGGGAGGTGCTCGACTCCAACCGGATCGCGCCGCTAGGCCCGCAGGTCGACGCGTTCGAGGCGGAGTTTGCCGCGACCGTCGGCGCGCGCGAACCCTTGGCATTGAGTTCCGGCGTCCTTCGACGAACCTGCAATCGTGCAATACGCATACCTGGATGAGTCTGGCGACGTAGCGCCGTTTGGAGGCAGCCGGTTCCTGGTGGTGGCTGTGCTCGTCACCGAGACCCCCAGAACTATCGATCTGCAAGTGAAGCGCGCCCGGCAGAGCCTGGGGCGCAAAGTACGATCTCAGGAGCTGAAAGCGACTTGGTCAGAGTGGCGCGTGATCGAGCGCTTTCTCAGCGGCATCAACCGGGATGATGTCTTTGTGGTAGCTGTGGTAGTGGATAAGCGAGCGATTGTCCGTCCGCCCGCTGATCCTGAGGCGATTTACCGTACAGCTGTAGCCCGGGCCGTACGACTATGCCTTACGCAATGGCCGCAACTTCATCTGCATCTGGATAAACGCTACACTAACCCGAAGCTTCGTCAGGCGCTTGAGCAGGCGGTAGGCCAGGAGCTTACCCCAGATGGTCACCAGGGGTTGCTGATCTGGCACGAAGACTCTCAGGGCCAACTGTGCCTCCAGGCTGTTGATTTTGTGGCTTGGGCTATCGCTCAAAAGTACGAACGAAACGATGAAAGCGCGTATGTGCGCATTGCGGGTCGCATCATTGTCGAGCAGGTAATAGCTGAGTCTTTGTGGTAGCTTGCAACAAGTGCAGCGCCAAAGGAAGTCGGCAAAAAAATAAAGCGGCTCACCCTGGGCCTTGATTTCAATCTGTCTTCCTGCATTTCAGCAGGAGCTAGGTCCCTTCTACGAAGGACCAAGGTCACCAGGCCTTACGATACCGCTTTCTAATCAGGGATTATACAGAATACTGACTGAATGTCAAGCATGACGGCGACAACTCATCTTGCCCGGATCTACCTCTCCCCGCCCCACATGTCCGGCCGCGAGCAGGGCTATGTCCAGGAGGTGTTCGACTCCAATTGGATCGCGCCGCTAGGCCCGCAGGTCGACGCGTTCGAGGCGGAGTTTGCCGCAACCGTCGGCGCGCGCCACGCGCTGGCGCTCAGCTCCGGCACAGCCGCGCTGCACCTGGCGCTGCAGATCGTCGGGGTAGAAGCCGGCGACGAAGTGCTGGTCTCCACGCTGACCTTCGTGGCGAGCGCGAACCCCATCGTCTACTTGGGCGCCAGGCCAGTCTTCATAGACAGCGAACGGGTCTCCTGGAACCTGGACCCGGCGCTGGTGGTCGAAACCATCGAGCGCAAGGCGCGGCGAGGCAGGCTGCCCAAGGCCGTGATCCCCGTGCATCTCTACGGCCAAAGCGCGGCCATGGACCCGATCCTTGAGGTCTGCGCCCACTACGGGGTCACGGTGATCGAGGACGCCGCCGAGGCCCTGGGCGCAACCTACAAAGGCCGGTCGCCAGGAACCCTGGGCAAGGCCGGCATCTTCTCTTTCAACGGCAACAAAATTATCACGACGTCGGGCGGGGGGATGCTGGTTTCCGCGGACGCTGAGTTCATCGCTCATGCCCGCAAGCTGGCGCAGCAGGCGCGCGACCCGGCGCCGCACTATGAACACTCGGAAATCGGCTACAACTACCGGCTGAGCAACGTGCTGGCCGGCATCGGCCGCGGCCAGCTCGAAGTGCTCGATCAACGCGTGGCAGCCAAACGCCGCATCTTTGAATCCTATCTTCGATTTCTGGGCGATCTGCCTGGCCTCAGTTTCATGCCCGAAGCGCCCTGGGGCTGCGCCTCGCGTTGGCTGACGGTGATTACCATTGATCCTGCACAGTTCGGCGCCGACCGCGAGGCGATCCGTCTGGCGTTGGAAGCCGAGAACATCGAGTCGCGCTCGCTGTGGAAGCCGATGCACTTGCAGCCAGTTTTTGCCAGCTGCGAACATGTTGGCGGCGCGGTGGCTGAAAATCTGTTCCGCGATGGCCTCTGCTTGCCTTCAGGCTCCAGCTTGACCGAGGCCGAGCTCGCACGCGTCGTGGCCGTGATCCGATCCCTGGCAGACCCACAATAGACCTACCATGAAGCCGTTGTTGACCCGCCCGCTGCGCAATCGCTACTTCTTCATCAGCGATATCATCTTACTGGGCTTCGCTGCTTACATCAGTTATGTCCTGCGCTTGGAGAAGTTCGATCTGGGCTTAGCCTGGCCTGGCTATTTGCTGTTCACCGGACTGGCAATCGTCATCACGCCGTTGGTCTTTCGCTACGTCGGAATCTACGCCCGTTACTGGCGGTATGCCTCGATCGAAGAGATGCTCTTATTGGCCGGCGCAGTGACGGTCGCCGGCCTGGTGGTGGGCGCGCTGCACCTGGCGTTCTTCCAGGTTTTTCCCAGCGACTGGCCCCGGCCGCGTTCGATTCCTCTGATCTTCTTGCTGCTGGCGTTGGTGGCCACGGCCGGCCCGCGCTTCAGCGTGCGGCTGGCGATGCGACTTTCCCGGCAGCGTTGGGGCAATGGCCGTAAAACCGCGAACCCTCCACAACCGATCCTGATCATGGGCGCGGGCGACGCCGGCGCGATGATCGTGCGCGAGATGCAAAACAACCCCCACCTGGGGCTGGAGCCGGTCGGCTTCCTGGATGACGACCCGCGCAAGCGCGATGTCAAGATCCATGGCGTAGCGGTGCTGGGAGATCGCCACGCCATTCACGCGGCCGTCAAAAGACACCAAATCAGCCAGGTCATCATCGCCATGCCCACGGCGCCCGGCGCAGCGATCCGCGACATCGTGCGTATCTGCGGCGAGGCGGGCGTGCAGGCGCGTATCATCCCCGGCATCTACGAGCTGCTGGACGGCAGCGTCAGCGTCAAGCAGGTGCGCGACGTACGAATCGAGGACCTGCTGCGCCGCAATCCAATCCATACCGACATCAGCGCGGTGCGCGCAATGCTGCGAGGCAAGCGCGTCCTGGTCACAGGCGGCGGCGGTTCCATTGGCTCCGAGCTGTGCCGGCAAGTCCTGCGCTGCGAGCCGGCCGAGTTGGTGGTGGTGGGGCATGGGGAAAATTCGATCTTCGAGATTGCGAATGAACTGGGGGCTGTGGTCAGGAGCCACGAGTCAGGGCAAGACGCGGTAAGCAATCCGAACCACGCCCCACGTCTCTCACAGCCAGCATCATGCATCATCCCCATCATTGCGGATATTCGCTTTCCTGAACGGATGCGCGCCATCTTCGAGCAGTACCGTCCAGAGATCGTGTTTCATGCGGCGGCGCATAAGCACGTGCCGTTGATGGAGAGCAACGAGGTGGAGGCGGTCACGAACAACGTGTTGGGGACGCGCAACGTGGTCGTGGCCGCGACGGCCACAGGGGTCGAGCGATTTTTGATGATCTCGACCGATAAGGCAGTCAACCCGACCAGCGTCATGGGCGCAACGAAACGCCTGGCGGAAATGGTGGTCACACACGCGGGGCAAAAGCGTCGGAAAACAGAGGGCCAGGGCGCACGCCCGCCGTTGCCCTGTTCCACGCCGTCCCTGCCCCGCTGCACCGTCGTGCGCTTCGGCAACGTGCTCGGCAGCCGCGGCAGCGTGGTGCCGTTCTTCCAACGGCAGATCGCCAACGGCGGGCCGGTCACCGTGACGCACCCCGACATGCGTCGCTATTTCATGACGATCCCCGAAGCGGTGCAGCTGGTGCTGCAGGCCGCCGTGCTGGGAGAGGGCGGCGAAATCTTTGCGCTGGACATGGGCGAGCCGGTGCGCATCGCAGACCTGGCGCACGACCTGATCCGTTTATCTGGGCTGGAGCTGGGGCGTGACATCAAAATCGTTTATACAGGTCTGCGCCCCGGAGAGAAGCTGTTCGAGGATCTGTTCCTGGAGCAGGAAGCCTATGGCCGAACGATGCACGAGAAGGTGTTTGTGTGTCGAAACGGCAAGGAGACAGCAGATTGGGAACCTCGGATGTGCAGCCAGATTGATGAATTGATTGCAGCAGCGCAGCGAGGCGAGGCGGCGGAGGTAAGGCGGCGGCTGCGAAATCTGGTGCCGGAGTATCAGGGGGATGCGGTGATACGGAGTCCATCGGTTGAAACTCATTTCCACGGCCACCTTCCTGAACCTGGCTGAACTCCTGGCGCTGCTGCTGGCCGCGCCGTTCCTGCTCTTTCCCGCGCTGTGGTCGCCGGGGGTGACTGTCAGCCTGACCCTTCTGCTGGCGCTGGCGGCCATGCGCTGGGTCGTGCGCCGGGAGCTGTGGCCCGCCACGCCGTTCAACGCGGCGCTGTTCCTTTTCATGCTGATGCTGCCGGTGGCAGTTTGGGCCTCGGCCATCCCCGATCTCACCTGGCCTAAGCTGTTGGGAATCCTCTTGGGACTGTTTTTCTTCCGGCTGGCTGGCCTGGGCATTCGCGACCAGAGGACGCTGACCTGGGGCCTGGGTGTCTTCATCGCCGCAGGCGGGGCTATTCTGGTCACTGGCGCCCTGAACACGGGATGGTCCAACAAGGTGCCGCTGTTGCAGCCGCTGCTGCAGCAGCTCCCCAAACTTCACATTGCGCTGCCAGGGAGCGCAGGGCAGGCCATCAACGCCAATCAACTGGCGGGCGCGGCCCTGCTCTATCTGCCGGTGGCGGCGGCCCTGGCCATTGGCTGGTGGCAAGAGCAACGCCGCTGGCTGGCGGTCAGCGCGCTGGCCGGCGCAGGGGCCATAGCCGGCCTGCTGCTGCTGACGCAGTCACGCAGCGGCTGGCTGGGCGGCGCGGGAGGACTGGGCGCGCTGGTAATCACGCTGGGGCTGACCAGCCGCCGACGCCGGCCCCGCCAGGCTGCGCGCTGGCTGCTGCTAGGGCTAATTTTGACGCTTGGGGTCACACTGGCCGCGCTCGGCCCGCAGCTCAGCGCCAGCCTCTGGCCGTCAAGCGCGGACCAGGGGGGCGGCGTGTCGCTTTCAGGTCGGGTCGAAATCTGGTCGCGCGCGCTCTACGCCATTCAGGACTTCCCATTCACCGGCATCGGCCTGGGAACGTTTCGCCAGGTGGTGCACTTGCTTTATCCGCTGTTCAGCATGAGTCCTGATAGCGACTTTGCGCACGCGCACAATATGTTTTTGCAGGTGGCGGTTGATATCGGTTTGCCCGGTTTGATCGCTTACCTGGCGCTGCTGTGGGTAGCCGCGGGGGTGGCGTGGCAGGCGGCGCGCCACGGCCCAGCCCGGCTGCAGGCGCTGAGCATCGGCCTGCTCTCTGCCCTGATCGGCCTGCACATTTATGGGATGACCGACGCGCTGGCCCTCGGCTCCAAGCCCAGCGTGGCGTTTTGGATGATCCTGGGATTGCTGGCCGCGCTGGCGCGCCTGGGCCTGCACAACCGTTCGTCCGAGGCATGACGCGGGTGGGGATTCAAGCAAAGGGCAAAGACGCTTTTTCAGCGCATCACCAGGACGCCCGCCGTGAACTTGTGCGCGCGCTGGCGGCCAAACGACCGGACGCGCTGGCCGCCTGGCTGAAAACCCATCGCCTGCAAGCGGCCGATTTGACCTGGTTACAGCAGCAAGGGCTGGCCAGCTTCGGCTTCTACCGCTTGCAAGAGGCCGAGCTGTTGGACAACTTGCCCGCGGACATGGTCTCGCAGTGGCAAGCGATCTACTATGAAACGTCGGTCACATCGGCGACCCTGGATTGGGAGACGGAGCGCATCCTGACGGCCCTCGCCCAGGCAGGCATGAAGTTCATCTGGCTGAAAGGCGCCGCGCTGGCTTACACCGTCTATCCCAACCCCGCCTGCCGTGGGCGCGGCGACCTGGACCTGTGGCTGCCGCTCGACCAGTGGCCGCAAGCGATAACGACCCTGGAGGGGTTTGGCTATCGCGTCTACATCAAGGAAAACCGCCCGCCAGCCCTGGTGCACTTAACGGGGGGCGAGCAAAAGATGATTGCCAGCGCCCATCTGCGCCTGGTTGAGCTGCAATGGCCGGCCATGCGCGGCGAGTGGATCCGCCGGACGACCGCGATTGATCATGTCGGGATTTGGGAGCGAGCGACGCCGATTGCCCTGCACGGCATCCCCCCGGTCCACGTGATGACGCCTGAGGACACCCTTATCCACCTGAGCGTCCACCAGGCGATCAATCATCACTTCAGCTCGCCCTGGCTGCGCAATCTGCTGGACATACACCTGCTGGTGGCCCACTACGACCTGGATTGGCAAGCGCTCGTCACGCGCGCCAGAGAGTGGCGCCTGGCAACGGTCGTATGGACGGTTCTCAGCCTGGCGCAGCGTCTGCTGGACACGGCCGTGCCCGCGGGCTGCCTCGAACGACTGGCGCCTTCGCCGCTCCGCCGCCGATTGATGGAGCCGCTGCACCTTGAGCGCGCACTGATCGAGATGTGGCCGGGCGGCTATCAGCGCCGCCGCTTCTTGATTCAACTGCTGCTGGGCGATCGTTTGCGCGATATGGCGCGCCTGCTCTGGCGCGGGGTCTACCCAGAGGCGGCCTGGTTACGGGCGCGTTACGGGGTAGAGACAGGCCGCAGCCTGTGGCGCGTACGGCTTGCCCATGTGGGGCAGCTTGCCACGTCAGCCCGTGTCTAGCCGTTCGCTGCGGCCAGCCCCTTTATTTCGCCATGCCTGGCGGTGTATCGGCGCCTGAGCAGGCGATCCAGCGGCCCTGGGCTTTCACGTTCACGCTGGATCAGCGAACTCTATGCCGCTGGTTGAGCTTAATCCAATCATGAGTATAATACCTCTCAGGTCGGTGTTGCACCGGCAGGATAGGAAGCACGACCGGAAAAGGATATAATGGAAATTCGAGCCTATTGGAATTTGGTGCGCAAATGGCTTTGGCTGGTCATGCTCACCGCCGTATTGGCCGGGGTGCTTGGATTTGCCTTCAGTCGAAGGCAGGTTCCGATCTACGAGGCAACCTCGACAATCCTGATCAACCAGGCGCGCTCAGCCACCCAGACCACGGATTACAGCGACCTGCTGACAAGTCAGAGCATGGCCCGCACTTATGCCCAGATGCTGCAAGACTGGGAGGTGCAGCAGAAGGTGATGCAGGAGCTGGGCTTGCAAGGCACACTGGAACAGATCCTGGGGACTTTTCATATCCAAATCAGCGTCGCCTTCGTCAGAGACACGCAGCTGGTGAACCTGCGGGTCGAGTCCAGCGACCCGGAGCTGGCCGCGGCCATCGCCAACACCCTGCCCGTCGTCTTCGGTCGCATCAATCAGGCGCGGCAGCAAAATCGCTACGCCGATACCCGCCAGGGGCTGCAAGCGGACGTTGCCACGATCGAGGCTGAAATGGCGTCCACCCAGCAGGCGCTCGGCAAGCTGGTCGAGCCCAAAAACGCGGCCGAGCAGGCCGAAATGCTGCGATTGCAGGGCGCGCTGCGGCGCTATGAGACGAGCTACACGGCCTTGCTCAACAGCCTGGAGGAACTGCGGCTGACCGAGGCGCAAACGGCCGATGCCATTGCGATCACGTCCGCGGCCAAAGTCCCCGGCGCGCCCATTCGGCCGCGCGTCCTGACCAATACCCTGTTGGCGCTCGTGGTCGGCGCCATGCTGGGCCTGGGAACCGCCTTCCTGATAGAGTACCTCGACGATACCGTCAAGACTCCCGACGACGTAGAGGAAGTGACGGGACTCGCCACCCTGGGCGGCGTGGTAAAGTTGACCGGCGCCACCACGGATGAGCGCATCGTGGCGCGCGCGGCGCCCAAGTCTCCAGGCGCCGAAGCGTATCGGGTTCTGCGCACCAATCTCCAGTTTTCCTCCCTTGATGCGCCCCTTTCGACCCTGGTCATCACCAGCGCGGGGCCTGGCGAGGGCAAGTCAACCACCACAACCAACCTGGCGATCGCCATCGCGCAGAGCGACAAACGCGTGATCCTCATTGACGCCGACCTGCGGCGGCCTTCGCTGCATCGGATATTGAAGCTGACGAACAATGTCGGGCTGAGTACAGCCCTTCTCGACAAGGGGCATGATCCGGGCGCCTACCTGCGCGACACCGACGTACCAAACTTACGCATCATGACCACCGGGCCGATTCCGCCGAACCCGGCTGAGCTGCTCAGTTCGACGCGCATGAGCGAGACGATCGCGGCGCTGAAGGGCGAAGCCGACCTGGTGCTTTTCGACACACCGCCGGTGCTGGCCGTTGCTGACGCCTCGATCCTGGCCAGGCAAGTGGATGGGACGCTCCTGGTCATCGGGGTGGGAGAGACGCGCGGCGAGACGCTGGCGCAAGCCATGCAGCGCCTGAAAAGCGTAGGCGTGCAGCCGCTGGGCGCGGTGCTCAACAAGCTCACCGAGCGTAAGAGCGGCTACTACTATGATTACTACTACCACTACGCCAGCCGCTACGGCGAAGGCGGGGCAGACGGCAATGGCCGCAAGCCGGGCATTTCAGGCCTGGCGGGTATAGGGCGTTTCCTGCGCCGCTCCTCTCACCGGCGCAAGGCGGAGCAGACTCCCTGAACGGCCTGCGGTTTGGGGTCAACCTGACGGAATGACTGCCTTGCGTTGTAAACGCAGGGCAGCTTATATTAGCCTGATGCAATGTTGTACAAAACGAAAGCCGCGCCAATTAAGTTGCCAAACAGGCGCGTCGGTGGTATCATGCGTTTGGGTAATAGATCAGCCTCTCAAACCCGGCGGGGGATAGCGATCAGAACCGCATCCACAACGATGTACGCCTATGATATACCTGCGTTGAACACCCGCTGGCCGCAATCTGTTACCGAATCAGGGTCTCGACTCTTTTTTATCGCGCCATCGCCGCGCTCATGCTCCAAAATCGCCGTTCGATGGGCATGAAACGCAAGATTCATGCGGCACATAGCCGTGCCTCTCTTTTCGGCTCAGCTGTTGTAGCTTTTTAGCTCCGGCACGCCTCATAACAAACCG
>DAISHS010000047.1:0-18437 GCA_036822415.1 Chloroflexota bacterium
CGCGGCCGCGCCGACGACCAGGGCGGCCAGGATGGGCAGCGCGCTGAACTTGCTGGAAACGGCCGCGCCGGCCATGGCCCCGGCCAGCAGCGACGCCCGCAGGTTGCCATCCTGCGCCATACGCACCGCGCCATAGACCGCGCCCACGATGAAGAAGCCGGCCACCGGGTCGAAGGCGTAGAAATGGCTGAGCTGGATGGCGGTGACGGTGAGCGCGGCAAAAGCGGCGCCCAAAAGGCCGGCGCGCGCGCTGTAGACGCGGCGGCCGATCAGGTAGATCAAGTAAACCGAGCCAGTATCGAAGAGCGCGGAGAGAACGCGGCCCAGGAGATTCAACCCGTCGTAGGTATTGGCCGCCGCCAACCAGCTCGTCCATCCGCCCTTTAGCCCCAGGTCGGTCAGGGCCTGTCCGGCCGCATGAGCCACGGCAGCCATGATCGTCAGGATGTACAGGGGCAGATGGCCGTAGGCAAAGTGGCGCACGGCGTTCTGCTGCGGATTCCACAGCGGGTTGAAGGGCGACTGCCGCGGGTCGAGCGCCTGGGAGAGACTGTGCGGCATGTGCATGTCGCCGGCCACCATCACGATCCAGCGTTCATCGGGGTGCGCGTGCTGGTAATCGTCCCAGTTGTTGTTGTAGAGCCGCAGCGCCAGGGCAACAGCCAGGATTGCCAACAGCAAGAAGACCTGGGGCGTTTTTCGGGTTTGACGTTCGTGTTCCTGGGTTGAAGTTGTCACAGACAACGGTCGCTCCTCTGTTTTAATCCTCGTCGAGTTTCAACACCGACATAAACGCGTCCTGCGGGATCTCGACCTGGCCCACCATCTTCATGCGGCGCTTGCCCTCTTTTTGTTTTTCGAGCAGCTTGCGCTTGCGCGTGATGTCGCCGCCGTAGCATTTGGACAGCACGTCCTTGCGATAGGCCTTGACATTGGCCCGACTGATGATCTTCTTGCCCAGGGCGGCCTGGATCGGCACCTCGTACTGCTGGCGCGGGATGACTTCTTTCATGCGGCTGACCAGGCGCTGCCCTTTTTGGAAAGCCTGGTCACGGTGAACGATGATGGAGAGCGCGTCCACCGGAATTTCGTTGATGAGCACATCCAGGCGCACCATGTCAGCGACCCGGTAGTCATCGAAGGCGTAGTCCATGCTGGCATAGCCGCGCGTGCGTGATTTGAGATCGTTATAGAAATCAACCAGGATTTCGACGAGCGGAATGTAGTAGGTCAGCAAAACCCGTCGTTCGTCCAGGTACTCTTGATTCAGAAACTCGCCGCGCCGTTTGGTCACCAGGTCCATCACCGGGCCGATGTATTCGACCGGCGTGAAGATGGTGATCTTCATCCACGGCTCGCGAATCTCTTTGATCTCGCTTTCGGGTGGTAGTTCCACCGGGTTATCCACCAACAACTCGCTGCCGTTCGTTCGGGTCACCTGGTATTCCACACTCGGCGCGGTAAACAGCACGTCCAGATCGTACTCACGCTCCAGGCGCTCCTGGATGATCTCCATATGGAAAAGGCCCAGGAAGCCGCAGCGGAAGCCAAAGCCCAGGGCCTGGCTGCTTTCCGGCAGGAAGATGAGCGAGGCGTCGTTGAGCTGCAGTTTTTCCAGGGCATCACGCAGAAGGGCGTAGTCCTCGCCGCGCGTGGGATACAGCCCGGCAAAGACCATCGGCTTGGACGGTTCGTAGCCGGGCAGCGGCGCGTCGGCGCTGTGTAGCCAGGTGGTCAGGGTGTCGCCCACACGGCAGTCGCGCACCGCCTTGAAGCCGGTGGCGATGTAGCCGACCTCGCCGGCCGTCAATACGCCGGTGGGAATCATGCCAGGGCCAAAGATGCCCACCTCCAACGGCTCCACACGCTGGCCGCTGGACATTACCTTGAGGTTCGGCCCCAGGCTGTAGCTGCCATCGAACACGCGCACGTAGGCCACCACGCCTTTGTAGGCGTCGTAGTGACTGTCGAACACCAGGGCGCGCAGCGGCGCGGCCACGTCGCCTTTGGGCGGCGGCACATGTTTGACGACGGCTTCCAGCACGGCGGGCACGTTGAGACCTTCTTTGGCCGAGATGCGAATGACGTCGTCCAGCGGCGTCCCAATCAGCTCGCCAATTTCCTGAGCCACCTCGTCCGGCCGCGCGGCCAGCATGTCAATTTTGTTGACCACCGGGATGATCTCCAGGTCGTGCTCCAGCGCCAGGTACAGATTGGCCAGGGTTTGCGCTTCGATGCCCTGGCTGGCATCCACCACGAGCACCGCGCCCTCGCACGCGGTCAGCGCGCGCGACACCTCATAGGAAAAGTCGACATGGCCGGGCGTGTCAATCAGGTTGATCTCGTACGCCTGGCCGTTGTTGGCCGTGTAACTCATGCGCACCGCCGAGGCTTTGATGGTGACGCCTTTCTCGCGTTCGAGGTCCATCGAATCGAGCATCTGATCGGTCATGTCACGATCGGACACGGTGCCGGTCAGCTGCAGCAGGCGGTCGGCCAGGGTGCTTTTGCCATGATCCACATGCGCGACGATACAGAAGTTGCGTATCAGCGATTGATCCATAATGGCAGATTCTACACGAGAAGGCGGAAAAAGTACAGAGTGGAGAGGGCAGAGTGGAAAATGCATAGTGCAAAGTGCAAAGCGGAGTGAGCATCCTCAGATGCGAACGGGGTGCAAAACGATGAATGATGAACGATGAATGATGAGCCGTGGAGTGAGCATCCTCAGTGCAAAGTGCGAAACGCAGAACGCTGAACGCGGAATGTTGAACGCTGAATATAGAGAAGAGCGGCTGGGGAGAGTGCAAAGTGCAAAACGCAGAACGCGGAATGTTGAACGCTGAATATTGGGATGTGATAAGAAAAGGCGGCCTATCTGGTGATAGACCGCCTTTTGTTTCAGGTCAGGGGGTGGGGGCGCGCCCGATCAGGTGTTACGAGGCAGCTCAGGCCACGCGACGGCGCCAGGCCACGGCGCCCGCCGCCAGCAGCAGGGCGACGGCGGCCACCAACATGCCGTAAGGCAGGGCTGGGGTCGCGGTGCTGACGCTGCTCAGCTGCACGGCCGTCGGCGTCGGCGGTTCGCAGACGATAGGCGTGTAGTTGACGGCGAAGTCGTCCACATAGATGCCATCGGCCACCACGCCGCTGTCGGAGGTCACGCGCACGCGCAGGGCCACGTTCGCCTGGTTGTCCAGCATGGCGGCGTTGACCGCGCTGTGCTGCCAGCTCTGCACCACGCCGTTGAAGCGATCGAGGTAGGTCGGACTCCAGGTCGTGCCACCGTCGGTCGACCACTCCAGGTAGGCGTAGTCATAACCGGCTTCCAGGGCATACGTGTAGTAGCCAGAGACGGAAATACCGGTCTTCCCGCTCAGGTTGAGGTTCGGCGACTTGAGCCAGGCATTCATGTTGCTCGGATAGACGACGCCGGGGCTATCCGTCCAGGAGTGCGTGGGGCTGTAGGACAGGTTCGTCACCTGCGCCCAGGTGTTCAGGGTGCCGCCCGTCGTCCAGCCGTTGACGCCATTCTCAAAGTTGTCGAAGAAAACGGCGGTGGGCGGCTGCAAGCTGCCGGCCAGCATGCTGAAGTTGATGGTGTACGGGCCTTGACTCGAAGTGACAGCCAGCTGGAAGTTGAGCACCGTACCGCAGGCCAGCGTATCTGCCAGCGAGAAGACGAAGGGGGTGTTGTTGTTGGCGTTGCCGCCGGCGGCGATGTCCGGATAGGTCGAGCTGTTCTGAGAGATGGTGACGCCGGCCGTCGAAGAGGACAGCACGCCGCTGATGCCAGTGGCCGTGGCAGCGCCGTTATTCTTGAGATTGACCAGCAGGTTCAGGTTCGCTTCGCCCGGCTCCGGCACGCTGTTGCCATTGCCGCCGCTGACCGTCCAGGCATTGTAGGCCAGGTTCGGCACCGGCACCAGGCCGATGTCAGTCGTTGTCGTGCCGCCCGCGCCCACCACGCGTCCAGTGACCGTCACTGAGGTTGGGTAACCAGGCAGCAGCGGGCCAGCGGTGATGCTGTAGGTGCCCGGAACCACGTTCACGCTGTAGTTGCCGGACGCGTCCGTGGAGACAGTCAGAGTCTCGGCGCCAACCAGGGTGACCGGCGCGTCAGGGATACCGGCGTTGGTGACGGTGTTGTAAACCCGCCCGTTCAGTGTGCCCAGGGTCTGTCCACAAGAGGCAAACTTGAAGGAGCCAATGCGGGTGTTCCAGTTGTTGCCGCTGGCCGCCAGGTACTCACCGGCAAACCAGAAGGTGCAGTCATCGGCCGGGTCCATGGTCAAGGAGAAGTAGTCGCCCCAGCGGCTAATGCCAGTTTGGGAGCCGGTGCCGTTGATGAGCACCGCCTCGTTCTGCGGCAGCTGGCCCAGGGTCTCGCTCACGCGGCGGCCCGCGTAGCGCAGCGCCGGGTACATGGTGCTGCTGGAGACGCTGTAGCCGACCGCGGCGTTGCCATCCTTGTCCACGGCGATACTGGGCATCCAGCGATGGTTGCCATCGCCCAGGGCATAGGTGCCGGTCTGATAGACATTGGCCGCGCCGCCTGGCGCGCGCAGCTCATACCAGCGGACAGAAGCCTTGCCGGCCACGTCAATGGTATGGGAGGCCCACAACGATTCGTACGAGCCCATGTTGCGGTACTGCAAGAGGTTCATCAGGCGGAAGCTCAGGGTATCGAGCAGGCGCGCCGTGCCTTGCTGCGGGACCTGGTAGGTGACCGGCTCAAACGCCGTCACCGGCAGCAGGGTCGGCCCGGTGAAGGTAGAGTTGGCCGGGGTGGTGAAGTCCACATGGAACTTCCACAGCTTGAGCAAGTCAGGCGCGACGGCAGCCAGCATGTAGTTGGGCGAGCCTGCCGGCGGCGCGGTGACGCCGTGGAAGTTGGACGGCAGCAACGAGTCACAGGTGGAGTCGGTGCAGGTATCGAAGTGAACTTCCTGCAGCGCACCGCCGGTGATCATCTGGGCGCGGTTCAAGGCCCACACGCGCACGCCAAAACCGGTGCCAATCTGATCGAACATGTTGGACGTCAGGTACCAACCGTCCGACCAAACGCTCATCTTGGGGTAGTCGTTCAGATACGAGGTGAACATGCCGGTGTCGGCGCGCAGGGCGTAGTAGTACCAACCGCCCGAAACGGGGTCGTTCGTCTGGGACACGGCGATACACTGGTAGTAAGGGCCAGTGGCGCCACTCCAGGCAAAGTCGGTCACGACCCAGCGCCCAACGGTCTGGTCATACAGGGCCTGGGGATCGCCCTGGTTGTTGGCATCGCAAGGGACGCCAACCGAGGCAGGAAAGAAGTTATTGAAGGTCACGGCGCTGATCAGGGCGCCCGTGGTCTTGTTGTAGATGCCGACCGAGGTATTGACGGTCTCGACGTAGTGGTTGGGGCCGATGGCGCCATTCACGTCCGGCGGCCAGCCAGCGCCGTTGGCGCTGTAGCTCATGCCGGCAAAGTTCATGATCGGACCAGGCATCTGCCCGGCGCCAGGCGTGGTCTGCGCATTGGGGTCGAGGACGGCCGCCCAGGCAGCCGCGCGCTCCGACGGGGTCAAGCGCAGGGGAAACAGCTGGTTAGGCGCCATTTTACCCGCGTTGCCCTGCGGCAGGTCGCGCAGGTCGCCGTTCCAAACGACCGGGTAGACGGCATCGCTGGTGAACGGCCCATAGATGGGGGAAGAGGCAGCCGGGCGCGACGGTGCGCTCGCCTGCACGCCAGATACGACTACACCCAGGAGCAAACCCAGGATAGCCAACACGTGGAGAAAACGTCTGTTTGGCATGTGAACTCCTTCCAAAACTGAAAATGAAACTGCGAGGCTTGGGGGAGATCGGGCGGCAGAAAGTGAGTTTAGTATAAGACAAGAACGCCGATGCGTCAACTTGACAGGGGGTGAAAGAGCGATGGCTACGGCCAATCTGACCGCAGAGAGCGCCACGGCTGCAGAGATTTTGATGGTTTTTCCCTGCGCTCCCGGCGTCCTCTGCGGTCATTCTCACGTCAGTTGACCCTAAGGCCGAATGGTTCGACGGCGCAGCGCCGCCGCAGCCGCGACCAACAGCAGTAAACCGGCCAGCGGCGCGAACAGAGCAGTCGCCGGCCCGCCGCTGAAGCTCGTCAGGCTGACAGCCGTGGGCTGGTAGATCATGGTGGTTTCGGTCGCCGCGCGGCTCTGACCGCTGGTGTCGGCCAACGTGGCCGTGGTAGATGCGGTTGGCCCAACCACAGCCAGCACCTTGAACCAGGCGCTGCCCTCGGACTTGGGCCGCAGCGCGCCCAGGTTCCAGGTCAGAACACCGCTGACTGGCGCGATGCCGCCATCAGCCGAGACAAACGTTGTATTGGGCGGGATGGTGGCCGTCAGCGTTGCGCCAGGCGCGCCGCCAAAACCGATGTTGTTCCAGTGAATAGAGTACGTGATCGTGTCGCCCGCAGTGACGGGGTCATTGTCATCAGCGATGGTCACGGAAAGCGCGTGATCGCATCCCCAGTTGACAGCCGTACCGGTCGCCGGGGTGAAGAGGACGGCGCGCCCGGCCGCGAGATTGGCCGAGTTCCGATACGAGTAGAGCTGCCCGACCGCGCCAGCCGCATCTTCCAGGCCCACGGTTGTGAAATCAGGCCAGCTCACGGTATTGTACTGATAGGTGATGGCGCCGGTGCTCAGATCGAAAATGACCTCGAAGGTCTCAGGGAAACCACTGGCCCAGTGCTGCACCTGGTAGTACTCGATGACGTACAGATTGCCAACCGCCTTGGCGTAGATCGTGCCTTGCGCACCGAGGGCCGGATTGAGGTCCTCGCCCAGCGCCATCAGGTCGTTGTTGGGGCGACCCTCGAACGGCAAGAACATGTGCGCGGTGGTGTAGTTCGTAGCGCCGAAGAAGACGAAGCCGTTCGAGTTGATGCGGAACGTCGTGTACGCCGTGCCAAAGTAGGTAAAGGCCGAGGGCAGCGTAATCGCGGCCGAGCTGGCATCATCATCCAGGGGGTAGGCGGTTCCATCCGTGGCGTCAATCCAATTGTAGGTCGGCCCGCCAGGCTGGCGACTGTCAATACACGCATAGTTACCGCGCGCCACGAGGGAGAAGTTGGCCGTCGTTGCGCCGGCCACGGTGACGCTTTGCGAACCGGTGGTGTAGCCGGGATGCTGCGCCTCGATCGTGTACGTGCCAGGCGGCACCAACAGGCTATAGGCGCCGTTTGCATCGGCCCACACAGGCGCGGCCAGGTTTTCATTCTTGACCAGGATCAGGGCTGGCACGCCCAGGCTGCTGCCGCTATCTGTGACCGATCCACTGACCGTGAAGTTGCCCAGCGCAGTCAGGTTGAAGTCCTGCACGGTCGTGCCATTTTGGGCCACAACCACGGTCGGCGCGGACGCTGTCTGATAGCCGTAAGCGCCGGCGGTCATCGCCCACGAGCCGGCGCCGGCGGCGACCTTGTAAAAGCCATTCTTATCGGTCTTGGTCGTCAGCGTCTTACCGAGCATACTGTAGGTCACGGTGGCGCCCGCCAGCGGCGTTACGCCCGTGGTGACCGTGCCCTGGATGTAACCGGCGTGGTATACCATGTCGGCGGCTGCTTTGACGTCAATGCGGCCCCAACCAAAGGCGTTATTCGGGATTTGCGTGCCAGGTACGCCGCCGCAGGTCTGCGCGCTGGTGAGCGGCACCGCCGTCTTACGCAGGAGTTCCTCAAGCTCGGCCACGCGGCCGCGCAGCTTAGGCTCGAGCGAAATGAGCAAAGCGACCGCGCCAGCCACGTGGGGCGCGGCCATCGAGGTGCCGCTCAGGCTGGAATACGTGTTTGTTGGATAACTCGAGCGTACCCCGTTGCCAGGGGCTGAGACGTTGGGGCCAGTCTGCCCGCTGAACGGACTAGGCCCGCGGGAGGAGAAGCTGGCAATCGTGTCAGTGCTGGTCGTCGCGCCGACATTGAAGGCAGAGGGGTTATCGCCTGGCGACCCCAACGTGCCGCAGGTGGATCCGCTGTTGCCAGCCGAAAACGACGGGAAAACGCCGCTGGCGCGCAGGGCCGCAATCACGCCCTCGAAGATTTCGCTGCCGCCGGGGCCGCCCCACGATTGGTTGAGCACATCGGGGCGCTTGCTCGGATCCGGGTTGTTGCCAGCGAGGTCGGTGGGCGCAATCATGAACTGCTGCGCTTCGAGCAGGGCGTCATTGCTGGGGCAGCAGCCATAGGCGGCGATCCATTTGGCGCCAGGCGCCACGCCGATCTGATTGACGCCGCCATCATCCCCAATCATCGTGCCCATGGTGTGCGTGCCGTGGCCGTTATCGTCGGCCGGCACATTGGGGCTGACACCGGTGGGATCATACCAGTTGTAGTTGTGGTCGAACACCCCACCGCCCAGGTTGCCGCGATAATGACCCACCAGGGCCGGGTGATCGTACTGCACGCCGGTGTCCACGTTCGCAGCCACGGCGCCAACGCCGGTCACGCCGTAGGTGGTCCAAACGTCGGGTGCGCGAATTTTAGCCACGCCCCACTCGATGGTGTCGGGTGAACTGGTATCGCCAGGAATGACGATCGGGGCTTCCAGCTTTGCGTTGGGAAGAATCGCGCCCACCTCAGGTAGGGCGGCCAGGGTGCGGAGGGTCGTTACATCGGCGCTCACAGAGATCGCATTGACAATCCAAAAGGACTTGGTCCCTGTGGCGCGGCCGTCTGCTTCCGCCAGCGCAATTTGGTTGAGGACGACGGGCTGAGTGCGATCAGCCGTAATGCGCAAGGCGTTGTAGACGGCCCACCCACGTGCGGTCCAGTCCTCGATCGCGGCGGCATCTGTCAGGTTGGCCTGTTCCGCCAACTTGACAAAGACCGGCACCTTGCCATCGGGGGTTTCAGCCAGGGCCGTCCATACGGCCTCATCAATTTTTTCGGCATAGGCGACGGCCGGGGTCGAACTGCCCCAACGCATCGGCGCTACGCCGGAAACCCCGAGGGTGCTGACGAGCAGAACCGCCACGAGGGTCACACGTGACCAGGACCGGGGCAAAAACCTGTGTAGACGAGAGAGGTTCATGACTTTGGCTCCTTTTTGCCGCGTAACAAAGGCGCCTGGGTAACAAGCCACCCCATTGTCCGATCCATTCGATCGGCTGCTACCGCAGTGTAGCTTTGGTTGCGCGAGCAATTCGTGTTGTGGTGGCAAAATCATTTTAACACACCGATGCCTAATGTTCCAACTTATGCGGTTTTGGCAACGAGGCATGACTGACCAGAATGGCGGCCGCGTGCGTCGGCCCGCCCAAGTCGGCAAATTCGGTTTGCAAGCGCGCGGCGCGCTGGCGCCAGAGCGGATTCAGCAGCAGCTCACGCAGCGCGGCCTTGATCTGCGCCCGGTCAGCCTGGGCCGGCGGCAGGTGAATCCCGACGCCCGTGGCCGCGGCGCGGCGCGCCTGCAGGGTCTGATCGCCGGCATGAGGAATGATGAGCTGCGGCAAGCCGTGGCAAATGGCGGCGTGCGTGACGCCCATGCCGCCGTGATGGACGGCGACGGCCAGGCGTGGAAACAGCCAGGCATAGTCAACCCAGTCGAGCAGTGTGGCCTGGGGCAGCGCACGCTGCTGCAAGCGCGCCAACAGATCGGGCGCCAGCACGCTGCGCCCCGCGGCGACCACGCTGTGCCCACCCAGCTCCGCCGCCGCCTCGGTGACGCGGGTGAAGAAGGCGATGTCTTCCGTGAAAAGGCTGCCGAGCGTCACCAGGATCAAGGGGCGGTCCGTCGGCAAGGCAGCCAGGTAAGCGGGCGGCGCCCCGAACGGCGCGGCGGCCTGCCCGCCGACACACGCCGTCTGCGGCGATAAAGACAAGCCTGGCTCATACCAGCGCGGGCTGAAATAGACGATGTGCCGGTCCGGCGAGAGCGGCCAGAAGCTGTGCGGGTCGGGCCAGAAGCGTCCGCGTACGCCGCTGGCCTGCCAGATGGCAGCCAAACGGGCGCGGGCTGCCTGTAAGACTGACCAGGCAGGCGAAGCCGCAGCCGGCGGCGCTGAGGCGTGCGCCGGCCAGCCGCAGATGACCAGCGGCCGTGCAAGCAGCTCGGCCACGACAGGCGCCGCCGTCACGAACAACTCGCTCAACAGGAGATCGGGTTGAAAGTCGGCAGCCACGGCGCGCAGCGCCTCCACCCCGCGGCAGACCGTTTCCGGCTCCAGCCAACCGGCCAGGGCGCGCAGCGGCCGCTGCTGCTCACGTGCGGCCGGGGACAAATCAGCGGCGAGGGGCGGCGGCAGTTGCCAGCCCACCGTGGGCACGGCCTGAAAAGGCACGCCGGCCGCTTGCACCGCCGCGGTCACCTCCGCGCCGCTGACCCACAGCACCTCATGGCCGCGCGCAACCAGCGCAGCCGCCGTACGCAGATAGCCGCCCCAATCGAGATGCCCAGGCAGGGGCGCGGAAACGCATAGGATTCTCACGGTTCATCGTTCATCATTCAGCGTTCAACATCTTCCACGCGCGCAGCACTTCGGCCACGCTCCAGGCCTGCCAGGGGCAGCCGCGGGGGATGAAAGGGGCGTCGCCGTCGGCGATTTCGCTGATGCTGCCGAGGCCCGCGTCGCTGAGATGATGGCGGAATGGTTCCAGAAAGGCGCGCGCCTGCGCTCGATTCTGGTAGACGCGCAGGTGAGCCTGCACGAAGGGGCCGATCAGCCAGGCCCAGGTGGTGCCCTGGTGATAGGCGCCGTCCCGCGTGCGGCGATTGCCCAGGTAAAGGCCAATGAACTGTGGATGGTCGGGCGCCAGGGAGCGCAAGCCGAGGGAGGTGAGCAGATGGCGCGCGCAGGCGTCCAAAACACGACGCTGCTGCGCGGGCTCCAGGGGGCTGTTGGGTAAGGAAACCGCCAGCAGCTGGTTGGGGCGCAGGGCCAGGTCATCACCGTTTGGCCCATCCAACACGTCAGCGCAAAAGCCAAGTTCGTCACGCCAAAAGCGCGCAAACGACGAACGCACCTGCGCGGCGCGCGCGGCGAAGTCAGTCGCCGGCTGGCCCAGGCGTTGGGCAAAATCGGCCATCAAGCAAAGCGCGTGATACCAGAGGGCATTGATCTCCACCGCCTTGCCCTGCCGCGGCGTCACCACCCAGTCCTCGACTTTGGCATCCATCCAGGTCAGCTGCACGCCCGCTTCGCCCGCGCTGAGCAGGCCATCGCTCGGATCAACGTGAATGTTGAAGCGCGTGCCTTTGATGTGCCACGCCACAATCTCTTGCAACACGGGGAAGAGCGAGCGCAAGAGATTGAGGTCGCCGGTAGCCGCCAGCGTGGCGCGCACCGCTTCGAAGTACCAGAGCGTGGCGTCCACCGTGTTGTAATCAGCGTCGCCCAGGGCCTCGCCGGCGTCAGGAAAACGATTGGGCAGCATGCCCTGGCTGACGTAGCGTGCAAAGGTGCGCAGAAGAGACCTGGCAAGGCTGGCTTGCCCACTGCTCAAGGCCAGGCCCGGCAGGGCGATCATCGTATCGCGCCCCCAGTCGGTGAACCAGGGGTAGCCGGCGATGACGGTATGCCCATCGTCGCGGGTCACGATGAACTGATCCGCCGCCAACGTCAGTTGTCGAATCCAGGCCGGTTCGCCGGTCGCCTGCGCGCGATCCAGCAGCTCGATCTCGCGCGTGCGCGCCGCGCTGAGCGCCGTAGCCGCGGGCGCGTGATCTACGCCGACCGTAGAAGCCACCAGGCTCAAGGTTTGACCAGGCAGCAGGTCAACGTAAAAACGGCCGAGCGCAGTCAGGTCTTCATGCGCGGTCTCCTGACGCTCAGCCTCGACGCGCCAATGGAAGTTGCGATAGAGATGGTCAATCACCTCGAAGCGCACGGCCGCCGGCTGCGCGGGCGGTTCACCTTCCAGGCTGGCGCTCAAGAAAAAGGGCGTCGCGGCCTCGGTCATGGTGATCTTCATATCGAAGCGGCCATCCAACGACTGCCAATGGCCGTTCTCCTGGGGCAGGGCGCAGATTTCCAGGTGCGGCGTCCAGGTGGGCGCCTGCGTATCGCCGTGATAGTCACGATAGTTCGCCAGGGCAACGATCCCCAGGCGCAGCGGTCGTTGGCCGCGTTCCAGGCGATACGTGATGTAGGTGGTATTCTGGCCGTGCACCATCCAGACGCGTTTCTCCAGGATGGCATCGGCCAACGCGTAGCGCCACACCGGCAGGGCGCCGTCCAGGTGGAAGGATTCCAGCTGGCGGTAGCCGTGCGGGTCAACCTTGCCATCATCGAATTCATTGCAGGCAAGCGGATAGACGATCCCGTCCATCTCGGCCCATTCGTCCAGCTTGGATAAGAGCAGCGTGCGATCGAGCGGAGGACGCAACGCGGCCACGAGCAAACCGTGATAGCGGCGAGTATGCGCGCCGGCGATGGTGCCAGCCGCAAAACCACCAATGCCGTTCGTCACCAGCCATTCGCGACGAAGGGCAGCATCCAGGTCGCCACAGATTGCGCGGCCAAACGAGATAGCCGCCAAGGCATGCGTAGGCATCGAAGTCCCCTCCTGAGCAAAAATCACCGCGCCTGCATCGTACCACGATGTGCGCCAGATGACAATTGTTGCGCGGCTTGGCACGGGAAAAGCGAAAACCACGCTGGCGTCGCGGCGCCCCTATCCTGGCGCCGTGGTAACATGGGGAGCCTGCGTTTACTTATCCGCCAGCGTGACGGGCAGGCCAAGAAACGCGCCGTAATGCAACGCGGCCCTGCCAAAAGCCTGCTCTTGGGCCGCGGTCGGCGCGCTGAACCAGTCCGGCGTGATGACAACCGAGCCTTTTTTCAATGTACGCTTCCAGACGCCCACGACCCGCCCGGCGATCAAAATCGTCGGGCTTAATATGCCGCCGCCGTTATTCGTCCGTCGTGCGTAGGCCGGCTCCAGGACGGCGCTGCGGTCCCGATAGCCAACCAGGTATTCGTCAAAAGCAGGCAGCAGATAGGCCGTAGGCGGCGCCTCATGGGCGCTGGGGGCAGATGAAGAAAGCCAGTAAGCCTGCTCATCAAGCGCTTCCTGGATCAAATGGGGCTTTGCCATCTCCAGGGCGGCCCTGGCGTCGGCCGTGGTCAGGCCTGACCACCAAACGAAATCCTGCACCGTTGCCGGCCCATGACTTGTAAAGTAGCGTCTTGCCAGTTCAGCCAATGCCTCAGCGCGAGACTTAGCCTCAGTTGGCCCCACCCATTCGGCAAGCAGCGTGAAGGTCTGTTGCTTGCCTTCACGGGCGCCAAAGCAGAGAAGCCCTTCTTGCGCAAGGCGGCCCAGAATATAAATCCCGCGCTGGCCGGCCGTGGAAATATGGGCTGACTCCAATAGCTGGCACATGGCCGCGCGCGTGAGCTGTTTCCCGCCCTGCAGCGCCGCGCTGAACAATTGGCTGCTGCGGGCAAGCGTGGCCTCGTCCAGCCCGACCTGCTGAAGGCGTCCTCTGCTGCGCGCAATCACTCGCGGCGCCAGCAGCTCCAGCATCCAGCGGGCATCTTGCGCGGCCACAAAATGCAGGGTGCCGCGCGCAGGCCACGTGCGCACGATGCTTCTCGCGGCCAGCGCCCGTTCGATGTCGGCCTCGGTCACGCCCGGCAGGCGGAGTCCGATGGCCCAGAGTGCGCCAAGATAGTCTTGAGCCTGGATAAGGCCCATCCACTGGACGACAGCGTCTGGCTCAGCGAAGGTTGCGCCGCCGATATGATGATTGGCCAGCCGGTCAGGGGCGATCATGAGAGACATTTCATTGGCGATCAGCTCAAGGTTGTTGCGTCGGCTATACTTCTTTGGTCATAACATATTCACCAGAAAATCCAAGCCAGCGGCGGATGAACGGATAGTGATGGGTCTTGACCACTGCGAACCCCAGGCGTTCGTACAACTGGCGGGCGCCGGTGTTGGTGTCCACCACTTCAAGCCGCACGGCGCGATAGCCCTCGCGCCGGCTTTTGGCGAAGACCGCCTGCAGCAGCCCCGTGCCCACGCCCTGGCCGCGGGCCGCGGCGTCTACCGCCAGTGCGGCGATCCGCAGCTCGTCAGCCGGGCAACCCGCGCCGACGCCGAACAGGTTGAGCGTCATCCAGGCGTACAGCCCGCGCGCCAATCCCAGGGCTTGGACGCTGGCGCGCAGACCAACCTGCGAAAAGACGCCGGCCTGGCTGTGTAATCCGGCGAGGCCGAGCAATTTTTCTTCGTGCAGCGCGCCGATGGTCATGTCCAGTCGCAAGCCGGCGGCCAGCAAGGGGATGGTCTGGGCAGGCTTGCCGATCAGGGGCTGCAGTTTGCGCCGAAACGCTTCATAGTAGATCAGCCCGGCCTGGCTGCGCTGGCGCTCGTCCAACGGGGTGGTGATGACCATCATGCCATTTTCTCCCGCGCGAGGATCTGTTCGGCTAACCGCCGGCCATGGCGCCCACGATTAGAAAAGGTTCCGCGCCCGCGGCGACGGCAGCGGGCAACGGCGCGTCGGCGGACGCCAGCGACAGGTCCTGCCCGCAGGCGAAGAATCGAACCAGCGAACGCCGTTGCTTGGTCGCATGATCGCGGGTCGTTCCGCGCAGCATGGGGTACTGCGCTTCCAGGGCGTCCAGCACCGTGCGCTGCGTAATCGGCTCCGCAACCTCAAGCTCGACCTCTTTTCCGACATGCGCCAACGTCCGCAGATGATATGGAAGCACGACGCGAATCATGGGAGGGTTTGCACCGAGACAGAGAGCACGGCCGGCAGGTCCCGCACGATCGGCGCCCAGGTGTCGCCAGAATCGGCCGATGCGTACACCTGTCCGCCGGTGGTGCCAAAGTAGACGCCGCACGACTCGAGCGTGTCCACGGCCAGCGCGCTGCGCAGCACGTTGACGTAACAGTTGCTCTGCGGCAAGCCGCTGGTGAGCGCTTCCCATTCGTTCCCACCGGTGCGACTGCGATAGACGCGCAGCCTGCCATCGGGCGGAAAATGTTCCGAGTCGCTCTTGATCGGAACGACGTAGACCGTGTCTGGCTCGTGGGCATGAATGGCGATCGGGAAGCCAAAGTCACTCGGCAGGTTGCCGCTGACTTCATGCCACATCTCGCCGGCGTCATCGCTGCGCATGACGTCCCAGTGCTTCTGCATAAACAACACCTGCGGGCGCGTGGGGTGCATCGCAATGCTGTGAACGCAGTGGCCGACGGCGGCCGTGGGGTCAGGCAGTTCATGTCCCGACTTCAATCCGCCGGTCACCGGCCGCCATGTGGCGCCGCCATCATCGGTGCGAAACGCGCCAGCCGCCGAAATCGCCACGAAGATGCGCTGGGCATTGTGGGGATCGAGCACGATCGTGTGCAGGCACATCCCGCCCGCGCCGGGCTGCCAGAGGTGTCCGCTGGCGTCGCGCAGTCCAGAAAGCTCCTGCCACGTTTGTCCGCCGTCGCGCGAGCGGAACAAGGCCGCGTCTTCCGCGCCGGCATAGACCGTGTCTGGATCGGTCAGCGACGGCTCCAGGCGCCAGACGCGCTTGAACTCCCAGGGGTGCTGGGTGCCGTCATACCAAAGATGGGCGCCGGGAACGCCGTCGTAAACGAACTCGTTGCCCATCGGCGCCCATGTCTTGCCGCCATCGTCGGAGCGCTGGATCAGCTGCCCGAACCAGCCGGTGGATTGCGAGGCGTAGAGCCGATTGGGATCGGCCGGCGACCCGGCGAGGTGGTAGATTTCCCAGCCGGCAAAGTGGGGGCCGCTGATATCCCACTGGGCGCGCTTTGCGTCTGACGACAAGATGAACGCGCCCTTGCGCGTACCAACCAAAACCCTGACTCCACTCATCTTCGTTTCCTTTCGCGCTGCTTGATCAGGCTCGAGTGCGCAGAGGGCAATCGGGCCGAACGTGCTTCAACCTGTCTGAAATCTAGCGTCTGCTGGACAGCACCCTTACGCCTGGCCCTGGCTGCCGCGCCGAGTACCTTAGTGGATCCGGCGGTGGTTGTCAATTTGACCGTAAGCGCCGCCGAAAACGATGTCCAGGATGTTATCACTGGTCAGGAATTCGTGGGGAAAGCCCAGGGGAATGGCGCTGGCTTTGTCCAGCTGGGCCAAATGGTCGGCGGCCAGGCTGACTCCCAGCGCGCCCAGGTTGTCCGTGAGCTGCTGGGGTCTGGTTGCACCGAGGATGGGAATGATGGGCGCGGCGTGCGGCTGCTGCTGCGCCAGCACCCAGGCAATCGCCGCTTGCGATGGCGTGCAGCCAATCTCCGCGGCCACGGCTCGCACCTCGGCCGCAATGGCCAGGTCGTGCGCCGCCGCGCCCCAGCGCGCGACACGGCCGCTGGCCTGGGGATCGGCGTTGTACTTGCCGGTCAGCACGCCCGCGCCCAGCACACTCCAGGGCGTCACGGCGATGTCCAGGGCGCGGGCCATCGGCAACAGGTCACGTTCAGCGCTGCGGTCGGCCAGGCTGTAGCGGATTTGCAAGCCGACGAAGCGCGACCAGCCGCGCAGATCGGCGATGGCGTTGGCCTGCGACACCACCCAGGCCGGCGTGTCGCTGATGCCCACGTAGAGCACCAGGCCCTGGCGCACCAGGTCGTCCAGCCCACGCAGCACTTCTTCCACCGGTGTGGTGAAGTCCCAGGCGTGCACCCACAGCAGGTCGAGGTACCCGGTGTTGAGCCGCTTGAGGCTGGCGTGCACCGACTGCATCATGTTCTTGCGGTGGTTGCCGCTGAAGTTGGGATCGCCGTCGCGCATTTTGAGGGTGTATTTGCTTGCCACCACGAAGTGCTCGCGGTCGCTGGCAACGAACTCACCGACATACTTCTCGCTGGCGCCGTCGGTGTAGCGGTTGGCCGTATCAATGAAATTGCCGCCCGCGTTGGCATAGACATCGAAGACCGCCTTACTGGTCTCTTTGTCCACGCCCCAGCCCCATTCCGGCCCAAAGGTCATGGTGCCCAGAGCCAGCTCTGATACACGCAGACCGCTGCGGCCAAACAGCTTGTAACGCATACTTACTTCACTACCTTGAACTGGAACATGGGCGAGCCGTTTTGCGCGAACAAAGCGACCCACAGCGGCACCAGCATCTCGACGGTGCGTGCGGCCTTGATGTCGCCCAGATCCACGACGTCGCGCCAGCCGAACTCGTCGCGCAGGATGGATGTCACCTGCGCCTTGGCCGCGGCGTCATCGCCGCACACAAAGACGGTGTGATCGCCGCCCGCGACCAGGTGCGGGTTGACCATCACGTTGGCGTTCATGGTGTTGAGCGACTTGACCACCCTGACCTCAGGAAAGGCCTGTTGGATCTGCTCGCCCAACGAATCGGTGTTCGATACAAAGAGCGAGGGCGGCATGCCGCGCGAGAAGTCGAGCGGATTGGAGATGTCTACCACGACCTTACCGCGCAAATTGTCGGCGCCGGCCATGCGCAGCGCGTTGAGCGCGCCGCTGCCAGCCGTAGCGTTGAAAACGACCTCGCCGTTCGCGGCAGCCTCGGCAAATGACCCCACCCGCGCCTTGTGATCTACACTGGCCAGCCAATCGTCCAGCTTGTGCACGTCGCGCGTGCCCACCGTCACCTCATGCCCCAGCGACACCAGCCTGGTAGCAAGCGCCTGTCCAACCATGCCTGAGCCTAAAACACCGATCTTCATCGCAACCTCCATCATTTGATCGTTTGATTTGTCAATTTGACCGTTCGTGTGATACGATACAGATCTGTATCGCACGGGACGCAAGTATACAGAAAGTTCTGTATCATGTCAAGCCTGATGGAGCCACCACATGCCAGATCGGAATGTTTCTTCCCGTGAGCGCGTCTTGGAGACCGCGGGGCGGCTATTCTACCGTGACGGCTTTCGCGCCGTGGGCGTGGACACGGTCGCCGCGGCAGCGGGCGTCGCCAAGATGACGCTCTATCGCCACTTTTCTTCCAAAGACGATCTGATTGCTGCCTATCTGGCGGATACGAACGGCCATTTCTGGCAATGGTTCGACGAGGCGGCGGCGCAGGGGGGCGGCGATCCCGCGGCGTCTTTGGCTGCCGTCTTCGCCGCGCTGCAGAGGCTGGTAACCACGCCGAGCTGCCTGGGCTGCCCTTTCCTCAACGCCGCGGTGGACTTCCCTCTGGCCGATCATCCGGGCCGCCAGGTGGCATTGGCGCACAAGCAGGCCGTGCTGGCGCGCCTGCAGCGCATGGCCGCGGCCGCCGGCGCTCAGGCGCCTGACGACCTGGCCGGCCAGCTCCTGGTGTTGATGGACGGCGCCTTCATGGCTGTACGCATGTTTGGTCCTGACAACCCCGCGGCCAGCGTCGCCCAGGCCGCCCAGACACTGATCGAAGCGCACGTCGTTCCGCGCTGACGTAGTGGGCCGAGGGCAGAAAAGCGCCGATTGGGTGCATTTCAGTTTCGGGGTGTAGTCCACGCAGGTGGACTTTGCAATCGT